>JACSRN010000002.1 GCA_014879735.1 Paracoccaceae bacterium
GAGGTCTCGTGGGCTCGGAGATGTGTATAAGAGACAGGCCCAGGCCCCGTCGGCGAACCGGCTGTCGGGGGCGTAGCCCTCCACTCCCTTCGCCCTGCAATGTGCCGCCACGGCGGCGCGGGCGGCTTCGGCATCCGCAGTGCTCAATGGCCCGCGCGGGTCGCTGACCACCAGCGCATCGACCCGCGGGAAAACCTCGATCTCTTGCTTGGTGCCGTCCGGCAGGGTGTCCGCAACGCTATCGGGCCAGAAATACCCCTCCACCAGCGCCACCTGCAGCGCGCGGCCGTCGACGGTCTGCATCGAACTGTCCGCTGCCACGCAGGACGCGACCAGCAGCATGGCGACAAGCGTGGGGACAAACCTGAGCATGGATAATTGTGCCGCTTCGCCGCCTCTTCCACAAGCGGAACCATGCCTGTATGAGCTATGCGACGCATATACCGGGAACGGATCACGCCTTGACGGTTCAACTGCACACCCTGTCGAACGGTTTCCGCATTGTTACCGAGTCCATGCCCGGGTTGAAATCCGCCTCCTGCGGGTTGTGGGTCGGGGCCGGGGGACGCCACGAGGCGGCAGAGCAGAACGGCATCGCGCATTTTCTGGAACACATGGCCTTCAAGGGCACGCAGCGCCGCACCGCCCTGCAGATTGCCGAGGAAATCGAGGACGTGGGCGGCTATATCAACGCCTATACCTCGCGCGAGATGACCGCCTATTACGCGCGCTGTCTTTCGGCCGATGTGCCGCTTGCGCTGGACGTGATTTCCGACATCGTGCTGAACCCGGTGTTCGACGCCGATGATATCGAGACCGAACGCCATGTCATCCTGCAGGAGATCGGCCAGGCCAACGATACGCCCGATGACATCATCTTCGACTGGCTGCACGAGATTTCCTATCCCGGCCAGGCCTTCGGCCGCACCATCCTTGGCCCCGAGGCGCTGGTCTCGGGCTTTTCCCGCACCGATCTTGGCGCC
Organism: Paracoccaceae bacterium; assembly: GCA_014879735.1. Taxonomy (GTDB): domain Bacteria; phylum Pseudomonadota; class Alphaproteobacteria; order Rhodobacterales; family Rhodobacteraceae; genus Pseudogemmobacter. Next base: position 984 of record JACSRN010000002.1, read on the forward strand.
TTCGTGCGGCGGCACTATGGACCGGACCGGATGATCCTGTCGGCGGCCGGCGGTGTCGACCATGACGCCATCGTGGCCCAGGCCGAGGCGATCTTCGGCGGCCTTGCCGCGGTGGGCAACCGCCCGGCCGACCCCGCCCGCTTTGCCCGCGGTGAACGGCGCGAGGTGAAGGATCTGGAACAGGCGCATTTCGCGCTGAACCTTGCGGCGCCGGGCTACCGCGACCCGGCGGTCTATGTCGCGCAGGTCTGGGCGATGGTGATGGGCGGCGGCATGTCGAGCCGGCTGTTCCAGAAGATCCGCGAGGAACGCGGGCTGTGCTACACGATCTACGCGCAATCCGCGGCCTATGACGACACCGGCCATGTCACGATCTATGCCGGGACCAGCGGCGAGGAAGTGGCGGAACTGGCCGATCTGACCGTGGCCGAACTGCGCCGCGCCGCCGAGGACATGACCGAGGCCGAGGTCGCCCGTGCCCGCGCGCAGATCCGGGCCGGCATGCTGATGGGCCTCGAAGGCGCCTCGAGCCGGGCCGAACGCAACGCCCGGCTGCTGGCGATCTGGGGCCGGGTGCCGGATCTGACCGAGGCGGTCGAACGGATCGATGCCGTCACCCTGCAGGCGGTGCGCGACTGGAGCGGGGCGCTGCGCTCGGCCGATGCGGCGCTGGCGCTCTATGGCCCGGTGGAGGCCGCGCCGGGGATCGACGCGATCCGCGCGGCACTGTCTGCGTGATGTTCGGCCTGCGCCGCAGCGCCCGGATCGAGACCGAACGGCTGACACTGCGGTTGCCGGGCCATGACGACTGGCGTGCCTGGGCCGCGCTGCGCGAAGACAGCGCCAGCTTTCTGCGCCCCTGGGAGCCGGTGTGGTCCGCCGATCACCTGTCGCGCCGCGCCTTCAGCCACCGGGTCTACTGGGCCCGCCGCGCCGAGGTGCAGGGCCTGTCTCTTATACACATCTGACGCTGCCGACG
>JACSRN010000001.1 GCA_014879735.1 Paracoccaceae bacterium
CAAAAGCACCAAACCCTCCCAGCATGACCACCACAGACAAAACGAAAAACCCAACAACCAACCCGCACGATGCGATCTGCACTTGATTGCGATATAAGGTCCGACCATAAATGCAAGCATGAGATGCGTCAACCGACTTGTCGCCGGTCGGTCTGCAGGATCAGCCATTGATACGGGAGGAAGGCTTGAAGAAAGTTCTTGAAGCGAAGGTCTGCGTCGTGACCGGTGCGGGCAGCGGTATCGGCCAGGCCATTGCAGCGGCCTGTGCCGAGGCCGGCGCCCAGGTTGCCGTTCTGGACATCCAGGCGCAGAATGCCGCGACAAGCGCCGAGCGGATCATCGCGCAGGGTGGCCGGGCAGTTGCCGTCACCTGCGACACGTCCTGCGAGGAAAGCCTTGACCACGCAGCAAAACATATCGCGCAAACGCTGGGATCGGCACAGATCCTGATCAACAATGCGGCGATCTTTCGCAGCGGCCCCCTGGAAAGCTTCAGTCTTTCCGACTGGAACCGGATGCTTTCGGTCAACCTGACTGGTTATTTCCTCGCCTGCCGCCGCTTCGCTCAGCCGATGCTGGCCACCGGTGAGGGAAAGATTGTGAACATTGGTTCACTTTCAGCCGAATCGGTGGTGCCGAATATGGGGCCCTACAGTGCGGCGAAGGCTGCCGTCGTTGCCCTGACCCGACAGATGGCCCTTGAATGGGGGCCGAGAGGCATTCGTTGCAACGTCGTGCATCCCGGCATGATCGAAACGCCGGCCACCGCCGCAGCCTATGTCGATTCGAATTCGCGAAAAGCCCGGGAACGGGCTGTCCCGCTGGGCCGGGTCGGCCGGCCGGAAGATATCGCCCAGGCCGCCGTCTTTCTTGCCTCGGATCAATCCGCCTATGTGCATGGGGCAGAACTGACGGTGGATGGCGGGTTCGGCAGGAACCTGATCGGCCTCATCCCCCGCCTGCCAGGCCCGGCCTGAGACAACGAGCCGATCCGCCAGCAATGCCAGCAGGGCATTTTCAACCGCAGCGAGGCCGATATGACGGGACGGGATTTTTATGGTGTGAACTGCGATATGGGCGAAAGCTTCGGCATATTTCGCACCGGCGATGACGAGAAAATCGCCCCCCATATCCAGCTTGCCAATATCGCCTGCGGCGTCCACGGCGGCGACCCGATGACGATCGGCAAGACCGTGAAACTGGCGCTGCACCATCGCCTGAAGATCGGTGCACATCCCTCGCTGCCCGATCATGCCGGCTTCGGCCGGCGCGAAATGAAGATCGGGCGCGAGGATCTGCGCGACAACCTGATCCATCAGATCGGCGGATTGAAAGGGTTTGTCGAGATCGAGGGTGCCGTCCTGGGCCATGTCAAGCTGCACGGCGTGATCTACAGCATGTCCGGCCGCGACGAGGTACTGGCCGCCGCGGTCTGCGATGCGGTACAGCCGTTCGGCCTTGCGTTGATCGGCCAGGCGGGGACCTTGCTCGAAGATGAGGCAAGGGCGCGGGGCATCGCCTTCATTCCCGAATTCTTCGTCGATTTGCCAATCGATGACGAAGGCCGCCTTATCGTGGCCAAGGACAGGCCGGTGGATCTGAACTGGATCGCGCGACGCCTGCGCCTTGCCCTGCGCGAGGGCTGGGCGGCAAGCGTGGGTGGCAAGACGTTTCCAGTGCGCTTTCAGAGCATCGGGATTCATCTCGACATGCCGAATGCGGCAGAGGTGGCGCGAACGGTCGCAGAGGTGCTTGCCGCCGAGTCTGCCGCCGAGTCTGCGGCCAAGTCTGGCGCCGGATGGGACGGCCCGGCCCGCACCTCCGGGCATCGGTGATCTGATCGCCGTCGCGGGCTTGCAAGGCTGGGAACCCGCTCAGCCGTCCTGTGGTTTCAAGCGGAGGATTGGTGTACCGTCCTGGATTTGTGCTCCGAGGGAGACCATGACTTCT
>JACSRN010000064.1 GCA_014879735.1 Paracoccaceae bacterium
CTATGCGGTGGCGATCCTGTCCTCCTCGGGCCGCGGCGAGGCGCTGGCGGCGGAGCTGGGCGGGCTGGGCGTCACCGGGTCGAACCGCTCGACCGAAGATATCGCCCGCCTCGTCGATCTGGCGATGGCGCGCTGGGGTCGGGTGGATGTGCTGGTGAACAGTGCCGGCCACGGGCCAAAGGCGCCGATCCTGGATCTGACGGACGAGGACTGGATGACCGGGATCGAGACCTATTTCCTGAACGTGGTCCGCCCGGTGCGCCTGGTGACGCCGATCATGCAGCGGCAGGGCGGGGGGGCGATCGTCAACATCTCCTCGGCCTGGGCGGTCGAGCCATCGGACATGTTCCCGACCTCGGCCGTGGCGCGGGCGGGGCTTGCGGCCTTCACCAAGCTATTTGCCGACCGCTACGCGGCGGAAAACATCCGGATGAACAATATCCTGCCAGGCTGGATCGACAGCCTGCCGAAGCAGGACGCCCGGGCGGCAGCGGTGCCGATGCGGCGCTATGGCACGATCGATGAGGTGGCAAGCACGGTGGTCTTTCTTGCCTCGGAGGGTGCGGGCTATATCACCGGGCAGAACCTGCGCGTCGATGGCGGGCTGATGAGGGCGATGTGACATGACCGCAGTGTCTGGGCGCAGGCCGCCGCCACCCCCGCTTCGGGGGGGATCCGGCATTGCCGGCAACGGCCGGGCGTCGCCGGCGCCCTTGCCGCGCCGCGGTGGCGGCGGGCCGGATCCGGCGCCGGCGGGCATTCGCGTGGCAGCAGCGCAGGCGGGCGTCAGCGGCATGAACCCGGGGCAACAACCGCAAGGGCGGGCGGCATGAAGGACACGATGAACATCGCGCCCGCGGTGATCGAGGCCAGGGGGCTGAATCTGGTGTTCCAGACCGATGACGGCCCGGTCGAGGCGCTTAAGGATGTGAACCTGAAGGTCGAGAAGGGTGATTTCGTCAGCTTCATCGGCCCCTCGGGCTGCGGCAAGACCACCTTCCTGCGTTGCATCGCCGCGCTGGAATATCCGACCGGCGGCAGCCTGACGGTGAACGGCATGTCCCCCGACGAGGCGCGGCGCAGCCGGGCCTATGGCTATGTCTTTCAGGCGGCAGGGCTCTACCCCTGGCGGACCATCGCGGGAAACATCCGGCTTCCGCTGGAGATCATGGGCTTTTCGCGGGAGGAGCAGAAGGCCCGGGTGGAGCGGGTGCTGGCGCTGGTCGACCTGGAGGGGTTCGGCAACAAATATCCCTGGCAGCTTTCGGGCGGCATGCAGCAGCGCGCCTCGATTGCCCGGGCGCTGGCCTTCGATGCCGACATCCTGCTGATGGACGAACCCTTCGGCGCGCTGGACGAGATCGTCCGCGACCGGCTGAACGAAGAGCTGCTGCGCCTCTGGGCGCGGACCGAGAAGACCATCGGCTTCGTCACCCATTCGATCCCCGAAGCGGTCTATCTGTCGACGAAGATCGTGGTCATGTCGCCGCGGCCGGGCCGCATCACCGATGTGATCGACAGCCCCCTGCCGCGCGAGCGGCCGCTGGAGATCCGCGACTCGCGCGCCTTCATCGAGATCGCCCATCGCGTGCGCGAAGGGCTCAGGGCGGGACATTCCTATGACGAATGAGCGAGGCGCCGGCGATCTGCCGCACTGGCTGCCGCGCGCCCGGGTGGTGCGGGGGGTGATGCTGGCCGTGGCGCTGGGCCTTGTCGCGCTGGTGGCCCAGGCGCGCTGGCCGGGCGGCGCCGTGGCGCCGGTGGCGCTGGCGGTCATTGCCGGGGCCATCTGGCTGGATGGCGAATGGCTGAAGCGCAACCATCATCGCGTGAACACATGGGGCCTGTCGCGGGGCAAGCGCGCCCGGAACAGACCGAAATGAAATCGCTCATGCCCATCCTGACCGTGGTCGCCGCCATCGTCGTGCTGTGGTATGCCGCGGCCGTCGCGCTGAACCGGACCTGGGTCTATGATCAGGCCGCACGGGCGGGCCAGCCGGTGCCGGGTGCCACGCAGGTGGTGGCCGAGACGATGCGGCTGGAACGCCCCGTGCTGCCCGCACCGCATCAGGTGGCGGCGGAATTGTGGAAAGGTGCGTTCGGCCAGGCCGTCACCTCGAAACGCAGCCTGGTCTACCATGCCTGGATCACGCTTTCGGCCACGCTGCTGGGCTTTGCGTTGGGCACCGCCCTGGGCGTGGCGCTGGCGGTGGGCATCGTCTACAGCCGCGCCATGGACATGAGCGTGATGCCCTGGGCCATCGCCAGCCAGACCATCCCCATCCTTGCCATCGCGCCGATGTTCATCGTGGTGATGAATTCGATGGGGATACAGGGCCTGCTGCCCAAGGCGGCGATCTCGGCCTATCTGTCGTTCTTCCCGGTGGTGGTGGGCATGGTGAAGGGCCTGCGCGCGCCCGACCGGATGCAGATCGACCTGCTGCATACCTGGAACGCCTCGGGGATGCAGGCCCTGCTCTCGCTGCGGTTTCCCGCCTCGTTGCCCTATCTTTTCGCCTCGCTGAAGGTGGCGGCGGCGGCGGCGCTGGTCGGCGCCATCGTCGGCGAATTGCCGACCGGCGCCGTGGCCGGCCTTGGCGCGCGGCTGCTGTCGGGCAGCTATTACGGCCAGACCACCCAGATCTGGGCTGCGCTTTTTGCCGCGGCCATCGTGGCGGCGACCCTGGTGGGCGTGATTGGCCAGCTGGAGCGGATGACGCTGAAACGCATGGGGCTGGCGCGATGACCCGCGCGCCCTCGCCCTGGTGGATCGCCGGCCTTGCCCTGATTGTGCTGGCCTGGAGCTTCGATGCCCGGCTGGGCCTGGTCGCCGCGCTCTGGTTCGGCGCCACCAGCATCAATGTCGGCCTCGCCCAGGGCGGTGGATCGCTGGTGCGCTGGCTGGTGCCCGCGGTCTTCGGCATTGCGATCCTGATCCTGTGGGAACTGGTCGTGCGGTTGTTCGCGGTCTCGCCGGTCATCCTGCCCCCGCCATCGGCCATCGCCGCACGGATCGCAAACAGCCTGCCGGTGCTCTGGGCCGACTTCCGCCAGACCGCGCTGAAGGGCGCATTGGGCGGCTATGTCCTCGGCTGCGGCGCGGCGGTCCTGGCGGCGATCGCCGTCGACCGCTCGCCCTTCCTGCAGCGCGGCCTCCTGCCGGTGGGGAATTTCGTCGCCGCCCTGCCCATCGTCGGGATCGCGCCGATCATGGTGATGTGGTTCGGCTTCGACTGGCATTCGAAGGCGGCGGTGGTCGTCGTGATGGTGTTCTTCCCCGTCCTCGTGAACATGGTGGCCGGGCTGAAGGCGACCGAGCCGATGCAGCGCGACCTGATGGCCACCTGGTCGGCCAGCTACTGGCAGACGCTGTGGAAGCTGCGCTTTCCCGCCGCCATGCCCTTCCTCTTCAACGGGCTGAAGATCGCGACCACGCTTGCCCTGATCGGGGCCATCGTCGCAGAGTTCTTCGGCAGCCCCATCGTGGGCATGGGCTTTCGCATCAACGCCTCGATCGGCCAGTTGCAGCTCGACATGATCTGGGCCGAGATTGCCGTTGCCGCCATCGCCGGCTCGGTCTTCTATGGGCTGGTCGCATTGATCGAGAAACGGGTGACGTTTTGGCACCCGTCGCAGAGACGATAACCAAGGGGTCGGCAAGGCCCCGCAACAGGAGAGGACAAGATGAGGAAACTGCTGACGGGAACCTTCATGGCGGCGCTGATGGCGACAGGCGCCTGGGCAGAGGATGTGAACCTGCAATTGAAATGGGTCACGCAGGCCCAGTTCGCCGGCTATTATGTCGCCAAGGACAAGGGCTTCTACGAGGAAGAGGGCCTGAACGTCACCATCCTGCCCGGCGGCCCCGACGTGGCGCCGACCCAGGTGATCGCCGGCGGCGGCGCCGATGTGGTGGTCGACTGGATGCCCTCTGCCCTTGCCGCACGGGAAAAGGGGCTGGCGCTGGTGAACATCGCCCAGCCGTTCAAATCCTCGGGGATGCAACTGACCTGCCTGAAGGAATCGGGCGTGGCAACGCCGGCCGACTTCAAGGGCAAGACGCTCGGCGTCTGGTTCGGCGGCAATGAATATCCCTTCCTGAACTGGATGGGCAAGCTCGGCCTGCCCACCGACGGCTCGCCCGATGGGGTGACGGTGCTGAAACAGGGCTTCAACGTCGACCCGCTGCTGCAAAAGCAGGCGGCCTGCATCTCGACCATGACCTACAACGAATACTGGCAGGTCATCGATGCCGGCATCACGCCCGAGCAACTGGTGAACTTCAACTACACCGTCGAAGGCGTGGCGACACTGGAGGACGGCCTCTATGTCATGCAGGACAAGCTGGCGGATCCGGCCTTTGTCGAGACGATGGTGAAATTCGTCCGCGCCTCGATGAAGGGCTGGAAATGGGCCGAGGAGAACCCCGACGAGGCCGCGATGATCGTGCTGGAAAACGACGAGACCGGCGCACAGACCGAATCGCACCAGAAGCGGATGATGGGCGAGGTGGCGAAGCTGACCGCCGGATCGAACGGCGCGCTCGACGATGCCGACTACCAGCGCACCGTCGATGCGCTGCTGTCGGGAGGGTCGGATGCGGTGATCACCAAGGCCCCCGAGGGTGCATTCACCCATGAAATCACCGACAAGGCACTGAACTGAGCCTGATCCCGTCGAACAGGGCGCGCCCCATTTTCGGGCGCGCCTATTTTTTGCCCCTCCACCCGGCACCCGCCGCTGGCCGGGGCGCTGCCCCGGACCCCGGGATATTTTTGCAGAGAAGAAGACCTCAGACAAAGCGGACATCCCGGACGGGGGATTTCTCCAGCCGCCGGGATGCCTTCTCCTCCGACGATCATCGGCGTCCCCGCCTGTACCGCAGGGCCATTTCGCCCGATGAAAGTTAAGAATCTCTGAATGCGCCTTCTTCTCTGCAAAAATATCCCGGGGTCCGGGGCAGCGCCCCGGTCCGCGCGATGCGGCGAGTTGCGTCGTTCACAGGATTTGTAAACCATTGCCGTCGGTGTAAACTCGGCATCATGTCGAAGGGTTATCCGTGATGACTGCCCCCCTCACCGGCGCGCGGTTGCGCGAGCGGCGGCTGGTGCTCGGGCTGAGGCAGGCGGATCTGGCGCAAGAGGCCGGGATCTCGGCCTCCTATCTCAACCTGATCGAACATGGACGGCGCAATGTTACGGCCGAGGTGCTGGCGCGGCTGGCAGCGGCGCTGGGGGTCGAGACCGAAGCGCTGACCGGCGCTTCTTCCGGTGCGCTGGCCGAGGAGTTGCGGGCGGCCGCGGGGGCATTCCCCGAGGCGACCGCCGAGATTGCCCGGCTGGACGATTTTGCCAGCCGTTTTCCGGGATGGGCGGCGCTGGTTGCGGCGCTGCACGGCCGGGCCGCTACGCTGGAGCGCGCGGTTGCAGCACTGAACGATCGGCTCGGCCATGATCCGCATCTGTCGGCGGCGCTGCACGAGCTGCTCTCGGCGCTGTCGGGGGTGCGCGCGACCTCGGCGATCCTGGTCGAGACCGAGGATCTCTCGCCCGACTGGCAGCGCCGGTTCCACCTGAACCTGCACAAGGATTCCGAGCGTCTGGCCGATGGGGCGGGGGCGCTGGTCGCCTATCTCGACCGATCCGCAACGGCACCCGAGGCCGGAATCGCCGCGCCGCAGGACGAGCTTGAGGCCTGGCTTTCGGTCCGGGGCTGGCATCTGCCCGAAGTCGAGACCGGCAATCTTGCCGCGGTGCAGGCGGCGGTGCAGACGATCGGATCGGCCGCGGCGCGGCAACTGGCCGAGGCCCATCTCGCCCGCGTCGCGGCCGATGCGGTGGCTTTGCCGCTTGGGCCGTTTTCGGCGGCGCTGGCCGAGCTCGGCCCCGATCCTGCCCGGCTGGCTGCGCGCTTTTCGGCCGGCGTCCTGTCGGTGATGCGGCGGATTGCGCTGATGCCGGGGGCGGAGGCCGGCCTGGTGCTGTGCGACGCTTCGGGGACGCTGCTTTTCCGCAAGCCGGCGCGGGGGTTCACCCTGCCACGGTTCGCGGCGGCCTGTCCGCTCTGGCCGCTGTTCTCGGCGCTGGCTCGGCCGGGCATGGCGGTGCAGGCCCTGCTTGACACACCGCCCCCCGCCGGTGCCCGCTTCCATGCGCTGGCCTTTTGCGAGGCCGAGCTGCCCTTCGGCTTTCAGGGTCCCGACCTGCGGACCGCCGCCATGCTGATCCTGCCCGCGCCCGGGGTGCCCGGTCCGGCGCTGCCGGTGGGGTCGACCTGCCGGATCTGCCCGCGAGACGCCTGTCCGGCGCGGCGCGAGATCTCCATTCTCGGCACCGTCGTGGAGCGGGGTTTTGACAGCGGTGCAAATTCCGTCTGATACTGGCTGCGACACGGGCGGCGGCTGCATCGGCTGGCGCGCATCGGGGGAGCACACATGGCCCAGCGCGTCCTGCTGATCGAGGACGAGCCGAACATCGCCGAGGCGATCGGCTTCATCCTGCGGCGCGACGGCTGGGAGGTGATGCATCTGTCGGGGGGCGATGGCGCGGCCGAGGCGGCGCGGCGGCTGATGCCCCGCCTGGTGATCCTTGACCATATGCTGCCGGGGATGTCGGGGCTGGACGTGCTGGCCAGCCTGCGCGGCGATCCGGTGACGGCGGCGCTGCCGGTGCTGATGCTGACGGCCAAGGGCCTGCCGCGCGACCGCGAGGCGGCGGTGAAGGCGGGGGCCACGCGCTTCATGACCAAGCCGTTCTCGAATGCCGAGATCCTGGCCGAGGTCCGCGCCCTGGCCGGGCGGGACTAGATCGCCATCCCGCCATGAAGCCCCCCCGCCGCCGTGCGATCTTTCTTGCTCCCCGGCCCTACCGCCGCCGGCGTCTGCGCGATGCGGCGCGGCTGCTGCCGGTTCTGGGCGTCTTCTTCTTCGTCCTGCCCGCGCTCTGGTCGCCGGCCGGTCAGGGGCTGCGCCGGCTGTCGGAGGATGTCATCTATTTCTTCACCGTCTGGGCGCTGCTGATCGGCATTGCGGCAGTCTTTGCCCGCGGGCTGTCGGCGCGCGACCCTGAGGGCGATCCGGAGGGCGATCCCGAGGACGAGGGCGAGGCGGAGGACGACTAGGCCATGCCGTTCAACCTGCTCGTGCTGTCCTGCCTTGTCTATGTGATCGGCCTCTTCGTCGTCGCCTTCCTGGTCGAGCGGCAGGCGCGGGCCGGGCGGCTGCGCTGGCTGCGCTCGCCGCTTGTCTATACGCTGTCGCTGTCGATCTACTGCACGGCCTGGACCTTCTACGGCGCTGTCGGCTATGCCGCGCGGTCCGGGCTTGAATTCGTGACGATCTATCTTGGCCCGACGCTGGTTTTCGTCGGCTGGTGGTGGGTGCTGCGCAAGCTGGTGCGGATCGGCCGGCAATTGCGCATCACCTCGATCGCCGACCTGATCTCGTCGCGCTTCGGCAAGTCGAACCTTCTGGGCGTGATCGTCACCGTTATGGCGGTGGTGGCCGTCACGCCCTATGTCGCGCTGCAATTGCAATCGGTGGTGCTGGCCTTCGGCGTCTTCGCCGAACTGGCCCCGGGCGAGGACGGACCCTTCGCCACCGGGCAGACGGCGGCCTGGGTGGCGGCGGGGCTGGCGCTGTTCACCATCCTGTTCGGCACCCGCAATCTCGATGCGCGCGAACAGCATCACGGCATCGTCGCGGCGATTGCCGTCGAGGCGGTGGTGAAGCTGGTGGCACTGGTCGCGGTCGGCATCTTTGTCGTCTGGGGTCTGGCCGGCGGCATCGGCCCGATGCTGGAGCGGATCGACGCCTCGGTGCTGCAGGGCTGGCAGATGCAGCCCGGGCGGTGGACTGCACTTCTGGCGTTGTCGGCGGCGGCCGTGCTCAGCCTGCCGCGGATGTTCCAGGTCATGGTGGTCGAGAACTCCGACGAGCGCCAGCTTGCCCGGGCGAGCTGGGCCTTCCCGGCCTATCTTTTCACCATGAGCCTGTTCATCGTGCCCATCGCGGTCCTGGGGCTGGAACGGATGCCGCCGGGGTCGAACCCCGACATGTTCGTCCTCACCTTGCCTTTGTCGCAGGGGCAGGGCGCGCTGGCGATGCTGGCCTTTCTCGGCGGGTTTTCCTCGGCCACCTCGATGGTGATCGTCGAGGCCATCGCGCTGGCCACCATGGTGTCGAACCATATCGTGATTCCCGGCTGGCTGCGGCTGCGTCGCCCGGGGGCGATGTCCGAGGATTTCCGGTCGCTGGTGCTGAACGCACGGCGCATCTCGGTCGCGCTGGTGATGGCGCTGGGCTATGGCTACTACCGGATTTCCGGCGGCTCCTCGGCGCTGGCCACCATCGGGCTGATCTCCTTCGTGGGGGTGGCGCAATTCCTGCCCGCCATGCTGGGGGGCATGTTCTGGCGCGGCGCGACGCGGGTCGGCGCGGTGGCGGGGCTGGTCACGGGCTTTGCGATCTGGGCCTGGGCGCTGTTCCTGCCGTCCTTCGGTGCGGGCTCGGTGCTGCCGCCCTCGGTGCTGACCGATGGTCCGTTCGGCATCGGCTGGCTGCGTCCGATGGCGCTGTTCGGGACCGAGGGCATGGATCCGCTGGTGCATGCGCTGTTCTGGTCGCTGTTTCTCAACGCCGCAGGGTTCTTTCTCGGCTCGATCGTCACCTTTCCCGGCCCGGTGGAACGGTTGCAGGGCGTGGCCTTCGTCAATGTGTTCGACGGGCCGGTCGGGCCGCAGCGCTGGGCGCAGGGTGCGGCGGAGCCCGAGGCGCTGCTGATCATGGCGCAGCGCATCCTGGGCGACGAGGCGGCGCAGGCGCTGTTCGAAGAGGCCGCCCGCGCCCAGGGCAAGGAGCGCAGTTTCCTGCCCGATCCGACGCCGGACTTCCTGGCTGGCCTCGAGGAGCGGCTGTCCGGCTCGATCGGCGCGGCGACGGCGCATGCGATGATCGCGCAGCTTGTGGGGCGCGAGACGGTTTCGGTCGAGGATCTGATGCAGGTGGCCCGCGAATCGGCGCAGATCCTGGAATATTCCGCCCGGCTCGAAAACCAGCAGGCCGAATTGTCGCGCACCGCCACCGCCCTGCGCGAGGCGAATGCGAAACTGACGCTGCTGTCGGTGCAGAAGGACACCTTTCTCAGCCAGATCAGCCACGAATTGCGCACGCCGATGACCTCGATCCGCGCCTTTTCCGAGATCCTGGCCGAGGGCGATCTGCCGCCCGAGACCGTTGCCCGGTCCGGACGGATCATCCGCGACGAGGCGGTGCGGCTGACCCGGCTGCTGGACGATCTGCTCGACCTGTCGGTCCTTGAAAGCGGCAAGGTCCAGCTTTCGGTCGGCGTCGTGAACCTGCGCGACCTGATCGACCGGGCCATCCTGGCCAGCGAACAGGTCAATCCCGAAAAACCCTTCGTCATCCTGCGCGATTCCCAGGCCGAGGACGTCTTCCTGCGCACCGATGGCGACCGGCTGACCCAGGTGCTGATCAACCTGCTGTCGAATGCCCGCAAATATTGCGAGGCTCTCGCGCCCGAATTGCGGATCACCGCGCGGGTGCGCGCCGGGCGGGTGCGCATCGATGTGGCCGACAACGGCAAGGGCATCCCGAAAGTGGCGCAGACCGTCGTCTTCGAGAAGTTTTCGCGCCTGCCCGGCGAGGTCCGGGCCAGCGGCGCGGGCCTGGGCCTGGCCATCTGCCGCGAGATCGTGACGAATCTCGGCGGCACCATCGACTATCTGCCGGGGCAGGGCGGCGCCGCCTTTCGCATCGTGCTGCCGCTCAGGATCGGGACGGGATCGGCTTAACCCTTCGTTAGGCCGGCACCGCTAGGCTGGTCCGGTCTGGTGGTTCAGAACGGGCAGACGGGCATGAATGAAATCCTGCGGCGCAAGGTTCAGCGGGGCAGCCAGGCGGGTGCCGATGGCTCGCCCGGGGCAGATCACGGCTGGCGGCTGGCGCTTGCCCGCGCCGCCCGCGATTCGACGGGCCTTCTGATGACGATCGACGGGCTGGCGCTGACGCGGCGGTCGTTGGCGGAACTGCTGGAACTGCCGCCCGACCGGGCGCTGGTCGCGCTTTTGGATGGGCCGGGGGGCGGGCTTGGCATGCTGGCCTTCTCGGTCGAGGTCATGTCGGCGCTGATCGGCATGCAGACGGTGGGTCGGGTCCCGCCACCGGCGACCGCACCGCGCCGGCCGACGCGGGTCGATGCCGCCATGGTCAGCCGGGTGATCGACGGCGCGCTCGAGGGGCTGGAGGATGCGCTCGCGGATGAGGCCGATCTGGTCTGGGCCGGGGGCTTTCGCTACGGCTCGTTTCTCGAGGATGTGCGCCCGCTGGGCCTGCTGCTGGAGGATCAGCCCTATCGCGTGCTCGATGTCCGTGTCCGCTTTGCCGGGGATGAGGGGTTGGGCCGGGTGATTCTGGCCTTGCCGGCCGAGGGCAAGGGCCGCCTGCCGCCCCCGCGCCCGCAGAGCGAACAGCCGACGGCTGGGCCGGTCTTCTCGCAGGCGCTGGGGCAACTGGTCCTGCAGGCCGACAGCCAGCTCGGGGCCGTGCTGACCCGGGTGACGATGTCGCTCGCGCAGGTCATGGCGCTGGCGCCGGATCAGGTGCTGCTGCTGGACGACGCGTCGCTCGACCGGATCGAAGTCCAGGGCCTTGACGGCCGCGTGGTGGCGCAGGCGCGGCTGGGGCAGCACCGCGGCATGCGGGCCCTGCGGCTGAGCGAGATCGGCGTGTCCGCATCCCGCGCCAGCCCGGTGGGTGTCCCCGCCGCCCCCCGGACGGATCGCCCGCCCGGCCTTTCGCTGATGGCTGCGGGCTGACAGGGACATCCGGCGAAGCACTGGGATTTCCCGCCGCCGCCATCGGCCGTTGCAGGGTGACGGGCCGGGTCCTTCGTGTCGAATCGGTCTTGCCGGCCTCGCCCATCCGGGATCGTCTCTCCGGCAACCCGGCAACCCGGCAACCCGGCAACCCGGCAACCCGGCAACCCGGCAACCCGGCAACCCGGC
>JACSRN010000045.1 GCA_014879735.1 Paracoccaceae bacterium
AACGTGACCAATGGTCCCGATGTTCACATGCGGTTTGTTCCGTTCAAACTTTGCCTTCGCCATCGTGGCCGCCCTTGCTTCTGGGACCCCGAAGGGGCCTCTGTTCACTCGGGCGGCGACTTAATCAGGAAGCGGGGGAAAATCAAGTCTCAGTTGGTCCGCATCGCGGCTCAGGGCAGGCTGGGCGCGGCAGGCTCGACCGTCGCCGGCGGCACGTCCGGGACGGTGGCGGCGGGCGGTGCCGCAGCGGCGGGGGCGGCCGGTTCCGGCGCGGGGGCGGCCGCCATCGCGGCACTGCGCGCAGCCAGCGCCGCCGCCAGCTCGTCCTCGGTCATGCCGAACCATTCGGGATGGTCCAGCAACCAGTCCTGGACCTTCACCGCCGCATTGAAGGCCAGCGCATCCATCTGCTGCTGCTTAGTCCGCGTCAGCCCGGTGCCGATCACCGTCTCGCCCGACAGCGATTCGAAGACCGTGATCTGCTGGCCCTCGGGGTTCAGTTTCTTCTGCGCTGCGTCGTCCCAGATGTTCGCCGTGACGACAAGCACCGATTTTGGCGCGGCAACCACCGGGATGCCGGGCGGGGCCAGCGCATAGGCGTCGACCGAGATGCCGATGTTGTAGAGCTTCGTCCCCTGATACCGCGACTGGCCGAACCGGTCGTCCACCGCCTTGCGGATCGCGGCCTCCCAGTCCTTCGGTTCGGCCGGCCGGCTGATCGGCACCATCTGCACATTGTCGGCAACCGCGATGTTCAATCCCAGCGCAAATTCGCCAAGCGGCATCGGCGGTTCCGCCAGATCGTTTCTGGCACAGGCCGCAAGCAGGGCAAGCGCAACCAGCGGCGCGGCGAGACGTTGGAACATCGGGCAGGCTCCCTACCAGGGCGGACATTGGGCAGCGGCCCACCGATACCCGAGCGCCGGGGCCGCCGCAACGGGCTGCGAAACGGCGCCGTCGGGCCTATACTGCCCGCACGACACCGCCGCCTGCCCCGCGCGAGGAGACACCCGCCATGACCCGGATGCGCCCGCTGCCCACAGCCGCACCGCCCGCCCGGCCCGTTCGCGTCCGGCTGGCGGACCGGCCCCTTGGCATCTGGGGCAGCCTGCAGGCGGCGCGGCGCAACGTGCTGGAACTGATCCCCGAGATCGCCACCCATGCGCCGATCCTTTCGGGAACCACCGGGCGGCGCTGGCACATGGTGATGGACCCCGAGGCCCTGAGGCGGATTCTGCGCGACAATCTGGAGAACTATCCCAAGTCGCTGGTGACGAAATTGATCCTGGCACCCGGGATCGGCGACAGCCTCTTCGTGGCCGAGGGTGCCGACTGGCACTGGCAACGCCGCACTGCAGCGCCGGTGTTTTCCCATCGCAACGTGGCGGCGCTGGCGCCGGTGATGACCGCCGCAGCCGAGCGCGCCGCCGCGCGCCTGGTCCCGGGGCAGGCGGCCAATCTCTTCGACGAGATGGTGACGGCAACCTTCGAGGTGATCGCCGACGTCACGCTATCGGGCGGCGAGGGTTTCGACCGCGACGCGGTCCATCGCGCCATCGAGCAATATATCGGCCAGACGGCGAAGGTCTCGCTGCTCGACATTCTTGGTGCACCGTCCTGGGTGCCGCGGCCGCACCGGCTGGTGACGGGTGCGGCGATGCGGCAGATGAAGGCGGTCGCCGACCGTACGATCCTGGCGCGCCGTGCCGCCGGCGCCCGGCTGCCACCCGATCTTCTCGACCTGCTGATGGCGGGAGAGGAGCCTGAAACCGGGCGGAAGATGACCACGGCCGAATTGCGCGACAACCTTCTGACCTTCATCGTGGCCGGGCACGAAACCACGGCCCTGACGCTGTCCTGGGCGCTGTATCTCTGCGCCTTCGATCCGGCGGTGCAGGCCGGCGCCCGGGCCGAGGCGCAGCGCGTGCTGGGCCACCGCGCCGCCACGGCGTCGGATGTGCCCGCCCTGCCGCTGATCCGTCGCATCGTGGACGAGGCCTTGCGGCTTTATCCGCCAGCGGCCTTCCTGTCGCGCACCGCGCGCGGCGCCGATGAATTGTGCGGCCGCGAAATCCGCCGTGGCGATACGGTGATCCTGCCGATCTATGCCCTGCACCGGCACAAGAAACTGTGGGCGGATCCGGACGCCTTCGATCCCGCCCGCTTTGCCGCGGCCCGCGCCGTTCCACGCTTCCAGTACCTGCCGTTCGGCGATGGCCCGCGCATCTGCATCGGTGCAAGTTTCGCGCTGCAGGAGGCGGTGATCATCCTCGCCACCCTGCTTGCGCGCTACCGCTTTGCCGCCGTTCCCGGCCTGCAGCCCGATCCGGTCATGATCCTGACGCTGCGCCCCGGCGGCGGGGTCTGGCTGCAGATCGACGAAGCCTGACACCGCCCGCCGGTCAGCCGAACCTGTTGTCGCGCGGAAAGCCGCGGGGCGCCATCTTGCCGGCGCTGGCGCGCGGGCCCTGCCATTCGGTCAGATCGGTTTCGGTCCGTGTCCGCCCGGCCGGATCCTTCCACGACAGGCCGTCCGCCAGGCGGAAGGCGATCGCATCCGACAGCCCGCCGTCCTTGTAGCGCTGCAGCCGCACGCCCTTGCCGCGGGCCATCTCTGGCAGTTCTGCCAGCGGAAACACCAGAAGCTTGCGGTTGTCGCCCACGACCGCCACGGCGTCGCCGGCAATCCGGTGGCAAACCGCGGCCCTGACACCGTCCTTCACCGCCAGCACCTGCTTGCCCGCCCGGGTCTGCGCCACCAGTTCCTCGGCCGACACGACGAAACCATCGCCCGCCGTCGAGGCAACGAGGTATTTCTCGCCGGCGCGGAACAGGATCATGTCGGTGATGCCGGTGTCGTTCGGCAGGTCGACCATCAGCCGGACCGGCTCTCCCATGCCGCGGCCACCGGGAAGATTCGCACCCAGAAGCGTGAAGAAGCGACCGTTCTCCGCCACGATCAGGATCTTGTCCGTCGTCTCGGCATGGAAGGCGAAGCGCGGGCCGTCGCCATCCTTGAACTTCTGCTCCACGGCCAGGTCGACATGACCTTTCATCGCCCGGATCCAGCCCATCTTCGAACAGATCACCGTGATCGGCTCTCGCTCGATCATCGCCTCCACGGGGACATCCTCTGCCTCGCCCGCCTCGGCCAGGACGCTGCGGCGGGCGCCGAGCGCGGTACCCTTGCCAAAGGTCTTGCGGATATCCTCAAGTTCGGCGCCGATGCGCTTCCACTGCAGTCGCTCGCTTTCCAGAAGGTCGGCCAGGTCGGCGCGTTCCTTCATCAGCGCGTCGCGTTCGCTGCGCAGCTCCATCTCCTCCAGCCGCCGCAACGACCGCAGCCGCATGTTGAGGATGGCCTCGGCCTGCACCTCGGTCAGTTCGCCCTCGCCCGGCGCCGGGCCGCGGTAGTCCTTTTCCGAGGTCGCCCTGGGATGCGGCCGCCCCCAATCCTCGCGCATCAGCGCGGCCTTGGGATCGTCGTCGTAGCGGATGATGTCGATCACCCGGTCAAGGTTCAGATAGGCGATGATGAAGCCTTCGAGCACCTCCAGCCGGTGGTCGATCTTCTCGATCCGGTGTTCCGACCGCCGCAGCAGCACGTCGCGGCGATGGTCGAGGAAGGCGCGCAACACCTCTTTCAGCGAGCAGACCCGGGGAACCCGCCCATCGATCAGCACGTTCATGTTCAGGCTGAACCGGCTTTCCAGATCGCTCTGCCGGAACAACAGGCCCATCAGCACCTCGGCATCCACCGTCCGCGCCCGGGGTTCCAGCACGATGCGCAGATCCTCGGCCGATTCGTCGCGCACATCGGCCAGGATCGGCACCTTCTTCGTCTCGATCAGTTCGGCCAGCTTCTCGATCAGCTTCGACTTCTGCACCTGGAACGGGATCTCGGTGACGACGATCTGCCACTGGCCGCGGCCGAGATCTTCGATCCCCCATTTCGCCCGCGTACGAAAGCTGCCGCGGCCGGTTGCATAGGCCTCGCGCATCGCCTCGCGGCTTTCGACGATCACGCCGCCGGTTGGAAAGTCGGGGCCGGGGATGTGTTCCATCAGCCCCTCGATCGTGATCGCGGGATTGGCCAACATCGCCTGGCAGCCGCGGATCAGCTCGTCCAGATTGTGCGGCGGAATATTGGTCGCCATGCCCACGGCAATGCCGCTGGATCCGTTGGCCAGAAGGTTCGGATAGGCCGCCGGCATGACCACCGGCTCTTCCAGCGTGCCATCGTAGTTCGGGCGGAAGTCGACCGCATTCTCGGTCAGGCCTTCCATCAGCGCCTCGGCCAGCGCGGTCAGCCGCGCCTCGGTATAGCGTTCGGCGGCAGGGTTGTCGCCGTCGATATTGCCAAAGTTCCCCTGCCCGCCGACCAGCGGGTAGCGCATGTTGAAATCCTGCGCGAGCCGCGCCATCGCGTCATAGATCGCCTGGTTGCCGTGCGGGTGATAGTTGCCCATCACGTCGCCGGTAATCTTTGCCGATTTGCGGAACCCGCCGGTGGGCGACAGCCGCAATTCGCGCATCGCATAGAGGATCCGCCGATGCACCGGCTTCAACCCGTCGCGGGCATCGGGCAGCGCGCGATGCATGATCGTCGACAGCGCATAGGTCAGATACCGCTCCCCGATCGCACGGGAAAGCGGTTCGGCCACGGTCAGCCCCTGGCTCTTGGGATCATCGTCTTCGGTCGCCATGGCTGTCGTGTAGGACGGGCCACGCCCGGGGTCCAGCGACTTTCGCCCCGCAGCCCGCGGAAAAGGGGGAAGAAAACTCCGATTTTTCCCGCAACTTTTGCCAGAATCATGTTAACAAAGTCTCAGGTCCGCTGCCCGGCCTGCTGCTAGAATCCGGTGTCCCGATGTTTCGCCTTTCGGTGCTGCTTGCTGCTGTCATTTTTGTCACCCTGGTGATCGCAGGGGGGGACAGAGGACAGTTGCGCCCCGGCCTTGCCGGTGCCCTGGCCGAGGGCAGGCCGATTGTCGTGCTGGAACGGCAGATGTCCGAGCCGGTGGCGCTGGCCGCGGCACCGAAGATCGACAAGAACGCCCCGCCCGATCTGCCGCCGGCCAAGGTGGTGAAGACAAGCTTCACACCGACCGCCGCGATTGCTGCGCCAGAGCGCAAGACGATACCGGCACCGATCTTCACCCTTTCGGCGCTGCCCAGCCTTGGGGCCGATCAGGCCGCATTGCCCGAACCCACCGCCGCCGCCGAGCCGGGCGCAGATCAGATCTGGGTGGTGGATGCGACAGCCGTCAATGTCCGGATGGATCCTTCGGCCTCGGCGCCGGTCGTTGACCAGCTCGCCCGGGGCGAGGCCGTGACGGTCTTCGGCCTGGTCGATTCGGAATGGGTCCAGGTCCGCATCGAAGGCGACGGCATCAGCGGCTATGTCGCCAGCCGCTTCCTGGCCCCCGCCACCCCCTGATGCCGGGCCGCGGGGGTATCTTCGTTTGGCGCGCCCTGGTCTTTGTTTGACGCGCCCCGGTCTTTGCCCCTAAGCCTGCCTGCAAAAAGGCGGAGCAGGCCATGGACAGATCGATTCTCATCACCGGGTGTTCCTCGGGCATCGGGCTTGACGCCGCGCGTGGCATGAAGGCACGCGGCTGGCGCGTCTTTGCCACCTGCCGCAAGCCGTCAGATTGCCAGCGCCTGCAGGCCGAAGGGCTGGAAAGCTTCGTTCTCGACTATACCGACGAGGACAGCATCGCCGCCGCGGTCGAGACGGTCTCGCAGATGAACGGCGGCAAGCTGGGCGCGCTGTTCAACAATGGTGCCTTCGCCTGCCCCGGTGCGGTCGAGGATCTGCCCCGCGGCGCGTTGCGGGCGATCTTCGAGACCAATCTCTTCGGCTATCACGACCTGGCCCGCCAGGTGATTCCGATGATGCGCCGGGCGGGAACTGGGCGGATCGTCAATTGTTCCTCGGTTCTCGGGCTGGTCGGCCTGAAATGGCGCGGCGCCTATGTGGCCACCAAGTTCGCCATGGAAGGCCTGACCGACGTGCTGCGGATCGAAATGCGGGGAACCGGGATCGACGTCATCCTGATCGAACCCGGGCCGATCACCAGCCGCATCCGCGAGAATGCCGTCCCGCATTTCGAAAAATGGATCGATTGGGAAGCCTCGGCCCGGGCCGAGGAATACCGCGGCCTGCTCCATCGGCTGTACCAGGCCAAGAATGCGCCGGACCGTTTTGAACGACCGGCCTCTGCGGTGACGGCAAAGCTGATCCATGCGCTGGAAAGTCCGCGGCCCCGCGCGCGCTACTACGTCACGACGCCCACCCATCTGATGGGCCTTGCGCGGCGGTTGCTGCCGGTCCGCGCGCTTGACTGGCTGATCGCCAGGGGATGACTTTGGGGCTTCGCACGGCGGCACAAAGCGCGTAAGTCTCGAACACTCCGAAGGAGGCGCGCAATGCTGAAAGACCCGATGTTCCTGTTGCCGGCGCTGGCGGCGCTGGTGGTGGCCGGTATCCTGATGTTCGGCATCGGCAGTTTCGCACGCGGCGGAGAGTTCAATCGCCGCAATGCCAACCGGATCATGCGCTGGCGGCTGGCCGCGCAGTTCGTGGCGGTGGTGGTCATCGTCGGCCTGACCTGGCTCCAGTCACGAGGAAACTGATGGTCGTCCTGTCGAAAATCTACACCCGCACCGGCGATGCGGGTGATACCGCCCTGTCGAACGGGACGCGGGTATCCAAGCATTCATCCCGGGTCGAGGCCTATGGCACGGTCGACGAGACCAATGCCACGGTCGGGCTGGCCCGGCTGCACGCCACAGACGAGATGGCCGGGGCACTGGCGCGGATCTCGAACGATCTCTTCGACCTCGGGGCCGATCTGGCCACCCCCGACCGCGACCGCGACGCCGAGTTGCCCTATACACCGCTGCGCATGGTCGCGCCCCAGGTCGACCGGCTGGAGCGCGAGATCGACGCGATGAACGCCCGGCTCACGCCGTTGCGCAGCTTCATCCTGCCGGGTGGCAGCGCGCTGGCCGCGCAATTGCACCTGTGCCGCACCGTCTGCCGCCGGGCAGAGCGCGCGGCCGTGGCGCTGGCCGCGGCCGAGGATGTGAACCCGGATGCCATCCGCTATCTGAACCGGCTGTCCGACTGGTTCTTCGTCGCCGGCCGTATCGCCAACGACGACGGACGCGCAGATGTGCTTTGGGTGCCCGGGCTGACCCGCGACGCCTGATCGGAATGATGCATCAGAAACGCGGCGTCCCGACAGAAGAAACTGTCGCATTTCCTCTGTTGAATTGCGTTTTGCTGCGGTAACAGCGGTTCGGGAGCTTGTTGGGGCGCGTCCGGCGCGCCCGGAATGATGGAGATTGCCGCATGAAGGTCCTGGTGCCTGTGAAGCGCGTGATTGACTACAACGTGAAGGTTCGCGTGAAGGCGGACGGCACGGGTGTCGATCTTGCGAACGTGAAGATGTCGATGAACCCGTTTGACGAAATCGCCGTGGAAGAGGCGATCCGGCTGAAGGAAAAGGGCGTGGCGACCGAGGTCGTCGTCGTTTCGATCGGTGTCAAGCAGGCGCAGGAGACGCTGCGCAATGCGCTGGCGATGGGCGCCGACCGGGCGATCCTGATCGAGGCCGCCTCGGACGTGCACACCGACGTCGAGCCTCTGGCCGTGGCCAAGCTGCTGGCGGCTGTGGTCCGGGAAGAGGAGCCGGGCCTTGTGCTGACCGGCAAGCAGGCCATCGACAACGACATGAACGCGACGGGCCAGATGCTGGCGGCGCTGCTGGGCTGGGCCCAGGCGACTTTTGCCAGCGAACTGGTGATCGAGGGCGACCAGGCCCGCGTCACGCGCGAGATCGATGGCGGCCTGCAGACGATCTCGGTCAAGTTGCCGGCTGTCGTCACGGTCGACCTGCGGCTGAACGAGCCGCGCTACGCCAGCCTGCCGAACATCATGAAAGCCAAGGCCAAACCCCTGGCGACCAAGACGCCCGCCGATTATGGCGTGGACGTGACGCCGCGGCTGACGGTGGTGAAGACGGTGGAACCCGCGGGCCGCAAGGCCGGGGTCAGGGTCGGTTCGGTCGACGAGCTGATTGCGAAGCTGAAAGATGAAGCGGGGGTAATCTGATGACCGTTCTCCTGATTGCCGATGTGAACGGGGGCCAGCTTGCGACCGATTCGGTTGCGAAAGCGTTGACGGCGGTGAAACCGCTGGGCGAGGTCCATGTGCTGGTTGCAGGTCCCGCCTCGGCGGCGGCCGAGGCCGCGACGCTGGACGGCGTGGCCCGGGTGCTGCATGCCGAGGATGCCGGCCACGGCCTGGCCGAGGGGCTGGCCGATCTGGTGGTATCGCTGGCCGGCGACTACAGCCATATCGCCGCCGCTGCCACCGCCTATTCCAAGAACGTGTTGCCCCGCGTGGCCGCGCTGCTGGATGCGATGGTGATCACCGACGTGACCGCCGTGATCGATGCCGACACATTCGAGCGGCCGATCTATGCCGGCAACGCCATCCAGACCGTGAAGTCGGCGGATGCCAAGAAGGTCTTCACCGTGCGCACCGCGGCCTTTGCCGCGGCCGGCACCGGCGGCGCGGCCCCGATCGATTCGGTGGGCACTCGCACCTCGGATCTGTCGTCCTGGGTCGAGGACAAGGTCGCGGCTTCGGGCCGGCCGGAACTCACCTCGGCCAAGATCGTGGTCTCGGGCGGGCGCGGCGTCGGCTCCAAGGACAGCTTTGCCATCATCGAGGCGCTGGCCGACAAGCTGGGCGCCGCCGTCGGCGCCTCGCGGGCCGCGGTCGACAGCGGCTATGCCCCCAACGACTGGCAGGTCGGCCAGACCGGCAAGGTCGTGGCACCGCAGCTCTATGTCGCCTGCGGCATCTCGGGCGCCATCCAGCACCTCGCCGGGATGAAGGACAGCAAGGTCATCGTCGCCATCAACAAGGACGAAGAAGCGCCGATCTTCCAGGTTGCGGATTACGGCCTGGTCGGAGACCTCTTCACCGTCGTCCCGGAACTGACCGAAAAGCTCTGATCCGGTCCACGGGCCGGATCGAGGGGCGCCCCGCCGGGGCGCCCTTTTTCATAGCGGCCGCCGTCACATCAACCGCTCCAGCACCGGCACCAGCGCATCGGCCATCTCGCGGTGAACCGCGCCGGCCGGATGTCGCCGCGCCACTGCGGCATCGACCGCGGCAAAGCGCATGGCCCGCACCCCCTCGGCCCGGGCTTCGGCACTGGCGACATGCTCGACGTAATCGCTGACCTCGGGGCGCAGCGCCGCAACCATGTTGCGATCGACCAGTTCGGGCGCAAGCAGAGGCCCGGCCTGCCCCGGCGGCGGCGGCGGATGATCCGATGTCCACAGCAGCACCCGCTGCGCCGGCATCCGGTCCAGCAACGCCCGCATCCTGGCCAGCCAGACCTGGCGTAGCTCGGCCGCAACAAGGGAGAACCGTTCCTCTCCCTGGGCCAGAAGGCTGCGGATCAGATGGCCGGTGAAGTTGATCTCGGTAAAATCCACGTCAGGATAGAGGTTGTGCAGTGCCGCCGCCGCCGCAATGAACCTGTCGTTCCGGCGGGGATGCACGCTGTAGAATCGGTTCGACAGGTTGACCGCGCCCATCACCTGCACCACCACCGCCCGCGCGCCGCGCACCACCTCAAGCGCGCCGGGATCGCCCAGGTAGGCGTCTGGCCCGGCGTTCAGGCAGGCCATGTTGGCAACCTCGATGCCAAGGCGTTCCTCGACCAGGGCCGGGAACGGCGTGGGGACGAAGCGGCCATAGGCTGCGCTGCTGCCCAGAACCGCGATATATTCACCCGAAAGCGCCCGCTTGGGCCCGCGGAACGTCAGCCGCGAGCCGCCATAGCGACAGGGGAAATAGTCCAGCGCCCCCGCGCCGTTTGCATGGAAGGCCATCACACCACCCGATTTTTCAACACCCATCGTGCAGGGTGGCGACAATATGTTGCCAAAGGCCTAAACCACGGCAAGTCACTAAGGTTCTATGCATTTCGCCGCACCGCCGCATGGCCTTGCCCTGCCGGATGCGGAGCCGTAAGGTTCGCTGGTCGGACCAGAGGGACAGCAATGGACATCACGAGCGTGGGGATCGTCGGCGCGGGGCAGATGGGCAACGGCATCGCGCATGTCTTTGCCCTGGCCGGGTATGACGTGCTGCTGAACGACATCAGCGAGGATTCGCTGACCAAGGCACTGATCACGATCGAGAAGAACCTCGACCGCCAGGTCGGGCGGGGCAAGATCTCTGCCGAGGACCGGGCGGGGGCACTGGCGCGCGTGCGCACGACGCTGAAACTGTCCGACATCGGCGCGACCGATCTGGTGATCGAGGCCGCAACCGAACGCGAGCCGGTGAAGCAGGCGATCTTCGACGATCTGATGCCGCATCTGAAGCCGACGACGATCCTGACCTCCAATACCTCGTCGATCTCCATCACCCGGCTGGCCAGCCGCACCGACCGGCCCGAGAAGTTCATGGGGCTGCATTTCATGAACCCCGTGCCGGTGATGCAGCTGGTCGAACTGATCCGCGGCATCGCCACCGACCAGGACACCTGGGAAACCATGCATGCCGTGGTCAGGCGACTGGGCAAGACCGCTGCCAGCGCCGAGGATTTCCCGGCCTTCATCGTGAACCGCATCCTGATCCCGATGATCAACGAGGCGGTCTATACGCTGTACGAAGGCGTCGGCAACGTGAAGAGCATCGACGAATCCATGAAACTGGGCGCCAATCACCCGATGGGACCGCTGGAACTTGCGGATTTCATCGGGCTGGACACCTGCCTTGCGATCATGAACGTGCTTTACGACGGATTGGCCGATACCAAGTACCGGCCCTGCCCACTCTTGACCAAATATGTCGAGGCCGGCTGGCTGGGCCGCAAGACCCAGCGCGGCTTTTACGACTATCGCGGCGAGGTGCCGGTGCCAACGCGCTGAGCGCGAGACAGCGGCAGCTCCCCGGCGCTGCCGGGGATCATCTCTGAGCCCCGCACCGGCGGCAAAGGCAAGGCGTCGCGCCTAGCGGCCGAGTGCCAGCGTATGCTCGCGCAGCCAGGCGAGGAAGCCGCGCGGATTCCCCTCCCAGTTTTTCAACTCGCTGGCCGGGATCGGCTGGCCGATGAAGGGGCGCTGCGGTTTGAACAGCGCGCGCTTGATTTCATAGAGCAGAAGGCCCTGGCGCAGCGTATCTCCCAGATGGTTGGCAATCTGGAAGGCGCGGCTGTTCTGGCCGGTGAAATGCACCGGCAGGATCGTCGCCCCTGACGAGCGCACGATCTTATGGGTGAACACGTTCCATTCGGCCTCGACCGCGGGCCCCCACCAATCCTCCGACATGGCGACCTTGCCGGCGGGAAACAGGATGATCACCCCACCCGCCTTCAGATGCGCCATGGTCTCGTTCCGCATCTGCAGGCCGAGTTCGCGAGAATTTTCCTCGTGCGGGAATGGCACCGGAATCATGAATTCCTCGACCTCGGGGATTCCGGTCAGCAGCGAGCGGGTAAGGATCTTGAAATCGGACCGCACGCGGTTGACCATCTCGGCCAGGATCATGCCGTCGACAAGGCCATGCGGGTGGTTCGCCACGACAACCAGCGCGCCGGTCTCGGGGATACGCGCGATCTCTTCCGGCGGCGTGTCGATGTGGATGCCCATGTGGCTGATCGCCTTGGGCCAGAACGGCGCACCGACCGGCGCACCCGAACGTTCGAATGACCGGATCAGCCGCAGCAGCTGCACCTTGGCCGTCAGCCATTCGATCAGCCGAATCGTGCCGGCCTTCACCGGGTTGCGGAAGGTTCCGGCATAGGACAGCCGCCGCATGTCATAGGGCCGCTCGGCCTTCTCGGGCGCGGCCTGGGCCTCGGCGGCGGTCGGGCTCTGTTCGTTCACGTAGCGGCGGTCCTTACGGTCCGGTTCACTCACCGGGATCGACGTTCAATAATCCTCTCCGAAGCGCGCGGCAACAAGGGCCTCCAGCGCATCGGCAAGTTTGTCCGCCTCGTTCCCCGAGGTCACGACCTCGATCGTCGTCCCGCGCGAGGCTGCCAGCATCAGAAGGCCCATGATGCTGTCGCCCGAAACCTCCATCCCGTCCTTGGTCACGGCGGCGCGGGCATCATGCGCCTCGACGACCTCCACGAACCTTGCGCTGGCCCGGGCATGGAGACCCTTTTCGTTCACGATGCGGAACGTGCGTTTCACCATCGCCGACCCCCTAAGCCCCGCCACCAAGGTCGAGACTGTTGATATATTTGCGGCCGGCGTCCAGCGCAGCGGCAACCGCCTCGCCGACCGGCAGGTCGCGCGACTTGGCCAGCTTGATCAGCATCGGCAGGTTTGCCCCATACAGGATGCGGCGACCGTTCGCGGTGCAGGCCGGCAAGGAAAGATTCGAGGGGCTGCCCCCGAACATGTCCGTCACCACGACAACGCCACCGCCGGTATCGACATCGGCCGCGGCGGCAATGATCTCTGCCTGCTTCTGGGCGCGGTCATGCTCATCCTCGATGGCGATGGCGCGCATCCCGTCCTGCTTGCCCACGACATGTTCGACGGCCGAGAGATATTCTCGCGCCAGCCCTCCATGAGCGACGATGACAATCCCGATCAAGCGCCAGACACCTTGCCTGTCGAGCCGGCCGCCCCCGCAGCCACGCCCTTGCGTTCCAGTTCCCGATGACGTTTTGACACCGGCCAGCCAGCCTGCGCAAGGGCACTACCCATCATTTCGGCAAGCGCGACCGAGCGGTGTTGCCCGCCGGTACAACCGAAGCCGATGGAGAGATGGGCCTTGCCCTCATCAAGATGGGCCGGAAGAAGAAGTAGAAGAAGGTCTTGCAACTTCTGGAAGAATTCGGCGAACCGCGGGTCGGCGCGAATATGTTCTGCGACCGCGGGGTCGCGCCCGTCCAGCGCACGCAACGCCGTATTCCAGTGCGGATTCGCAAGGAACCGGCAGTCGAAGATCATGTCGACACCGCGCGGCACGCCACGCTTGTAGCTGAAGGACTGAACCGATACGGCAAGCCTGCCCGCCGTGTCGCGGTCGAACCAGCGAATGATCTCGGCCTTCAGGTCATGGGGCGAAAGCTCGGTCGTGTCGATCAGATGGTCGGCGCGGACCCGGATCGGCGCCAGCAGGTCAAGCTCACGCTCGATCCCCTCGGCCGGGCTTTCGACCGGAGCCAGCGGATGGCGGCGGCGGGTTTCGGAAAACCGCCGGATCAACTCGGTCGGGCCGCAGTCGAGATACAGCACCTCCAGCGCGACGCGGGGATCACGGGTAAGTAGATCGATCAGTTCGATCAGCGCCGTCGCATTGAAGTCGCGGTTGCGCACGTCGAGCCCGAGTGCGATCGGCCGGTCGAGCGGCGGACCATCGAGAAGACGCGGCACCAGCGACAGCGGGATGTTGTCGATGCCTTCGTAGCCCAGATCCTCCAGCACGCGGATCGCCGTCGTTCGCCCGGCACCCGAGGGGCCGGTGATCAGGATCAGGTGATGTTCGAGCCCGGGGTCGATCATGGAGCCATCCTGCCTCACGCCTGCCGACCATCGGCAAGCCAGAGAAGCAACGACTCGGGAAGATGGGGATTTCGCGGTCGCAGCACAAGCGGAAGCGTACATCCCAGAAGCGTGATTTGCCGATGGGGCGGCAGCCGGTCGGGTTCTTCGCGGGCCAGATCGACCACAAGGGCCAGCGGAACCCGGTCGAGCGGATCGGCCCGCAGCAGACCGACGCCGCGCGCCTCGATCAGGCCACGGATGGCGGCGGGGGCGCTGGCAAGCAGTCGACCGCCCGATTCGGCGCAAAGCTCGGTTCGGTCGTCGGCAACGAGGCGGGCGCCCAGCGCGATCATTCGCAGCGCAAGGCCGGACTTGCCCGATCCCGAAGGCCCGGTCATCAGGACGGCCCGGCCGCAATGGGCTACGCAGGAGGCATGCAGCACCAGAACCCCCGGGCGCGCGGGATCGGGATCTGGTGCAGCGGTCACACCGGCAAGCCCACCACGAAGCGGGCGCCGAGGGGTTCCGAATTCAGGTCGGCCGCGGTGGGGCGGATGTTTTCAGCCCAGATCACGCCGCCATGCGCCTCGACGATCTGTTTCGAGATCGAAAGCCCGAGGCCGGAGTTGTTGCCGAAATGGGTGGGCGGACGGTCGGAATAGAACCGCTTGAACACCTTGGTCAGCGCCTGTTCGGGGATGCCCGGGCCGGTATCCTCGACCACCACCAGCACGCGGTTGTCGCGCCGCCGGGCCCAGACGCGCACGGCATCGCCGTCCTCGCAGAAGGAAATCGCGTTGGTGATCAGGTTCACGAAGACCTGCGCCAGCCGCGCCTCCAACCCGCGGATCATGATCGGCTCTGCCGGCAGATCGGTGATGAAGTCGACGCCCTTCTCTGCGGTCTGCTTGCCAAGATACTGGCCAAGGTTGGAAAGGGTCTTGATAAGGTTGAACTCTTCTTCCTGTTCCTTGACCAGTTCACTGTCCAGCCGCGAGGCATTGGAGATGTCGCTGACCAGCCGGTCCAGACGACGGACATCGTGCTCGATCACGTCAAGCAGCTTCTCGCGGTGTTCTTCCTTCTTCACCATGCGCAGCGAACCCACCGCCGACCGCAGCGAGGCGAGCGGGTTCTTGATCTCATGCGCGACATCGGCGGCGAATTGTTCATTGGCATCGATCCGGTCATAGAGTGCTGCAACCATGCCGCGCATGGCCACGGAAAGGCGGCCGATCTCGTCGGGCCGGGCGGCCAGATCGGGAATGCGGACGCGGCCGGCCGAAATGCCGCCATGGTCGCGGTCGCGCCCGACCTCGGCCGCGACGGCCAGATCGGACAGCGGATTGGCGATGGTGGAGGCAAGCACCAGCGACAGGCCGATCGAGACCACCAGCGCCACCACGAACATCTGCAGGATCTGCTCGCGTTCGTGGCGGACGAGGCGGTCGATCTCGCCCTCGGCGGTGGTCAGCGCAACCACGCCGGCGACCTGCCCGCCGGCAAGGATCGGGGTTGCCACGGAAAAGAGCGTGCCACCGGCCGGGTCGTGCCCGGTCCTGGCCGCGGTCTGGCCATCGACCGCCAGCGGGATGACCGCCTGTACAAGATCGTTGCGGTCGACGCCGGATGGTGCGCCATTGCCCGCCGTCAGAACCAGCGAGACCCCGTCCCAGACGGCGTTGAGAAAATCGGTGATGAAGGTCGATCTGTCGGAGGACGCCAGCGGCGAAGCCTCCTCCGGCGTGCCGACATGCGTTGCCAGCACCCGGCCCGAGAGGTCATAGACCGAAACCTCGACCCCCGCGCCAAGGCTGATGGCCGACAGGATCGCCGCATGGTCCGTCGCCGCCAGCGATCCGGCGGCGGTTTCCTGCAGTTCGAACAGGTTGGCCACCAGTTCGGCTTCTCGTACCAGCGCGGCCTCGCGCTGCAGAACCATGCTGTCGCGAAACGGATTGAGAAAGAGGACGCCGCCCACCAGGATGATCAGCGCCATCAGGTTGAAGATGACGATCTTGCGCGCCAGTGGACTGCGGTTCAGACCGATCAGCCCCCGCCGCCCCCGGGCCTCGCGCCCCTGGCCGGCCGTGCCGTCGGGCGAGACCCAGTCCTCGCCCAAGAGCACCTCGCCGGCCTTGCGCGGACGTGGATCATCCATGGCGATGCGGGGAAGCGCGGTCATTCTTCGTTGTAGCGATAACCGATTCCGTAAAGCGTCTCGATCGCCGAGAAATCGTCATCCACCGTCCGCATCTTCTTGCGCAGCCGCTTGATATGGCTGTCGATGGTGCGGTCGTCGACATAAACGTTGTCGTCATAGGCGACGTCCATCAGCTGGTCGCGGGATTTGACGATCCCCGGTCGCTGCGCCAACGCCTGCAGCAGCAGGAATTCGGTCACGGTCAGCGTGACATCCCTGCCCTTCCAGGAGACGGCATGGCGCAACGGATCCATCCGCAGGTGCCCGCGCTCGATGATCTTGTTTTCTTCCGTCACCGGCACGTCGCCCGCGGCCACCGCATCCTGCCTGCGCAGCAGCGCGCGGATGCGTTCGACCAGCAGCCGCTGGCTGAACGGCTTCTTGACATAGTCGTCCGCGCCCATGCGCAGGCCGAGCACCTCGTCGATCTCGTCATCCTTCGACGTCAGGAAGATGATCGGCATGGCGGTCTTCTGTCGCAGACGCTGCAGCAGATCCATCCCGTCCATCCGGGGCATCTTGATGTCCAGCACCGCCATGTCGGGCAAGCGCCGGTTGAAGGCATCGAGGGCCGACTGGCCATCGTTATAGGTTTCGACTTCGAAGCCCTCGGCTTCGAGCGTCATCGAGACGGACGTCAGGATGTTCCTGTCGTCGTCCACAAGGGCGATCCGCGACATGTGCTGTGTTATCCTGCTCTGGTTATGTTTTTCTGTTATTCTCCGCAAATAGGGCGCCAGAAGCAACATAAAAGCGAATCACCTGGGCCTCCCTGCCTCTATGCGAACACGATATTTGCAAACCAATGGCTAATTTGCCTCAGTTTGCCTTACTCCGTGACCCGGCCGCAACTGGTTGCGCTAACGCCGGATTGGTTGCGCTAACCGTTGAAATCGCGCCTGTTCGGTTGCGCAAGCGGCGTGATATATCCGTTACGCAGGGCGCCCGCGCATTTCGCGGCCCGCCTTCGGCCCCTTTGGCCCGGGGTCGTCCAGGAAACCCACGCCGCGGCGCGATGGCCCGCGGAGAGACGGAGCTTGCAGGACATGACAATGAACGGACGTGTGAATCCGAAACGCACCCTTGAAGATCAGGGCATCACCGGCGTCGCCGCCGTCCATTACAACTATCTCGAACCTGCACTTGTCGATGCCGCGATCGCCCGCGGCGAGGGCCAAATCGGCAAGGGTGGCGCCTTTCTCTGCACGACCGGCCAGTTCACCGGCCGGTCGCCAAAGGACAAGCACGTCGTCCGCACCCCGTCGGTCGAAAACACGATCTGGTGGGAAAACAATGCCGCCATGTCGCCAGAGAGCTGGGCGCAGCTGAAGGCCGACATGCTGGAGCATGTGAAGGGCCGCGAGCTTTTCGTCGAAGACCTCTATGCCGGCGCCGACCCCACGCACCGCGTCGACGTGCGGATGGTGACGGAACTGGCCTGGCACGGACTTTTCATCCGGCATCTGCTGCGCCGCCCCGCGCGCGAGGAACTGGACACCTTCCTGCCGGAATGGACGATCCTGAACGTACCCTCATTCAAGGCCGACCCGAAACGGCACGGCAGCCGCAGCGACACGGTGATCGCGCTGAACTTCGACGAGAAGATGGTGCTGATCGGCAACACCGCCTATGCCGGCGAAAACAAGAAATCGGTCTTCACCATCCTGAACTACCTTCTGCCCGAAAAGGGCGTGATGGCGATGCATTGTTCGGCCAACCACGCGATCGGCAATCCCGACGATACTGCCGTCTTCTTCGGCCTGTCGGGCACCGGCAAGACCACGCTGTCCGCCGACCCGTCCCGCACGCTGATCGGGGATGACGAACATGGCTGGTCGGACAAGGGCACCTTCAACTTCGAAGGCGGCTGCTATGCCAAGACCATCAATCTCTCGCCCGAGGCGGAGCCCGAGATCTACGGCACCACGACGCGCTTTGCGACGGTGATCGAGAATATGGTCTGGAACCCCGAGACCTTCGATCTCGATTTCGCCGACAACAGCCTGACCGATAACATGCGCTGCGCCTATCCGCTGGAATATATCTCCAACGCATCAGCCACCGGCCTGGGCGGGTTGCCGAAAAACGTGGTTCTGCTGACCTGCGATGCCTATGGCGTACTGCCGCCGATCGCGCGGCTGACCCCGGCGCAGGCGATGTATCACTTCCTGTCGGGCTTCACCTCGAAGACCCCCGGGACCGAGCGTGGCGTGGTCGAACCGATCCCCACCTTCTCAACCTGCTTCGGCGCACCCTTCATGCCGCGCCGGCCCGAGGTCTATGGCAAGCTGCTGCAGCAGAAGATCGCCGAGACCGGCGCTTCGTGCTGGCTGGTGAACACCGGCTGGACCGGCGGCAAGTACGGCACCGGCAAGCGGATGCCGATCCGCGCCACCCGCGCGCTGCTTTCGGCGGCGCTGAACGGCTCGCTGGCGAAAACCACATTCCGCAAGGATCCGAACTTCGGCTTCGAAGTGCCGGTCTCGGTTCCCGGCGTGGAGGATGCCCTCCTGAATCCGCGCGAAACCTGGGCAGACAAGGCCGCCTATGATGCGCAGGCCAAGGCGCTGGTCGAGATGTTCTCGAAGAACTTCGCGCAATACGTCGCCTATATCGACGACGACGTGAAGGCCGCGGCCATCGGCTGAACGGCGGCAATGACCGGCAATGACATCGAGGCGCGCGAACCATCCGGTTCGCGCGCTTTTTGTCACATTGCCGGACCTGCCGAGGCCTGGCCCCAACCGAAGACCCCCCAGGCGGCCAGCGCCAGCACGGAGTAACGCACCGTCTTGGCCAGCGCGACCAGCGGCAGGAACAGCATAAAGGGCAGGCGCATCAATCCCGACAGCGCCACGATCAGATCGCCGCCGGGCGCCCAGCTCAGAAGCAGGGTCCAGGCCCCCCAACGCGAAAACCACGCCTGCGCCCGGGCCAGCCGTTCGGGCGACACCGGGAAAAGCCGCGACGACACAAGCGCATCGGCGCCCCGGCCAAGGACATAGGTCACGCAGGCGCCCAGCGTGTTGCCAACAGAGGCGGCAAGCACCAGCCAGATCGTCTGGCCGCCTGCGGCCAGAAAGCCCAGGAATACCGGCTCGGATTGCATCGGAACCGGCGTTGCGGCCACGAATGCCGCGAGAAATGTCGCAGCAAGGCCGATCATGCCGCTGTGGCCGCATGAAAGCGGCCGGATGACCTGTCCGGGTCGCGGACCGGTGGCAGGCCCGGCCCCGGACAGGCTGTCGTCACTTCGACTCGACCGTGGCCAGGTCGTCGCTCTGGATCGGCCGCGGCTCGCGCGGCGGACGGCCGATCACTTCACGCAGCTCGTCCAGCTCGATGAAGTTGTCGGCCTGGCGGCGCAGTTCGTCGGCGATCATCGGCGGCTGGCTGCGGATGGTCGAGACCACCGACACGCGCACGCCTTGTCGCTGCAGGCTTTCGACCAGCGGCTTGAAATCGCCGTCACCCGAAAACAGCACCATATGATCCAGCCGCGGCGCCAGTTCCATGGCATCGACCGTCAGCTCGATGTCCATGTTGCCCTTCACCTTCCGCCGTCCCTGGCTGTCGGTGTATTCCTTGGCCGGCTTCGTGCGCATGGTGAAGCCATTGTAGTGCAGCCAGTCGACCAGCGGGCGGATGGGCGAGTATTCCTCGTTTTCCAGCAGCGCCGTGTAGTAGAATGCCCGCAACAGCTTGCCGCGCCGCATGAACTCCATCCGCAAGAGCTTGTAGTCGATGTCGAAGCCCAATGCCTTCGCAGCGGCATAAAGATTCGATCCATCGATGAACAGCGCAAGCCGTTCGTCCTTGTAAAACATCTGTGTTCCCCTCGAAAGTGTGCTCCTCGAAAGCATCGCCACAATTCACGCAAGACTAGGCGCTAGTGAAGAAATCCATCATAGGAACAGGCCGTCGATAATGGCGGAGCCCGGAGTCGACAAGAAGACTATATGGCATGAGTTACCATAATCCCAACATCCCCGGATCATTTCTTCTTGCACTGGGCGCGAACCTGCCGTTCGGAGCGATGCTTCCGAATCAGACCTTGCAGGCCGCGCTCGATGTGCTGGAGCGCGAGGAAGCGTTCAGAATCAAATCGGTTAGCCGTTTCTGGCGGACACCGGCCTTCCCTGCGGGGGCCGGGCCGGACTTCGTGAATGCGGCCGCCCTGGTCAGCGTTCCACAACCAGTTGACGTAGCGTCAATTCTTGCCGCGCTGCACCGGGTCGAGGCCCGCTTCGGACGCGAGAGGCGGCAGCGCTGGGGCGGACGGACGCTGGATCTCGATCTGCTCGCAGCCGGTGATTCGGTCCTGCCGGATTCCGCCACCCAGGACCGTTGGCGCGCGCTGCCCCCCGACCGGCAGGCGGTCGAGGTGCCGGACCGGCCGATCCTGCCCCACCCCCGGCTTGCCGATCGCGCCTTCGTTCTGGTACCCTTGGCCGAAGTGGCGCCCGGCTGGCGCCATCCCCGCACCGGGTTGACGGTGCACGAGATGCTGGAAGCGCTGCCCGCCCGGGATCGCGATGCGGTGATCCCGCTCTGATGTGCCGGATTTCCGCCTTGTCAAGCGGGAACATCCGGCTTAGATAGCGGACTTCCGTGAGCTTATCTCGTAGAGCTTACCCCATAGGTGGAGTGCCCCCATGGCCCGCGTGACGGTCGAAGACTGCGTTGACAAGGTTCCGAACCGCTTCGAATTGGTGATGCTGGCAGCACACCGCGCCCGCGAGATCGCGGCGGGATCGCCCGTGACGATCGAGCGCGACAACGACAAGAACCCCGTCGTCGCCCTGCGCGAGATTGCGGACGAGACCCAGGTCGCCGGTGTCCTGCGCGAGCGGATGATCGAAAGCTACCAGACCCAGATCGAGGTCGACGAGCCGGAGGAAGACCAGATGGCGCTTCTGATGGCCGGCGAGATCGACCGGCCGGTGCAGGACGACATGTCGGAAGAAAAACTGTTGCGGGCACTGATGGAAGCGCAGGGCGAGCACTGAGGCCCCTGCCCTGCGAGCGGTATGGCGATGATCGACGTTGAAGACCTCATCGCCCTCGTCCGCAACTACAACCCGCGGTGCAATGCCGATCTGATCCGCCGGGCCTATGCCTACGGGATGAAGATGCATGACGGCCAGACCCGCAAGTCGGGCGAGCCCTATTTCACGCATCCCGTTGCCGTGGCCGCGATCCTGACCGAGATGCGGCTGGACGATGCCACGATCGTTACCGCGCTGCTGCATGATACGATCGAGGACACCCGGTCGACCTATGCCGACATCGCCCGGGAGTTCAGCCCCGAAGTGGCCGAACTGGTCGATGGGGTCACGAAACTGACCAACCTGCAGCTGTCCAGCACCCAGAATCAGCAGGCCGAAAACTTCCGCAAGCTGTTCATGGCCATGTCGCGCGACCTGCGGGTGATCCTGGTCAAGCTGGCAGACCGTCTGCACAACATGCGGACGATCAAGTCGATGAACCCCGACAAGCAGGGTCAGAAAGCGCGCGAGACGATGGAGATCTATGCGCCGCTGGCCGGGCGCATGGGCATGCAGTGGATGCGCGAGGAGCTGGAAGATCTGGCCTTCCGCGTCCTGAACCCCGAGGCGCGCAACTCGATCATCCGCCGTTTCATCACGCTGCAACGCGAAACCGGCGATGTCGTCCACAAGATCACCGCCGACATCCGCAGCGAACTCGACCGGGCAGGCATCGACGCCGACGTCTATGGCCGCGCGAAAAAGCCCTATTCGGTCTGGCGCAAGATGCAGGAAAAGGATCTCGCCTTCTCCAGCCTGTCCGACATCTACGGCTTCCGCGTCATCTGCGCCTCAGTGGCCGACTGCTACCGCATCCTGGGCGTGATCCACCAGCGCTGGCGCGCGGTTCCCGGGCGGTTCAAGGACTACATCAGCCAGCCCAAGAACAACGGCTACCGCTCGATCCACACCACCGTCTCCGGTCGCGACGGCAAACGCGTCGAGGTGCAGATCCGCACCCGCGAGATGCACGAGGTGGCCGAATCGGGCGTTGCCGCGCATTGGTCCTATCGCGAGGGCGTGCGCGGCCGGAACCCCTTTGCCATCGATCCTGCAAGGTGGATCGCGCAGTTGACCGAGCGTCTGGACGAAACCGACCACGACGAGTTTCTCGAAAATGTCAAACTCGAGATGTATTCCGATCAGGTCTTCTGCTTCACGCCCAAGGGGGACGTGGTACAGTTGCCGAGAGGAGCGACGCCGCTGGATTTCGCCTATGCCATCCACACCCGCATCGGGAATTCGACGGTTTCCGCCAAGATCGACGGAATCCGCGTACCATTGTGGACCCGGCTGAGGAACGGCCAGTCGGTCGAGATCATCACCGCCGAAGGCCAGCGTCCGCAGGCCAGCTGGATCGAGTTGGTGACGACCGGCCGTGCCAAGGCCGCGATCCGCCGGTCGCTGCGCGAGGAAGACCGCGGGCGCTTCGTCAAGCTGGGGCAGGAACTGGCGCGGGCCGCCTTCGACCATGCCGGCAAGAAGGCCACCGACAAGGCGCTGCGCACCGCGGCCAAGATGCTGGGCTGCGCCGACGAACAGGATCTGCTGGCCCGGCTGGGCAGCGCCGAGATTGCCGCGCGCAAGGTGGTCGAGACGCTGTATCCCGAACTCTTCCTCGGCACACCCGAGGAGGTGGACGAGAGGTTGCCCGTCCTCGGCCTGGCCGACGACCGGCTTTTCCGCCGCGCGCCCTGCTGCCAGCCGCTACCGGGCGAGCGGATCGTGGGCATTACCTATCGCGGCAAGGGCGTGGTGGCCCATGCCATCGATTGCCCCGCTCTGGCCGAGTTCGAAAGCCAGACCGACCGCTGGGTCGACCTGAAGTGGAAGGCAGGCCGGCATGCGCCGGTCAACACCGTCTCGCTGGAAATGACGATCTCGAACGATGCCGGCGTGCTCGGGCGGATTTGCACGTTGATCGGCGAGCAGAAGGCCAATATCTCGGACCTGCGGTTCATCGACCGGAAGCCGGATTTCTTCCGGCTGATCGTCGAAACCGATCTTCGCGATGTCGAACATCTTCACATGTTGATGACGGCGCTTGAAGCCGACACCGACGTGGCGCAGATCGGCAGATACCGCGACTTGACACGCAAGCCCTAGGCGGGCCAGTGCCGCCGGGCAAGCTGGGGAAGGACGATCTTGGTCTTCAAGCGCAGAGAACCGCTCAGATGGGGCCCGTGGCTGCGCGAGCAGATTTATCCGCGCGCAGGCCTCAAGCGTTCGACACGCTATATCCTGCACCGGATGAAGCGGCTGCCCGACCAGCCCCATCGCGTGGCGCGCGGCGTCTTTGCGGGTTCCCTCATCGGTTTCCTGCCGCTGCCGGGGCTGCAGTTCGTCGGCGCCTGGATCGCGGCGCGGCTGGTGCAGGGCAACCTGCTTGCCGCGCTACTGGCAACGTTCAACACCAACCCGATCACGACGCCCTTCTTCGCGGTTCTGGCGATGACGCTGGGCCACTGGATGCTGGGCATCGACAAGCCGCTGAACGCCGAATACATCGGCCGTGCCTTCGTCGATGCCGGCCATGACCTGTGGTACAATTTCATGGCGCTGTTCGGCCCCGAGCATACGCGCTGGGACGGGCTGATCAATTTCTGGCACGAGATCTACCTGCCCTATTTCATCGGCGCGCTGGGTCCGGGGATCATCCTGTCAGCCATCGGCTACTACATCACCATCCCGCTGGTCACGGCCTATCAGAAGGCGCGCGCCGCCAAGGCCAAGGAGCGGGCGGAACGCCGGGGCAAGCTGCGGGCCATGGTGCAGGGTGCTGCCGGCCGGGTGAAGTCGCGGCGCGACAGCGGCACGGAAATCGTCGCCGGCACTGATGACGACAGCCCGCGTTCGCCCTAATGTCGGCGAACCCGGCACCTTCCGGGCGCGGAACAGGAGAGGCAGATGACGTATAGGGGCAAGCTGCGGCTGGGGGTCAATATCGACCATGTGGCAACGGTGCGGAATGCCCGTGGTTCGGCCTGGCCCGATCCGTTGCGCGCCGCCATCCTGGCCGAGGCTTCGGGCGCCGACGGGATCACTGCACATCTGCGGGAAGACCGCCGCCACATCCGCGATGCCGACATGGAGGCGCTGCGGGCCGGCATCGGCATCCCGCTGAACTTCGAATGCGCGGCAACCGAGGAAATGCAATCCATCGTGCTGCGCCTGCTGCCGCATGCCTGCTGCCTGGTTCCCGAACGGCGCGAGGAGCGCACGACCGAGGGCGGGCTTGACGTCGCGGGCGATGAGGCCCGGCTCCGGGCTTTCGTTGCGCCGCTGCGCGAGGCGGGCATCCGCGTGTCGATGTTCATCGGCCACGACCCGCGCCAGATCGAGGCCTCGGCCCGGATCGGCGCGGCGGTGGTCGAACTGCATACGGGCCATTACTCCGATCTGCATGCCGAAGGGCAGCAGGGCGAGGCCGAAGCCGAACTCACCGCGCTGGCACGGGGCGCGGCGCGGGCCGCGGCCCTGGGGCTGGAGGTGCATGCAGGCCATGGGCTGACCTATGAGAATGTCGAACCCGTCGCGGCGATTCCCGAGCTCATGGAGCTGAACATCGGCCATTTCCTGATCGGCGAGGCCATTTTCCGCGGCCTTGGTCCTGCCATCGAGGAAATGCGCCGGCGCATGGATGTGGCGCGCGGGTCATAACCGTCGCGGTTCGGGCAGCATCCGACATCGTCGCATCACAAAATGCCTGTTGACGGCTTCACGGCGCCGTGATCGACTTCAGCGGCAAATTGCGGCACCCATGGAGCACCCGAATGCGCAACAAGACACTTCTCGTCATTCTGGGGGTGATCTCGATCATCGCCGGGTTCTTTGCGATCCTGAATCCGCTGGCCGGATCGATCGCGGCGACGCTGATCGCCGGCTGGGCCTTTCTGATCATCGGTGTCATCGAGATCGTCGCTGTCTTCCAGGAAACCACCTGGGGCAGCCGTATCTGGGCGCTGATCCTTGGCCTTCTCGGCATCCTCGCCGGTATCAGCCTGCTGGCCGACCCGCTGGGCGGCGTGGTCAGCCTGACCTATGTCCTGGCGATCCTCTTCCTCGTCTCCGGCGTGTTCAAGCTGATCGCCGGTTTCGGCCTGCCCTCGGGCAACGGCAAATGGCTGGTCATCCTGTCGGGCGCGCTTTCGCTGCTGCTGGGCATCCTGATCCTGTCGTACTTCTCTACCGCAGCAGTGGCGACGCTGGGCATCCTGCTGGGTGTCCAGCTGATCTCGGATGGTGCCTCGATGCTCGGCCTGGCCTATGCCGAGCGGCAGAGCGCCAAGATGTGATAGCTGGGGGCCGCGTCCGCGCGGCCCTCACCTGCCGGGGAGCGCGATCATGATCCTCGGCATCGGCACCGACCTCGCCAATATCGAGCGAATCGAAGCCACCCTCGCCCGCTTTGGCGACCGTTTCCGCAACCGGATCTTTACCCCCGCCGAACAGCGCCGGGCCGAAGCCCGCCAGCAGGTTGCCGCCACCTATGCCAAGCGCTGGGCGGCCAAGGAGGCCTGCTCCAAGGCGTTGGGCACCGGGCTGCGCATGGGCATCGCCTGGAAGGACATGGCTGTCACCAATCTGCGTTCGGGCCAACCGGTGATGACCGTCACCGGCTGGGCGGCCCAACGCCTGGCCAGCATGACGCCCGCCGGCCACGAGGCCGTGATCCATGTCACGCTGACCGACGATCACCCCTGGGCGCAGGCCTTCGTGGTGATCGAGGCCCGTCCGCTGAGCGGGCCGCCCTGACCCTTGGCGGCCGCGGCGGCTTGACACGGGGCTGCCCCGCGCGCAATGAGCGGCCCGCGGAACCCCCAAGGAAACGAACCATGGCGACGACGAAAAGCCAGAGCGGCTTTGTTGAGACGGTCAAGACCATCTTCTGGGCGCTGGTGATCGCGGGGATATTCCGCACGGTCTTCTTTCAGCCGTTCTGGATTCCGTCGGGCTCGATGAAGGACACGCTGCTGATCGGCGACTTTCTCTTCGTCAACAAGATGGCCTACGGCTATTCCAGCTATTCCTGCGAGGTTCCCGGGCTGAAGATCAGTCTTTGCCCCTTCATCGAGGAGCGCTGGCTGGGTTCGGAACCCGAACGCGGCGATGTCGTCGTCTTCCGCCACCCGGTGACGGGCGAGGATTACATCAAGCGACTGATCGGGTTGCCGGGCGATACGGTCCAGGTGAAGAACGGCGTCGTCTGGATCAATGGCAAGGAAGTGCCGCAGGAACCGGCCGGCACCTTCGAGGAGGTGATGGAGCCGCAGGGTCCGATGCGCAACCGTCCGCGCTGCGCCAACGGCGCCGTGGGCGACGGCGCGATCTGCCAGAAGGACCGCTTCATCGAAACGCTGCCCAATGGCGTGAAGCATGACGTCCTGAACATCGACGCCCGCAGCTTTGCCGACAATACCGATGTCTTCGCCGTTCCGCCGGGCCATTACTTCTTCATGGGCGACAACCGCGACAACAGCCAGGACAGCCGGTTTGCCCAGGCCATGGGCGGGGTGGGCATGGTGCCGGCCGCGAATCTGATCGGCCGCGCCGACCGCATCATCTTCTCGTCGGCCGGCGCGCGGCTGTGGTATTTCTGGACCTGGCGCAGCGACCGATTCTACAAGGCGATCCGGTGAGGTTGTCGGCCGATCTCAAGGCGTTCCAGACCCGTGTCGGGTATGACTTCCGGCGGGCCGATCTGCTGGTCCGCGCCGTTACCCATGCCTCGATCGGTTCGGCCTCGCGCCCCGACAATCAGCGGCTGGAGTTTCTGGGCGACCGGGTCCTTGGCCTCGTGATGGCAGAGGCGCTTCTGGCGGCCGATCCCGCCGCCTCTGAGGGGGTGCTGGCGCCACGGTTCAACGCATTGGTCCGCAAGGAAATGTGCGCCGAAGTTGCCCGCGACATCGACCTTGGCGCCGTGCTGAAACTCGGCCGGTCCGAGATGCTGTCGGGTGGGCGGCGCAAGGAAGCGCTTCTGGGCGACGCGATGGAGGCGGTGATTGCCGCCATCTATCTGGACGGCGGGTTCGAGGCAGCCAGGCGCGCGATTCTCGGGCTTTGGGGCGCGCGGATCGGTGCGGTGGAACCCGATGCCCGCGATGCGAAAACTGCGCTGCAGGAATGGGCGCAGGCCCGCGGCATGCCGCCGCCCACCTATAGTGAAACCGCGCGTTCGGGGCCTGACCACCAGCCGCTGTTCACAGTGGAAGTTGCGCTGGAAAACGGCGAGCATGAGGCGGCGAAGGCAGGGTCGAAACGGGTAGCGGAACAGGCGGCAGCGCGGGCGCTGCTGATGCGGCTGGAGGCGGGCGATGAGTGAGACACGCGCGGGCTTCGTTGCCCTGATCGGCGAACCCAATGCGGGCAAGTCGACGCTGCTGAACCGGATGGTGGGGGCCAAGGTCTCCATTGTCACGCACAAGGTGCAGACGACGCGCGCGCGCATTCGCGGCGTCTGCATGGAAGGGCAGACCCAGATCGTCTTTGTTGACACGCCCGGCCTTTTCCGGCCCCGCCGGCGGCTTGACCGTGCCATGGTCAAGGCGGCCTGGGGCGGGGCGGCCGATGCCGACATCGTGGTCCTGCTGATCGAAGCGCATCGCGGCCTGACCGAGGGCGTGGAGGCGATCCTTGCCCGAATCGG
Source organism: Paracoccaceae bacterium (assembly GCA_014879735.1). Classification (GTDB taxonomy): domain Bacteria; phylum Pseudomonadota; class Alphaproteobacteria; order Rhodobacterales; family Rhodobacteraceae; genus Pseudogemmobacter. Next base: position 27,443 of record JACSRN010000045.1, read on the forward strand.
GAACGAATTGCCGCGGGACCGGCCGGTGGCGCTTGCCATCAACAAGATCGACCGGGTGAAGGCCGAGGTCCTGCTGGGTCTGGCGCAGGAGATGAACGGCGCCTTTCCCTTTGCCAAGACCTTCATGATCTCGGCCGAACGCGGGTATGGCGTGGCCGATCTGCGCGAATGGCTGGCCGAAAACCTGCCCGAAGGTCCCTGGTTCTATCCCGAGGACCAGCTTGCCGACCTGCCGCTGCGCATGATCGCCGCCGAGATGACGCGGGAAAAGCTGACCCTGCGGCTGCACGAGGAACTGCCCTACCAACTGACGGTCGAAACCGAGAAATGGGAAGATCGGGCCGACGGCTCGACCCGGATCGACCAGATCGTCTATGTCGCGCGCGACGGCCACAAGGGCATCGTCCTTGGCCAGAAGGGCGAGACGATCAAGGCCATCGGCCAGGCCGCAAGGGCCGAGATCGCGACCTTCCTCGACCGGCCCGTGCATCTGTTCCTGACCGTGAAGGTGCGGCCGAACTGGCTGGAAGAGGCCGAGCGCTATTCGGAAATGGGCCTCGATTTCAAGGACGGCGACGCCTGAGCGGCGGCGAGGGCGGTGACGGTGGCGATGGGTTCGCCAGGACAGAGCCTGCAGTCCACAGGATGCCGGCCAGCGCAATCAGCGTGACCGCGCCCTTCAGCACCGGATCCTTGCCATTGCCATCGGGGTCGAGCCGCAGCGCCAGCAGGCCGGCTGCAGCCGCCAGCAGCGTGATCCGCGCACCTCGTGACGGAAGGGCCATGGCCATCCTTTCTATGGGCGGACAACGCCCTGGATGTGAAGATATGGGGCCTCGCGGGGCAGCGGGGAAGATCCTGCCTCAGCGGCCACGGGTAAAGCCCGGGCCGCCCGGCCGCCGCCGCACCGCCAGCGAGACGGCAGCATAGATCGGAAACCCGACCGGGTGGCGCAGCGCCAGCGCCGCAAGGCCGCCCGGGGTCAGCCGGGCCTTGCCCTCGCGCGACAGGATACCGGGGAAACGGTCTTCCAGTTCCTTCACCCCGGCATCCTGCCGGCGGCGCACCTTCACCAGCGCGGCAAAGCCCTCGACCATCGGCCAGTCGTAGCGGGCCGGTACCTGCACCCGCTCGCCCGGCACGAACTGTAACCGCACGAAAGTGTCGTCCGAGATCAGCCGCGGAAAGCTGCCCCAGCGGGCGCGACCCGCGGCATTCACCGCATATAGCCCGTAGCCCGGCGCCACGGCGCGGTTGAAGGGCAGGTCCTGCCAGAACCGCGCATAGGCCCGCGTCACCCAGGACCGCGCCCGCGGGATCGCCGGCGTGGCCCCGGCATAGGTCGGCGCCGGGCGCGACAGCGCGGCAGCGATCTGGGCCAGCACATCGGGCGTCACCACGCAATCGGCGTCGAGATAGGCGCGGCAGGTTCCCGAAGCCGCCAGGTCGCCGGCATCCAGCGCGCCGGGCTTCGACCCCTCGGCCAGATCCAGCACCGTGACCCGCCAGCCATCCGGCACCGGCACGGCCCGCGCCACATCGGCCGTTTGGTCGCGGCATCCGTTCGCCACCACGATCACCTCGGCCCCCCCCGGCACGGGCCGGCTGGCCAGCACGGCCGAAAGGCAGCGGCCGATCCAGCCCTCTTCGTTCGATGCCGGGATGATGACGCTCAGCACCCGTGGCATCCGGTGGCCAGCGCCCGCCAGCGCGGGTTTTCATCGGCCAGATGGCGCAGCGCGCCCCAACTGCCCCATTTGCCTGGCGCATAGACATCGACAAAGGCATTGAACGGCGCATCCGTCGCCCCGGCCCAGCCTTCCAGCATCTCGGCATAAAGTGCGCCCATGCCGGATGTATAGTTCAGATGAGTGAAGAAGGCGGTCAGGGTGGGGTCGTCGACCACCGCGCCCATGCCGACGACATGGCTGCCACCTTCGTACATGGCAAGCTTCAGCCCGTACCCTGCCGCGACTGCCTGATGATAGGGCATGATGTCGGTCAGAAACGACCGGACGGTATCTTCCGGCCGGCCGGTGGTGCTGCCATCGCGCAATTCGGCCAATGCGCGCGCATCGGCCAGATCGTAGCGGTGCGCCGCGACATAGGCGGCGGCCTCGTCGCCCGCCAGATGCGCCGCCCCCGCCTTGGCTGCCGCCTCGCTTTCCGCCAGCCAGCCTTTTACCACCGGCACCTTTTCATCGGATCCCAGCAATGCCGCAAAATAGCCCGTCACGGCATAGGCATCGAAGGACTGCACCGGCGGCGACTTGCCTTCTGCCACCACGCGCGGAGCGTTGAGGATCTGATCCTCGACCCCCTTGTTGCCGGTCTGGGTCGCCACCACGCGCACCAGCCGGTCGCGCCCCAGGACCTCGGTCCAGATCGCCATGACCTCGGCCGCGCGCATCCCGTAGAACTGCAACCAGGAATATTGCTGGTTCCACCGCGCCATGGCCTGTTCCTCGGCCCATTGCGCCTGACCGAACTGCCAGTTCCAAACCTCATTGGAATATTCCAGCCAGACTCGCAGCCGGGGGTCCAGACCCTGCGCGACCACGCCCGCCATCTCGCGCACCAGCGCGTCGTCGGCTCCGTGCGGGATGTTGATCCAGGGCTCGGCCTGCAGGCGATTGGCCAGCGCGACGATGATCTCCACCGGCACACCGTGTCGCGCCCAGGAATAATCGTCGGGGCGCGGCCGGTCGGCAGCCGTGGACAGCGGGGAATTGTTGGTGGCCAGCCAGTCCATGAAGCGCAGGCCCCGCACGCCCTCGATCCGGGCCAGCCAGTCGGGGTTGAAGATCTCGCCCGCGACCAGCGCCGCCTCGCGCTCTTCGCGCAGGATGCGGATGTGGCGCAGCGGATCGGCCTCGTCGGTCTCGGTCAGCGTCAGTTCCACGCCGCCCAGGCCTGGCGCAAAGTCGAAGCTGGCGCGACCCGGCCCCTGCACCACATTCGTGGCCCGCCCGCCGATCTGCAATTCCCCCTTGCCGTCATGGAGCAGCAGGTAGCGACCGGCCACGCCGCCGGTATCGGCAGGCAGGTCGGTCAGGACCAGCGTGGCAATGCCGGTGATCTGATCGGGAATCCGGATGGGCCAACCCGCGGCATCAAGCGCACCGGCCGCGCGCAACTCGCTCTCCTCCCAACCGCCCCATTGCCCGGGCAGATGGCCGACCCAGGGTCGCGCCGTTTTCATCACATCGAGGAAAGGCTGCTGCACCGACCAGTCGTTCACGCCGGCCAGCCCCAGCGAAAGCCGGGGATTGGTGATCCTGGTGAAGATCGCGGCATCTGCGGCGGCAGGATCGGCGCCGGCCGCGGCCGCGGGTTCAGATGCGGGGCCGGTGGTCGCATCCGGCGGTGGGGCCGCCGGATCCGCATCCGCCGGCGCGGACTCCGGTGGCGCCGGCTCGACCGCGGGCGCCAGCTCGACCGCCGGTGCGGGCGCAGGCTCTACCGTGGGTGCAGGCTCGACCGCGGGCGCCGCTGGCGCCGCAATCGGCGGTGGGGTTGCGGCGAATGCCGACACCGCCTCCCAGGCAACCTGCTGCAACACCCTTGCCTGCGCCTCGGTGATCACAGAGGCGCGGTTTGGCCAGATCCGGAGCAGTCTTGCCGGCAACCCTTCGGGCGAGCGGCCGGTCAGCGCGGCCAGTTGCACCATCGCCAGGAAATACTGGCCCTTGCCATTGGGGTGAATCCCGTCGTCGAACAACTGGCCAAGACTGTCGATGCCGGGCAGCCCGCCCGCCTCGATCCGCTCGGACAGCAGCGCGAAGGCCTGACCGGCCGGAATGATCGCCGCCGCCTCACCGGCTGCCTTGCGCCACAGCGGCAGATCCGCCGCAATCGCAGCCCGCCATCCGGCCGCATCGGCGCCGGCGATCTCGGGCCAGGTCTCGTAGAGCCAGACCTTCGCATCGGGGCTCGCCGCATGGGCGGCATCGGCCCAGCGGATGACAAGTTCGGCGCTGCCCGCATCCCTCACCTGATCGGCAATCGGTTGCGCCTCTGTCAGGATCAGCGCCCCGACATCCCCTGCCGCCAGTGCCGCCCGCGCGTCGAGGCCCGCCTCGGCGGAATGGTCCCAGTTCCAGGCCAGCGACGCACCCACAATCACCTGCGCCTCGACCGTGGCTGTCGCCTCCATCGCGGCAAGCCCGGATTCGACCATGCGCGGCAGATCCGACCCCACGAGGGAATGGCCGACGAACACCACCTTGGCCAGTAGCGAGAACAGCGACATGATCACTCCGCCTGCGAAACGCCCGTCGCAGGATAGGACGTGACCACGCGCCAGACCACCTCTTGCAGCGCGCGCGCCATATCGGGGGCCACAGCCGTGGCCGCCGTGCCATCCGCCTTTCGCAGGGCCACGGGCAGGCCGACCGGCGAACGGCCGTAGATCACCGCGTAATGGGTGTTCGCCATCAGCCAGGCGCCGAGATCGTTGAAATGGATCTCGTCGGCAAAAAGCGCATCCGTGCCGGCAAGGCCGGGAATTTCGCCGGCAGCGGCCGCCCGCTCGACCGCCGCCATGACCTGTCCGCCGGGAATGACATGGATCACCCCCACGCCGGGCCGCGCCATGGCCCGGCGCAGCAGCGCGCCCTCCCACAGCGCGGGCAGATCGGCATCGAGCCGGGCCAGCCAGCCTGCCGGATCGTCGCGTCGGTGCCAGGTCTCGTAGAGATAGATCCGCACGGCAGGGTTCGCCTGGCGCGCGGTCTTCGCCCAGTAGGCCAGCGCCTCGGCCGAGCCGTGATAGCGGATGGCATCCTTCAGCTCGACCATCTCCGTCAGCACCACGACAGGATAGTCGCCGCTGGCCAGCGCCTCATCGACCGGGCGGAAGGCCGGGCTGCGGTTCTCCTCCGCCATGCCGCGCACCTCTCCTGTCTGGTGCTCGCGCAGCGACACCCCCCAGCCAAGCTGGCTTGCATGGTCGTGCCCGGCCAGTTGCGCCAGCATCGCCGGCATGTCGCGGCCAACCAGCGAATGACCGAGGTGATAGACCGCCACGGGCCCCGCCAGCGGTGGCAAGGGCTGCCCATAGGCTGCAGCGAAGGCCGCCTCGTCCAGCCGGCCCGGCCGGCACAGGACAAACATCCCGGCAGCAAGCAGCGCCGCCACGGCAAGCCCCGATCCGATCCATCTTGCCCTGCGCACCGCATCCTCCCTTCACCCTGCCGACACATCTGTTATCTAGGCCCGGGCATTTCCAGACGCCGCCTGCGAAGCACACTGTTTCCGCGGGCGCAAGGAGGCGGAATGACGGTGCATCTCTGGGTCCGGGCCGAGCAACGTCCGAATGAAGAGCGGGTCGGGTTGATGCCCGAAGGCGTGGCGGCGCTGAAGGCGGCAGGACTTCGCGTCTCGGTCGAGGAAAGCTCGGTTCGCGCGATTGCGATCGACGGCTACCGCGCCGCCGGCGCCGAAATCGTTCCCGAGAACGCCTGGCCCTCGGCGCCGGCCGATGCCATCATCTTCGGCCTGAAGGAACTGCCCGAGGACGGCACGCCGCTGCCGCACCGCCACATCATGTTCGGCCATGCCTACAAGGGCCAGCCGGCCGGGCGGGTGCTGCTGCAGCGCTTCAGGGCGGGCGGCGGCACGCTCTACGATCTGGAATATCTGGTCGATCCCGCGGGGCGCCGGGTCGCGGCCTTCGGCTACTGGGCCGGCTATGCCGGCGCGGCGGTCAGCCTGAAATGCTGGGCCGCGCAACAAAGGGGCGGCATCGCCGGCCCGGTCGCGAAGGTGCCGTCGCGCGAGGCCCTGCTTGCAGCGCTGGAGGCCGATTGCGCCGGGCTTTCGCCGCCCCGCGCGCTGATCATCGGCGCCAAGGGGCGTGTCGGCACCGGGGCCGCCGACCTCTGCGCTGCGATGGGCGTCGAGGCGACGCTGTGGGACATGGCCGAAACTGCCTCTGGCGGACCCTTCCCCGAGGTTCTCCAGCACGAGATCTTTCTCAACTGCATTCTCGCCCGGCCGGGCTGCCCGGTCTTCGTGCCGGCCACGGCGCCAGACGACCCCGCGCGTCGGCTGACGGTGATCGGCGACATCGCCTGCGATCCGACCTCGGATTTTTCGCCCGTCAAGGTCTATGACCGCTCGACGGACTGGGATGCCCCCGCACTGCGCGTGGCAGAGCGCCCGCCGCTCGACGTGACGGCGATCGACAACCTGCCCGCGCTGATGCCGGTCGAAAGCTCGCAGGATTATGCGGCACAGCTTTTGCCGACGCTGCTGCAGCTGACCGATCTCGACTCGGGGGTCTGGGCAAGGGCAAAGGCCGATTTCGACCGGCACAGCGCCGGCCTCTGACGCGAATTCCCCGGACGGGATTTGCACGATTTTGCTTGGAATGCCTGCCGCCCGCCGGCAGCTGGAAGGGAGAGACGCAATGACGATCCACTGGTGCGGAACTGGCCTGTCCTCGGGCCCCGGCCTTCGCCGCCTGATCGAGACGGGCCTGCCCGTCGTGGTGTGGAACCGCACCGTCGCCCATGCCCGCGACATGGTGGGCGACCTGACCCGCGACATCCGCCCCTATGCGCTCGACGCGCTGACGGCTGCGCTGCAGCCGGGTGACATCGCCATTTCCATGCTGCCCGCCGATCAGCATGTGGCCATCGCCAGGGCTTGCCTGGCCCGCGGCGCCAATTTCGTCTCGTCTAGCTACATCGCCCCCGAGATGCGCGCGCTGGACGGCGACTTCCGCGCGGCAGGCCTTGTCAGCCAGAACGAGATCGGCCTCGATCCCGGAATCGACCATCTGATGGCGCATGATCTGGTGACGCGCTATCGAAACAGCCGGGTCTACAGCCCCGGGAATGCGCTGAGCTTCACCTCCTACTGCGGCGGTATTCCGAAACATCCCAACGATTTCCGCTACAAGTTCAGCTGGGCCCCCGCCGGTGTGCTGAAAGCCCTGCGCTCGCCCTCGCGCAGCGTCAGGGATTTCGCCGAACTGCGCGTCGCGCGGCCCTGGGATGCGATCACCGCCTATGACGCCCCCCTGCCCCGGCCCGAAAGCTTTGAGGTCTATCCCAACCGCGATTCCTATCCGTTCATCGCGGATTACCGCTTCGATCCCGCCTGGAAGGTGAAGGAATTCGTCCGCGGCACCATCCGGCTGAATGGCTGGACCGAGGCCTGGACCCCGATCTTCCGCACCGTCGAGGCGCTGGAAGGTGCCCCTGCGGCCGAGATCGATGCGAAGCTGACCGCCATGGCAAACGACCTGCTGAAGACCAATGCCTATGCCCCCGGCGAGCCTGACCGCGTGGTGCTTTTCGTCTCGCTCAAGGCGGAACGCGACGGGCGGGCGATCTTCCACGAAACCTGGGCGATGGATGCCTGGGGCGACGCGCGCAGTTCGGCCATGGCACGGCTGGTCTCGACCCCGGTGTCCTGGGCGGTCGAGGCGGTCGCCGCGGGCGAGATCCCGCCGGGCGTCCATTCCGCACCGCATGACCCGACCCTTGTTGCCCGCTGGCTGGGCGAGGTGGCGCGGCTGGCGCAATATCTCGAACGGGTCGATCACCTCGTCTGAGCGGTTGCGGGGGGCCGCCCCCCGGGCCTTCCCCCTCCCCCGCGCAAGCAAGACAGGCGACAGACAAAACATGGCCACCCCGCAGAACACCCGGCTCGGCATCCTGCTGATGATCGCGACCTGTGCCATCTTCGCAGCGCAGGACGGGATTACCCGGCATCTTGGGGCGGCGGTGAACGTCTACATGGTGGTGATGATCCGCTTCTGGTTCTTCGCCGCCTTCGTCGTTGCGGTTTCGCTGCGGACGCCGGGCGGGCTGTCGCGCGCCGCGCGCACGGCCCATCCGGTGCTGCAACTGATCCGCGGCCTCCTGCTCATCGCCGAAGTCTGCCTGATGGTGATCGCCTTCGTGCGTCTCGGCCTGATCGAGACCCATGCGGTCTTCATCTGCTATCCGCTGCTGGTTGCGGCGCTGTCGGGCCCGATCCTTGGCGAACAGGTGGGCTGGCGGCGCTGGCTGGCGGTTCTGGTCGGCTTCATCGGCGTGATCATCATCCTGGACCCCGGTGGCGGCGTCTTCAGCGCCTCGGCGCTGATCCCGTTCGGATCGGCACTGATGTTTGCGATCTACGGCCTGCTGACGCGCTATGTCGCCCGCGACGATACCCCCGAAACCAGTTTCTTCTGGACGGGGATCGTCGGTGCCGTGGCGATCACGCCGCTGGGTCTGCTGCACTGGGTGCCGATGTCGGCCGGCGACTGGGGATTCATGGCCGTGCTTTGCCTGACCTCGGTCTTCGGCCACTGGCTGCTGATCCGCGCCTATGACCTGGCCGAGGCCTCGGCCATCCAGCCCTTCGCCTATCTGCAGCTGCCCTTCGTCTCGATCCTGGGCCTGCTGTTCTTCGGCGAAACGCTGAAGATCAATGTGGTGATCGGCGCGACCATCGTTGCGGCGGCCGGACTGTTCACCCTGTGGCGCCAGCGGCTGCGCGAACGGCAGGCGCAGGACACCGCTGCCTGACGCCGGCGCCACCGCCCCCGGGGGGACGGGACGCGGAATCCACCGCCACCCGTCGCGGCGCGGTTGCCCCCTTGCCGCAGCGGGCGTAAAACCCGCCTGCCGCCAGAGAGGAACTGCCATGTCCAGACCGAAGCCTGTCGTCCTTTGCATCCTTGACGGCTGGGGGATCGGCCCGGATCCCAAGGTCTCGGCCCCGGCGCAGGCAAATGTGCCGACATTCAACCGGCTCTGGGCCACCTGCCCGCATTCGACCCTGACGACCTACGGCCCCGACGCCGGCCTGCCCAGTGGCCAGATGGGCAATTCCGAGGTCGGCCACACCAACATCGGCGCGGGCCGCGTGGTGGCAATGGATCTCGGCCAGATCGACCTTGCCATCGAAGACGGCAGCTTTGCCACCAATCCGGCGTTGCGCGCCTTCATCGCGGCGCTTCAGGGCTCTGGCGGGACCGCGCATCTGGCCGGACTTGTCTCGCCGGGCGGGGTGCATGCGCATCAGGCCCACATGATCGAGGCGGCACGGGTGATCGCCGCCGAAGGCGTGCCCGTCGCGATCCATGCCATCACCGACGGGCGCGACGTGCCGCCGAAATCGGCCATCGACCAGATTGCCGAGGCCGAATCCGCCCTGCCGCGCGGGGTGCGCGTCGCAACCGTGACCGGGCGCTACTTTGCCATGGACCGCGACAACCGCTGGGAGCGGGTGGCGCTGGCCTATCGCGCGCTGGTCTTTGCGGAGGGGCAGGCCCATGCCGCCAGCGCGCAGGCCGCGATCGCCGCAGCCTATGCCGAGGACAAGACCGACGAATTCCTGCCCGCCACGATCATCGGCGACTACCGCGGCATGACGGATGGCGATGGCCTGTTCTTCCTCAACTTCCGAGCCGACCGCGCGCGGGAACTGCTTGCGACCATCGGCGATCCGGCTTTCGACGCCTTCGATCCGGGCCGGCGCCCGAAACTGGCCGCCCTTCTGGGCATGGTGGATTATTCCGAGGCGCATAATGCCTACATGACCACGATGTTTCCCAAGCAGAACATCGTGAACACGCTGGGCGAATGGGTGGCCGGGCAGGGGCTGACGCAGTTCCGGCTGGCAGAGACCGAAAAATATCCGCATGTCACCTTCTTTCTGAACGGCGGGCGCGAACGGCCCTTCGAAGGCGAAGACCGCGCCATGCCGAAATCGCCCAAGGTCGCGACCTACGATCTTCAGCCGGAAATGAGCGCGCCCGAGGTCTCCGACAGGTTCGTCGAGGCCATCGCGAAGGGCTATGACCTGATCGTGGTGAACTATGCCAACCCCGATATGGTGGGCCATACCGGCAGCCTGCCCGCGGCGATCCGGGCGGTGGAGGCGGTGGATGCCGGCCTGACCCGTGCCGTGGCCGCGCTGGAAGAGGCGGGCGGCGCCATGGTGATCTGCGCCGACCATGGCAATTGCGACGTGATGGTTGATCCGGCGACCGGGGGGCCGCATACCGCCCATACGCTGAGCCCGGTGCCGGTGATTCTGGTGGGCGGCCCGGCGGGCGCGCGGCTGCGCGACGGCGGGCGGCTGGCCGATCTGGCGCCCACGCTCCTGCAATTGATGGGCCTGCCGCAACCACCGGAAATGACCGGGAAAAGCCTGATCATATGATCCGCGCCGCCGCCCTTGCCCTTGCCCTGCTGGCAGTCCCCCTTTGCCTGCGGGCCGACGAGGACACTCCGGCTGCGCAGGCCGCAGCGCGCGCGTCGGACGATCTGCGCAGCGCCGTGGCCGCGCTGCAGGAGGCAACCGCCGCGCGCGACCGCGTGACTGCCCTGACCCTGACGATCCGCGCCTATGAAGAGGGTCTTGCCGCCCTGCGCGAAGCGCTGCGCCAGGCCGAACTGCGCGAGGCCACGCTGAAGCTGCGGTTCAATGCCAAGCGCGAGCAGGTCAGCCAGCTTCTGGCGGTTCTGGCCCGCATGGAACAGACGCCCGGGCCGCTTCTTCTGCTGCATCCCGGCGGGCCGCTCGGTTCGGCGCGGTCGGGCATGATGCTGGCCGAGGTGACGCCCGCCCTGCAGGCGCAGGCCATGGAGCTGAAGGCGGAACTGCAGGAACTGGCCGATCTGCGCGCCCTGCAGGCCGCCGCGGGCGAGACCTTGTCCTTTGGCCTGAAGACCGCCCAGCAGGCAAGGACGGCGCTGTCGCAGGCGATCTCGGACCGGACGGAACTTCCCCGGCGATTTACCGAGGATCCGCAGACGCTGCGGGACCTTCTGGAAAATGCCGACACGCTGGAAAGCTTTGCCGCCGGCCTGGCCCTGACCTCGGCCGAGGGCGGTGCAGCCCCGTCCTTCGTCAGTTCGATGGGCCGGCTGCCGCTGCCCGTCATCGGCACGCTGATCCGGCGCCCCGACGAGGCCGATGCCGCCGGCGTCCGTCGCCCCGGCATGACGCTGGCCACCCGTCCGCGGGCGCTGGTCACGGCGCCCTGGCCCGCAACAATCCGCTACCTCGGCCCGCTTCTCGACTACGGAAATGTGATCGTCCTCGAACCCGGAGACGGGTATCTGATGGTTCTCGCTGGCCTGGACACGGTTTATGGCGAGGTGGGAGAGGTCGTTGCCACCGGCGCGCCCCTTGGTCTGATGGGGGGCGCCGATCCGGCAGACCCCGCGGGGGCTGGCGCGCAGGGCACGGAAACGCTTTACTTGGAACTGAGACTGGGCGCCGCCCCGGTGGACCCGACCGAATGGTTCGCCACAACTGCCTCGAGTGGAGATTGACGCCGGATGAACAAACTTGCCCTGGCCGCCGCAGGCGGTGTCCTTGCCGGAGTGGTGCTGACCAGCCAGGTCGGACCGCTGATCGCCGAAGAGGCGGGCAAGGACAGTTCGGTCTACGAACAGCTCGACCTGTTCGGCAACATCTTCGAGCGGATCCGCGGTCAGTATGTCGAGCCCGTCGACACCGAAAAGCTGATCGAGGCTGCCATCAACGGCATGCTCACCTCGCTCGACCCGCATTCCTCCTACCTGTCCGCCAAGGACTTTGAGGACATGCAGGTCCAGACCAAGGGTGAATTCGGCGGCCTCGGCATCGAGGTGACGCAGGAAGAGGGCTTCATCAAGGTCATCGCGCCGATGGACGGCACGCCGGCACAGAAGGCCGGCGTCCTGGCCGGCGACTACATCACCCATGTGAACGGGGAATCCGTTCTGGGCCTGACGCTTGACGGCGCCGTCGACATGATGCGCGGCCCGGTCGGTTCGGAAATCGTCATCACCGTCGTGCGTCAGGGCACGCCCGATCCGTTCGATGTCTCGATCATCCGCGACAAGATCAAGCTCAAGGCCGTGACCGGCCGCGTCGTCGGCGATGTCGTGGTGCTGCGCATCGCCTCGTTCGACGAGCAGACCACCCCGGGCATGCGCGAGGCACTGGACAAGGGAATCGCAGAGCTGGGTGGCAAGGACAAGCTGCAGGGCGTGGTGGTCGACCTGAGAAACAACCCCGGCGGCCTGCTGAACGAGGCGATCTCCGTCACCGACGCCTTCCTCGATTCGGGGGAGATCGTCTCGACCCGCGGCCGCAACCCCGATGATGGCGAGCGGTTCAACGCAACGCCCGGCGACATGATCGACGGCAAGCCCATCGTCGTGCTGATCGACGGCGGGTCGGCCTCGGCCTCGGAAATCGTGACCGGCGCGCTGCAGGATCATCATCGTGCGATCGTGGTCGGGACGAAAAGCTTCGGCAAGGGTTCGGTCCAGTCGCTGATCCCGCTGAAGGGCGATGGCGCGATGCGCCTGACCACCGCGCGCTATTACACGCCGTCCGGCCGCTCGATCCAGGCGCTGGGAATCTCGCCCGACATCGTGGTGCAGCAGCCCGCAAAGTCGCCCGCCGGAACCGCCGAGACGGAAGAGGATACCGCCGCGCGCCGGATGCGCAGCGAGGCCGATCTGCGCGGCGCAATCACCAACGATTCGATGACCGAGGACGAGAAGAAGCAGTATCTCGAAGAACAGCAGGCCGCTGAAGACGCGGCCAAGCTGCGCGACGACGATTATCAGCTGGCCTATGCCATCGACATCCTGAAGGGCCTGAACACCTTCGTTCAGGACGATCAGAACTAGGAGGCCGGGCCATGGCCGGTGGCATCGCCGTGACGGCAGAGGATCTGCCCTATCGCCCCTGCGTGGGGGTGATGCTGATCAACCCCGCCGGGCTGATCTTCACCGGCAACCGCAAGGACAGCGCCACCGCCGCCTGGCAGATGCCGCAGGGCGGGATCGACGAGGGCGAGAAACCCCGCCACGCCGCGCTGCGCGAATTGTGGGAAGAAACCGGCGTGACCGAAGATCTGGTGGAGTTCATCGCCAAGTCGGAAGGCTGGGTGACTTATGACCTGCCGCCGGAGCTTCTGGGCCGGGTCTGGGGCGGCAAGTATCGCGGGCAGAAGCAGAAATGGTTTCTGTTCCGCTACCTCGGCCGTGACGATCAGGTGAATATCGAAACCGACCACCCGGAATTCGACCGCTGGCAATGGACCCAGGCCGATGCGATGGTGGCCTCCATCGTGCCGTTCAAGCGCGATGTCTATGAACAGGTGGTGGCGCAGTTCCGCCCCCACCTCGCGCCCTGAAACCGACCTTGCCCCAAGGGCCTCCGGCGAGGGTGAGTGCCGCAGGCATGAGGGGGCAAGGCCCCCTCAGCCGTTTTCCCGCAGGATCGACCCGGCCAGATAGAGCGAGCCGCAGATCAGCACCCGCGC
>JACSRN010000099.1 GCA_014879735.1 Paracoccaceae bacterium
TCTACTTCCGCCCGGTCTCGCAATTCGCGGCAGATTTCATCGGACAATCCACCATGATTGACGCCAAGATCGTCGAGGCGGGTGCGATTTGCACCGCCGATCTTGGCACGGTCGGCTCGTGCAGGGTCGTGGTGCCCGGTGGAGAGGTCGGGCAGACCGGAAAGCTGGTTCTGCGCCCCGAGATCCTCCGCCTGGTGAAACCCGACGCGGCACCGGGCAGCGGCAACTTCCTTGTCGGCCGGTACAAGGACTCGCTCGTCACCGGCAGCACGATCAAGCATTTCATCGAGTTGGAAAACGGCTCCCCGATCATCGTGCAGGAGCTGACGACGCCCGAATCGACGTCGAACTCTCTGGCCGGCAACGTGGGAATCACCTGGGCCGAGGAAACCGGGATCTTTCTGAGCCGCTAGACCTGCCGACGGGTCCTGAGAGCGGATGTACCGCTGCACCGGCACCGGCACCGGCACCGGCACCGGCACCGGCACGCGCCTGCGGGGTGTTTTCACCGCAATCAACCCCTGAGAGTTGTCTTGTCATCTTAACGAGTTTTGCCGACAAAATATCGGATAAATCAAGTTAGCCGATATTACGATCATTGCTGGCAAGAGTTCTGGGTGCGATCATCATCGAAATTCGCGACTTCCGCCCAGGCGCGGCAAGTTGACTGGTTGTAAGGAGGCTATGGAAATGAGCGTGCTGACGGCGACCCCCCGCATCGGTGACACTCGACCCGGCACGACCGCGCCGGACGATGTGGTGCAGATGGGCGGCGGCTATGCATTTCCCGATCTTTTGCCCGATGTCAGCCAGATCGCGCGCAATGTCGCGTCGGACTTCCGGACCGAGGCCCTGCAGTACGGCCCGCTTTTCGGCCTGCCGGATCTGCGAGACGCCATTGTCGAGTCTGTCCGGGCCGATGGGGTGGCCTGCGGACGTGACAACATCCTCGTGCTGAACGGCGCCAAACAGGCGCTCGATCTGTTGCTCCGGGTGATGGTCAGGCCGGGCGATCCGGTCATCGTCAGCCATCCGACCTACCTGACCGCGCTGTCGATCATTCGGAGCCATGGCGCAGAACTGATCGAAGTCGACCTCGACCATGACGGCATGAAGGTGGACACCCTGGCGCAGATGCTGGCGGCGCGCCGGTCGCGGGGCGACAGCATGCCCAAGCTGCTGTTCGAGGTGCCGGACTTTCACAATCCAACCGGCGTCACGCTTTCGGCCGCACGGCGCCAGAGATTGGTGGAACTCGCCGAGGAGTTCGGCTTCTTCATCCTGGAAGACGATCCCTATCGCAAGCTGCGCTTTGCCGGCACGGGCGTACCGCCAATCAAAAGCTTTGACAGGAGCGGCCGGGTGATCGGTGCGGGCACCGTCTCGAAAATATTCGCGCCAGGCATTCGTGTGGGCTGGGCCAATGGCGATCCCGACATCATCGGCCGCATGGCCGCGGCAAAATCCGAAGGGGGCTGTTGCCCGTTCACCCAGCGCATCGTTCTCGAAGCGATGCGCACGGGCCTGATCGACCATCATATCACCGAGCTGTCGGAGGTCATGGCCGCCCATCTGCGGGCGATGTGCGCCTCCATTGACAGGCATCTGCCCGATGCCCGCTACAACGTGCCGAATGGCGGCTACTTCCTCTGGCTGGAATTGCCCGCCGATGTCAGTGCCGCCCAGGTAACGCTTGCCGCAAGCGCATCCGGCGCGGCGATCTTCTCGGGAGATCTGTTCTTTGGCACCGTCCCCGCACAGGGGTTCGTGCGCCTGTGTTTCGCCACCAGTACGCCCGAACGCATCGATCTTGGCATTCGCCGCATTGCAGAGGCGATCCATCGCCTGCGCGAATCTCCGGAAAAGTTCGTGCCGGGCGAAGCCACCCCATTGCAACGCCATACCGACTGACAGGAGCACGGAATGTTCGCGAAAAAACTGATTCATGCCATCGACCATCACCACGGTCAGGCCAACCGCACCGTCCTGTCGGGCTATCCCTCGATCCGCGGGGCCACGATGCGCGACAAGGAGGCGTACTACCTTGCCAACATGAGCTGGATCCACGAATGCCTTTGCCGCGAGCCGCGGGGCCACAGCGCGATGCTGGGATCCATCGTCACCGATCCGGTGTCGCCGACTTCGGCTCTGGGCGTGCTTTTCCTGCATGCCAACGGCCTCTACGACGGCTGCGGCGACAGCACCTTCGGTACGGCGGCGGCGGCGGTCGAAACCGGGGTGGTGGCAGCCGTCGAACCTGTCACCCGGTTCACGATGGATACCGTGATGGGGCCGCTTGCAATCGAGGTGGATGTCGCAGGCGGCATTGTATCCCAGGTGCGCTACGAGAACCTGCCATCCTATCACATCACCCAGTTTGCGCTGGATCTGGAGGGGTGGGGCAAGGTCGCGGTCGATGTCAGCCAATGCGGCGGGCAATACTGCCCGCAGATCGATGCCGGGGCGCTGGGGCTTTCCACCGACAAGTCGAACCAGGCCGGGATCAAGGCCTTCGGCCGCCTGGTCAACGCAGCGCTTCTGGCACGGCCGCCGATCGAGGATCCGGAAAGCGGCAGGATGGTGCAGCTTGGCCAGAACAATGCCAATGTGATCTCGCTGTATAATCTGCAGGAGGACGGCAAAAGCTGCCGCATCGCCAACACCTCGGCGCCGGATTTCATGGGGCGCACACCGGGTGGCACCCCGACAGGCGCGCTACTGGCGTTGCTTCATGCCCGTGGCCTCTACACCGCAGGCACCAGCTTTGCGAACATAAGCCCCGTCGGAACCGTGTTTCATGTCACCGGGCAAGGCACGACGCTTCCTGGTGGCACGCCGGCGATGAAGACCACGGTCGGCACGAAATCCTGGATGATGGGCATCCACCAGTTTGTCGTCGACCCCAGCGATCCGTTTCCGAACGGCTTCATCCTCTGATTCCGCGCGCGAACCGGTATCCGGGCGGCGTGGGGGTCCCGGGACCCTCGCGCACCCCGCGGGATCATTCGCCTTCGGCAAGCTGTTCGACAGCTTCGCCCGCCGCTTCGGCGCAGATCCAGCTTCGAAAAGCAACCAGCGGCGGATAGTCTTTCTGGCCATCCGGCCAGCACAGGTAATAGGCCCCCTCGCTCTTGATCGGAAGGTCCAGGACGGGGACAAGCTTGCCGGACCCCAATTCGTCCTGAAACAGGAAGCGGGGCATCAAGGCAACGCCGAGGCCCGAAACCGCCGCCTGCGCCAGGGTGGCAAACTGGTCGAACAACATGCCGGGTACATGTCTTGTCGTTACATTCTGCGCGGCAAGCCATCGCTCCCAGGCGTCGGGACGCGAGGCCAGATGCAGCAGCGGCCCCTGCAGCAGATCGGCCGGCGCTGCACACCGCAATTGCGCCAGAAGTGCCGGAGAGCAGACCGGCAGGACCACCTCGTCGCGCAGATGGGCAAACCCGCAACCAGGCCAGTCCGGATGTCCGAAATGAAGCGCCGCGTCGATCGCCTCGGTCGAGAAATCGAAACGGGTCAGGCGCGTGACGAGATTTATCGTCACGCCGGTGTGAAGCGACAGGAACGCCCGCAATCGCGGCGCGAGCCATCGCGTTCCCAAGGTTGGAAGGATGGCCAGGGTCAGCGTTCCGCCCGACGGGTTGGCCCGCAGGTTGAGCGAGGCGGAACTGATCATCGCCAGGGCAGCCCGCACTTCGCGGACATAGCCCGCACCGCCAACGGTCAACCGGATCGACTGGCGCTCGCGGATGAACAGCGCGACACCCAGTTGCTCCTCCAGCGCCCGGATCTGGCGCGACACCGCACTTTGCGTCAGCGACAGTTCGCGGGCCGCCAGGGTGATGCTCTGGGTCCGGGCCGCCGCTTCGAAGGCGGCCAGCAAAGAGAGCGAAGGCAGGAAGCGTCGCGGGGTCAGCACGGGCGACAGCTCCGTCAGCGGGGGATTGGGCAGCGGGCCGGAAACGACACTGCCCGCGCCGGCGCCAGCAGAACAGGGATCCGCCGTTTCGTCAAGGCAGGCACATCCAATGTCATTCTGAAATGGAATGATCTCTGGCCATGCCAGCGATATGTTGCGCCAGCATTCTGCGATAAACTTCGCCCGGTAAAGGCTGCGGTACCGCCAGGCCGGCCGGCAGCGAGCCGCATTTCGACGGGAAGGATGTGATGGTGCAGAACATTCCGCGCGCCCATGACCTTTGCGATAGGGCGGCCACGGTTCCTGCCAGGACTTTTGCTGGCCCTGTCGGCCAGAGATTGCCGCACAGGACCCTGCTCCTGCCGCCGATTGGTATCCGGGCATCACATTTCGCAGCCCCCGCAGAAACCATCCACGACACCCGCGCCCGGGTGGTGCATCTTGCCGGGGCGCGACCCCGAGCCTTTCGCGGCTTTTGCAAGCCCCCGGACCGCAACCCGTGACCACCCCCGAAGCCCCCGAAGAAAATGGAGAGCTCTGTGGCCGACAAGAAGAACGGGGCCCGAAAGGACTCCAAGGTCAAATCAAAGTCCAAGGCTGGACGTCACCCTGAAACCCTGGTCGAGGAGGCCAAGCAAATGAGCGTCATTCTGTCCGTATTCGAGCGCTGCGGCATCCCCGCCACGGAATATGCCGGAGGAACCCTCTCGGTCTTTTCGCCAATCGATGGCAGCGAGATTGCGCGCCTGCACGAAACCGCACTGGATGACATGCCGGGCATCATCGCCCGGTCGCAATCGGCATTCAAGGCCTGGCGCAAGGTTCCGGCCCCGGTACGGGGCGAACTGGTCAGGCTCTGGGGCGAAGAGCTGCGCGCCGCCAAGGCGGACATCGGCTATATCGTCTCGGTCGAGGTCGGCAAGATCATCGAGGAAGGCCTGGGCGAGGTTCAGGAAGCCATCGACATCTGCGATCTCGCGGTTGGCCAATCGCGCCAACTGTTCGGCAAGACAATCGTTTCGGAACGGCCTGGCCACCGGATCATGGAACAATATCATCCGCTTGGCCCGGTCGCCGTCATCACCGCCTTCAACTTTCCTGCAGCGGTCTTTGCCTGGAATGCCGCCATCGCGCTGGTCTGCGGCGATCCGGTGATCTTCAAGCCTTCCGAAAAGTCCCCGTTGTCGGGCATCGCGACCTTCCGGGCGCTTGAACGCGCCATCCAGCGGTTCGGTCAGGCGCCGGAGGGGCTTGTCCAGTTGGTGATCGGAACCATGCCGCATGGCGATGCGCTGGTCTCCAGCCCCGACATTCCGCTGGTCTCGGCGACTGGATCCACCCGGATGGGCCGTGCCGTCGGACCGAAGGTCGCCGAGCGGTTCGGCCGTCGCATTCTGGAGCTTGGCGGCAACAACGCCATGGTGATCACGCCCGAGGCCGACCTCGACATGGCACTGCGGGCCATCCTGTTCGGGGCGGTCGGGACGGCAGGCCAACGCTGCACCACGCTGCGGCGGGTGATCGTGCATGAGGCGGTCAAGGACGTGCTCTTGGAAAAGGTGTTGCGGGCCTATGCCAACCTCGCCATCGGCAACCCGCTGGAACGGGGCGTGCTGGTCGGCCCGCTGATCGACGCCGGCGCCTTTGCCATGTTCGAACAGGCGGTCGCACAGGCGCAGGACCAGGGCGGAACGCTGCTGACCGGCGGTACCCGCGCCAATGTCGAGCAATTCCCCGGTGGCTATTATGTCACCCCCGCGATCATCGACATGCCGGCGCAGACCGATGTGGTGCGGCACGAGACCTTTGCCCCCGTCCTCTACATCCTGACCTACAGCGAGGGAATCGAACAGGCGGTCGAGATCCACAACGACGTGCCACAGGGGCTGTCGTCCTGCATCTTCTCGAACAACATGCGGGAGGTCGAGTTCTTCATCTCCGAATCCGGTTCGGATTGCGGCATGGCCAATGTCAACATCGGCCCGAACGGCGCGGAAATCGGCGGGGCCTTTGGCGGCGAGAAAGAAACCGGCGGCGACCGGGAAACCGGTTCGGATGCCTGGAAATACTACATGCGCCGCACCACCAACACCATCAACTACTCCAGCGCGCTGCCCCTGGCCCAGGGCATCAACTTCGGCTGAAAACCGGCAAGACAGGAGAATGCCATGACGTTGGACAGGCCGGGAGCGCATGTCGCCGATCCCTCTGCCTATGAGGCAGACACCTTGGGAATGAGTGTGGAGGAGATGCGCCGCCTCGGTCACAAGATCGTCGATCTGGTGATCGAGCGTCACATCGCCCGGAACGCCGAACCGGCGATCCTGACCGGCGTGCCTGCCGATCTGATGGCCGTGCTGGGCGGGCCCCTGCCAGAAGATCCGATGGATCCCGATGCCTCCATCGATCTCTTGACCGAGGTTGCGCTGACCCACCAGCAGCATGGCGACCACCCGCGCTACTTTGCGCGGGTGCCGGGACCCAGCTCTTTCGCCGGCATCCTGGGGGAATGGTTGGGCACGGGCTTCAACACCATCAGCAGCAGCTGGGGTGGCGGGTCGGGACCCGCCACCATCGAGATGGTGTCGATCCGGTGGCTGAGCCAAATGATCGGGCTGCCGGAACAGACCGAGGGCGTGCTGGTTTCCGGCGGCTCGATCGCAAACCTGACCGCCTTCTCCGTGGCGCGCTCGGAACTGGGGCCGGGCGTCGCCTATCTGACCGATCAGACCCATTCGTCCCTGCCGCGCGATCTGCGCGAAATGGGCTGCGGCACCAGCGACATCCACTATGTCGCGGTGGACGAGGCCCTGCGGATGTCGATGCCGGCCCTCAGGGCCGCGATTGCCAAGGACAGGGCCGCGGGCCGAAAGCCGCTCATGGTGGTGGCAACCGCGGGCAGCACCAACACCGGCGCCGCCGATCCGCTGAACGCCATCGCCGACATCTGCCAGAAAGAAGGCCTGTGGATGCATGTCGACGGCGCCTATGGCGGCCCTTCGGCGGTGACGGCGCAGGGCCGCGCCTATCTGCAGGGGCTGGAGCGGGCGGATTCGGTCGTTCTCGACCCACACAAATGGTTCTTCCAGCCGTATGACGTGGGGGCCTGCCTTGTCACCCGCCCAGGCGCGCTGGAGCGCTGTTTCGCGATGTCGCCGGAATATCTCAAGGACGTTCAGGCCACGACGGGCGCGGTAAACTTCGGCAATCGCAGCCTGGAACTGACCCGGCGGTCGCGCGCGATCAAGTTGTGGTTATCGATCCGCACCTATGGCGCAAAGCGGTTCCGGGCCGCCGTCCAGCGCGGTATCGACAATGCCGAATATGCCGAGGCCTATCTGCGCTCGAAGCCGGATGTCTGGGAAATCGTATCCCCGGCGCAGATCGGTTGCGTCTGCTTCAGCCTGAAGGACGCGGAGCACAACACCCATGGCGAACGCGCAAAGGCGGTGGCCGACAGCGGCTTTGCCTGCGTCTCGTCGACATCCCTCCACGGCCGCAGCGTTCTTCGGCTCTGCACCATCAACCCGCTGACGACGCGGAGCGATATCGAGCGCACCCTCGACATGCTGGCCGAAGGCATCGGCGCGCCGTGACATCCTGCGCAGCGGCGCGCGAATGTGGACGCGCGCCGGGCGCAACCCACCCTGCGGCGCAGACATGGCAGATGCGACCCCTTTCCCGAGGGCCGCGCCGCGCAGATATCATATGCCCGGGCCATCGGTCCGGATGAGCCGGCAGTCCGGGATCCAGGCTTCTTCCGCGATGAGTTGCCGCCAGTTCACCGGCGCGATTGCAATGACAACCAGGGCGTTTTCGCCACCGTATTCCAGATCGGTGTCCTTCGGAATCCAGATCGACTGGCCGGGTGACAATGAAAACTCTGCGCGCCGGCTCTCAGGTGAAAGACGCCGCTGATGCAGGTGATGAACTCGTCATATCTGACCCGCCACGGAACCGTTCGCCGATCAAATCGCGCATAATAGGCCCCCATGGTCGTGCTCTCTGCCGGGCCGACCAGCCTGCTGACCAGCGCCTCGCCCGATCCTTCGCCGAAATCGGCATATTCGACTTTCGCAGGATCGAATTGACACAGGTTTCGGCCGTGAACCGTTCGACGATGTCGGTGGCATGTAGTTGGCCCAGTTCGAAACCACGATGGTTTCGGCCAGCGCCAGGCAGGGCATCACGGTGCCAGCGGACAATGCAAGGATCGCGGCGTCCAGGCGAGTGGTCATGTGGTCCTCCCGGAGTTCGAATCGCTCGGTGGCGGTTATATTAATTATCGTTCATTAACTAATGACAGATGCTCTGTGTCAATACCATGTGGCCAAGGCGGACCGCCAGCCTCCGAAGCATCGCGTTGAGGCATCATCTGGCCGATTTACCCGGGTTTCAGAAGAACCCGGCCGAGGCGCACGGCGCTGGAGCGGGCCGTTGCAGCACAGAATATTGCTTGCCAGCCCATCGCTTCCTGTATTATTAACTGTTAATGTGGACGAGTTGTGTTTGATAAGCAGGAAGATGTTGGTCGTGAATGTAGAAGCAGGCGCGCAGCGATCCGACACGCGGGAACGTCTTCTCGAAGCGGCGATCGAGCTGTTCGGCAACAACGGATTTGGCTCAACATCGCTGCGGGATCTGGCCTCCGACGTCGGCCTGAAGGCGCCGGCGATCTACAACCACTTCAAATCGAAGGAAGACCTCTTCGCGGTGGCGGTGACGACCACGCTCGACCATTTCCACCAGAAGGTCGTGCTGGTCGATGACCCCACAAACCCGCCCTTCGCGCGGCTGGAGGGGCTGGTAAGCCGGCATGTCGTCTATCAGATCGAGAATTCTCGGCGGGCCAAGGCCAACGACCGGATGATCGAATCCCATGTCATCGAACGGTTGTCGCCAACCCAGAAGGAAGGGATCCGGCGCCTTCTGCGAGCCTATCTCGACTTGATGACGGACATCGTGTCGGCCTGCCTCAGGGAGTTGGGGCGCGAGCCGGTGGATGCACGATTGATTGCGCTCGCCATCGGGTCGATGTGCGACAAGGTGCTGGATTGGTACCGGCCCAATGGCCGATACGATGCGCAGCGGGTTGCCCGGCACTATTCCCGGCTCGCCTATGGCATGGTCATCGTTGAGGACATGCCGCAGCCGGCATAGGCCCCCGGGGCCGGCCTGACGGACGGCCCGGCCCGCCTCAGGCATTCACCCCGGCGATGAGCCTTGTGGCAAGTTCATCGAGTGTCTGGCGAAGGCCGCAGGCAGCCGCTCCAGATACCCCACCGATCAGCCAGCGGCAGGGCGGCCCAGGCCTCGAAGGCGGCGCGCGCGGCATCGACCGCACGGTCGACATCGGCGCCGGATCCCAGGGCAAGCCTGGCGATCACGGCCTCTGTTGCCGGGTTTTCGACAGGCAGCATCCGGGGGGTTTCCGGATCCACCCAGGCACCGTCGATGTAGAACTTCGTGAGGTCTTTCAAAGGTTCCACCTCCGTGGGCAAAGGCTCTTGTCCTCGCCGGTATTCGATTTCAGGCCTTTGGAAGGGATTCGTAGACATAGAGCGTGGCCAGCGTTCCGCAGTCGACCGGAACGTCGATTCCGCTGATCCCGGAGGCACGGTCGGATGCCAGGAAGCCAACGGCCTCGGCGACTTCCTTGATCTTGACCAGGCGTTTCATCGGCACCCGGTCAAAGCGTTGCTTCATGTAGTCCAGCGCCTCGGCCGAGACGAATTCCCCGATCATCGGCGTATGGGCCCAGCCGGGGCTGACCGAATTGACGCGAATGTTCAGATGCCCGAGGTCCTTGGCATTGTTCTTGGTCAGGCCTACCACCGCAGCCTTGGCGGCGGTATATGCAGCTTGCGGCCCGTCATAGCCATGCGCATCGATGGAGGCGATGTTGACGATGGCGCCCCCGCCGGTGTGCTGAATCCGCCGGGCCACGCGCTGGGTCATCAGGAAGGTACCGTTCAGATCGGCCCCGACCACTTCGAGCCAGCTTTGATAGCTGATGTCCAGGAACTCGGCTTCATGAACGATGCCGGCGTTGTTCAGCAGAATGTCGATCCTGCCATGGGCTTGCAGGACGCCATCGATGGCGGTCTCGACCGCCGTCTCATCCGACACGCTGGCAAGATGGATCGTGGCCGTGCCGCCCGCGGCCTCGATCTTCTGGCGGGTATCGGCCAGGGTGGCTTCCGAACGGCCGATCAAGGCGACCCTGGCACCTTCCTCGGCAAAAGGTGCAGGGCAATGCCTTGTCCGATGCCCCTGCCCGCCCCGGTGACGATGGCAACCTTGTTCCTGAGCATCATGGTCGGTATCTCCCTGTCCTGTGTTGGGCGATCAGAAGCGTGCGCCCGGGCGTATATCGCAGATCTGTTTTCTAAGCGCGCTCAGGTCAAAGCCCGCCAGCAGGGCCCGCGCCAGATCCAGGTTGGTGTCGCGATGCAGGGCATAGCTCCAGTCCCCGGCCACCGTCACGCCGCCGCGCCAATCGTGGCCTCGGCCATCAGCGCCCAGGCAACCTCGCGGATGGCATTGATGAACTGCACGCATTTGACCCGCACACGCTGGGCGTCGTCCAGATCCGGGTCGTAGAGGCGCATGAAGGCGTCCGTCTCCGCGTCATCCATTTCCGCCTGCGACGTCGCGCCCGCAATGTCGATGGCCGTCAGCCCGCGGCCGCAATAGTCGAAGTCGACCAGGACGACACCCTTGTCCGAGGCGATGAAGTTCTGCGGCACCAGATCGGCGTGGATGAATGTAACCGGCGCAGCCGAGGCGACGATGATCCCGTTCAGTTCATGGGCAAGCTGCAGCAGGCGATCGAACCCCTGCGGCAGGGCTGCGCCAACCGCGGTTGCGCCGACCATGAAGGTGCGGATGTCGTCGTCCAGACGGAAATGCCGGTCGGGCGGCGGAACCCTGTGCAGTTTCTGCAGGGCGATGACCATCGCCGGTGCATAGCCGTCGCTGCGGATTATCTCGGGACGCAGCGTCTTGCCCGTGACGAATTCCGACAGGAAATCCCCGTCCGCCGAGGCGGCCAGGATCGCGGGTGAGACGCCAAGCGAATGGGCAAGCCCTTGGCCCTGGATGGCCTCCTGGATCCTGG
This sequence comes from Paracoccaceae bacterium, assembly GCA_014879735.1. Taxonomy (GTDB): domain Bacteria; phylum Pseudomonadota; class Alphaproteobacteria; order Rhodobacterales; family Rhodobacteraceae; genus Pseudogemmobacter. Next base: position 11,043 of record JACSRN010000099.1, read on the forward strand.
CGTTGCTGGCCGGGACACCCTTCCGATCCCGCAGCTTCAGCACAAAGCTCCGCGCCGGGACCGCAAGCTTCAGGTTCACGTTGTTCGCCCCCCCGGCAAGAGGGCTGATCACGACCCGTCCGGCCAGTTCGGGCAGGGCCCATGACGTCTGCAAGGCCTCCGCGCACGCGCAGCGGCGCGGCAATGCCTGCATCAAAGACCAGCTCCATGCTTGGCATCGCCCCCTTCCCGAACCGTTTCCTATGCCACAAGATCCCGGATCCGGAGCTGTTCTTCCGCTTTTCCGTTCACCAGCCGCTGCAGTGTCAATCCACCCCCGCCCAGGCTGACGCGCCGCAAGACCTCGAAAAAGTCCTTCGGCGCAAGCACCTCGGGCGCAAAGACGCCCTTCCGCGCGATCCGGCCTTCCAACATGAGAACCACCCCGACGGCGGCCGGAATGCCGGTCGGATCGTCCATGCCACCTTCGCTGCCGGAAGCGAAACGCAGCCCGTTTCCATTGGTATGGACGTCAATGACAAGGCCACTCCCGATCCGGGGCGCATCGACGCGGCGTTCGCGGTAGTGGCGAAACAGCGCGGCAGCCGGATCCGTGAACTCGCCATTCGACCGCTGTTCGTCCACGATATGCGCAAGCGACCATGCAATCACCAGCGATTCCAGCGAGTTAAGTCCGCCGAAGTTCGCAGAATTCTTGACCGGCAGGAAACGCGGCACCGTGATCGGCTCGGGATGGGCGAGGCGGACGACACGCTGCCGGCCCACGGGATCGGGAAATCGACATCGCGGAAGTCCAGCGCGTCCCAGCCGGCAACTTCCGACACGTTCCCCTCCCGGTCGACGAGACTGAAGCAATGCCAGAAATGCCGGATCGCCGCCTCGGTCAGGTCATTGACGTCGACGGTCCAGTAGATGTCCACGTCCTCGACCGGACCCAGCTTGTCGACCGCGGCGCGGATCAGGACATTCGTCGTCCCGGGCGACGATCCCATGCCGATCAACGCCCGGATTCCGGCAGCCTCGGCGGCCTTGGCGCGTTCCAGCATCGGAATGGACACATCCGCATCGTCGGAAATATCCATGTAGTCGGTGCCCGTCTCGATCGCGGCGTCAAGCACGATGGTCCCCGTCTTGTAATAGGGGCCGGCCATGTTCACGAGGATCTCGGTCGACCGCAAGAGCGCGCAAAGCTTCTCGGGGACGGACAGCGGATCCAGGGTCTGGATCGCAAAGCCCATGTCCTCGGTGGCCTTGCGGACCTCCGGGCGCCAGGCGCGGTCGACAGCCAGGACGCCATCGACAATTTTCCCGCGGGCAAGGGCGCGCAGCATCGCCTGAGCCTGGGAACCGCCAGCACCGATCACGATGATCTTTTGTTCGCGTGCCAAAGGGCTTTCCTTTTCCGACGTTCCGTTTGCATTGCTCGAATGGTGGGGGCAGGTCGCGCCGCAGCCGGGCCCCGCCGGTGCCCGCGCAGGGAAGGTCTGCGCCGGTCCCTGTCGTCCGGTGCGGCATAAGACGGCTTCAGCCGCCCAATCGGTTTCTCGCCGCTCCGCGAGGCGGGGTCGGGCGCCTTTTTCGGCACCGCATCTGGTTGCGCAGTCCCGGTTGACGGCTTCGGGTCTGTGGCGGGGCATGGTTGGGTTCCCTCGTGATACAAACAAACGTTAATTCATTTTGAAGGACTGGGTAAAGCCGATTCGCGTCATGATGGGGAGTATCCGTCAAAATTCCCGGTATTCCTGGGCTGCCGGGCAAGGGTTGTCCAGAATGCGTGTGAACATATGTTAATTCTGTCATGGACCGAGCACCGGATCACAGCGCACGACGCCGGGACGGCAGGCCGATGACCGACCGTGGCGACAGGACACGGCTGTTGCGGGGGAATGCGATGTGCTGGTGGGTTTGTCCGGGGCCTGACGGCATCATCCCGATTCCGGCCGGGATACCGATCCGGCCGCTGGCTGCGGGAACCTGCGCCCCTCCCAATGGGATCGACCGGCCCGCCTTGACCCGGCATATTGCCGGGCCGGGCGACAGGGCGCATCTGGCGGTGAACCTGGACCGGCCCGGGCGCCCGCTGCCGCCTTTCGGCCAGGGCAGCGGAACGGGCCGGGTGGTTTGCTGCCGATCAGCCGCGCTGACCGACCGTCAGCAGGCCGGGAACCGGAGCATCGGCGACCAGAATGCAGCCGCTTTCCACTTCGGTCATGTAGAGCCTTGCATTGTCCGGCCCGCCATAGGCCACGTTCGTTATCTTGCTGCCCGCGCCCGGCGCCGTGCGGACCCGGTATTTCGGCTCTCCGTCGCGGTCGAACAACCAGACCGTACCCAGGCGGTTGTGGCAGGCCGCCAATCCGCCATCGCGGTCCATCGCCAGACCGTCGGTGCCGCTATAGCCGCCGGGCAGAGACTGGAACACGCCCACCTTGTCGCAGGGGCCATCCGCGACGACCCTGCCGCGCCAGACCGCCGGGCCATAGGTGATTGCCACGAAGACATGCGTCTCGGCCGGGTTCAGCACCACGCCATTCGGCCCCGGCAGCCGCTCCATGACGATGTCCAGCCGGCCATCCGGCCGCAGCCGGAACAGCCGGCCCGTCGGGTCCAGCAGATGTGAATCGCCCTGATCGGTGAAATAGATATCGCCGTTCGATGCGATCGTCAGGTCGCTGAGACCGGCAAACCCCACGGCAGAGCGTTCGGGCCCGCAATGCAGTTCGACCGCACCGCTGGCCGGATCGACGCGCATGATGCCGCGCAGCCGGTCGCTGATATAGATCATGCCATCGGCGCCAACCTGCAGCCCGTTGGGCGCGCCATCGTATCGGCAAAGGATCGAGGCCGTGCCCGCGGGGGTGATCTTGACCACCTCGCCAAAGGCGAAGTTGACAACGTAGAGATTTCCTGCCGCATCGAAAGCCGGTCCTTCAAGGAAGGAATGCGCGGGCTTTCCGATGAACTTCTCGACCAGCGCATTGCTGCGGCGCGTCCAGCCCAGGGCCTGGGGAAGATTGACCCAGATTCTGGATGCGATCTCGGTGGGGGGAGAGAAGAAGCCCATCTGCACTAGCCCTTGCGATTGCGGTTTGCGAACCAGTCATCCCGGCCGATCCGCGCCGTGTCCACCGGCGGATCGATGATCGCGCCGATGCTCTCCAGCCGCGCGCGCAGCGCCGCGATGTCGATCCGGTCCACGGCGCAATCGCCCTGCAGCGACAGCGCCGCGGCCGTCCCGGCCGCCTGCCCCATCGACATGGTCTGCGCCATCGACCGGCAGCTTGCATGCGCCGAATGCTCGGCACTGAAACAGCGGCCAGCGACCAGAAGACGGTCGAACCCCGGGGCGTGAAGCGTACGGTAGGGAACCTGATAGACCCCGCCGTCCGGCACATAGACCCATTCGGTTTCGTCCTCGCCATCGGCATTCATCCGATGGTCCTCGATCGGTGCCCCGCAAAGAAGCACGGCATCCTCGAAGCGCGCCGCGGCAAGACAATCTGCCCGCGTCAGGCGATAGGCGCCATACAGCCGCCGCGATTCCCGGATGCCGATCTGGGGCGAGGACATGCCGATGATCTTTGCCTGTTCGAAGCCGGGGATCTCGGCGCGCAGGAATGCCTCATAGACATAGGCCTGGCGGCGGCCTTCGGCCTCGGCGGCGCTCAGCGCGCGCGGATCGAAGGGCGAGGAGAACGGTACGCGCACGGCGACGGTGGCGATGCAATGCGGCTGGACCATCTCATGCACGCTGCCATTCTTGCGGGGCAGCGGATAGGTTCCGGCCTCGACGGCGCGGGTCATCCGGTCCTGAAGCAGTTTCTTGCCCCCTGCCCCGGCATAGCGGTCAAGATCGACATTGCACATGCGGAAGGTGGTGGTGAAAGTCTGCGCCGCCTCCTCCCGGCCGGCCTCTTCCAGCGGTACGCCCAGCAGATGCGCCGCATGCGCATCGCCCGAGGCATCGATGACACGCTCGGCAAAGACCGTCACCGCCCCACCGGGCGTATCGAGCGTCAGCCGATACACCCCGCCACCGTCCTCGATCGCGACCAGTTTGCTGTGCAGCAGCGCCTCTGCCCCCGAGGCGGCCACAAGGTCATCCCAGACGATCTTCAGATATTCCGGATTGTAGGTGACGCCGGTACCCGCGCCATAGGTGTTGGGCCGCAAGAAGATTTCGCCATGGTCTGCCAGCCGGTCCACGACACGGTCGGGAATGCCGCCGGCCACCTTCAGCGGGCGGTCGCCCGGTGTGAAGAACCCGTAGAAGGTGTCGAGGCTCTGGGTCGAGACGCCACCCAGAAAGCCATAGCGCTCGACAAGAAGAACCGGCCTGCCGGATGTCTCCGCGGCGGCGATGGCGGCGCAGCAACCGGCAGACCCGGCCCCGATGACAACGATGCCGAAATGCGCCCGATCCAGTTCCGATGTCACTTTCTGATACCTTTCGATCTTTCCCGGCCCGATATTGTCATCACGCCTGTGTTTCCCGCATCCGAAGCTGGCCGTCGCCCAGCGGCCAGCCGCCGTCGATGGCCAGGATCTGGCCGGTCATGAAGCTGGCCCCGTCCGACAGCAGGAAGGCGACCGCCGGCCCGAAATCCCCGGCCCGTGCCGGCCGCCCGCCATCCAGCCGCTGCTTGGTGGAAACGAAGCCCCGGATCGCCGCGTCGCTGATTGCCCGGCGCGCCATCGGCGTATCGGCAAGGCCGGCCGCAACCACATTTGCCCGAATGTTGTCGCCGGCATATCGTGCGGCAACCGAGCGGGTGAAGCCCTCCAGCCCGGCCTTGGCCGCGGCATAGGCATGGGTCGCAAAGTGATCCGGTGCCGGATGGGTCGCAAGAACCGAACCGATGTTCACAATTGCCCCGCCCGATCCCTGCGCCCGAAAGCGCCGCACCGCACTTCGGTTCGACAGAAAGGCCGAGGTCAGATTGAGCTCGATGGTCCCCTGCCAGCCTGCATCGGTAATCTCGTGCAGCGGGCCATCGCCCAGCGACCGGCCGCTTCCCCCGGCCACATGCACCAGCCCGTCCAGCCGGTCCGCAACCGACGCGGCGGTCTCGACCGCGCTTTCCGTCGCATCCGGATCGCGCGCATCGGCCAGCACGGTCGTGATCCCCGGCAGTTCGCCGGCCAGGGCGCGCAGGCTGGCCTCGTCATGCGAGGTGACTGTGACCTGTGCCCCGGCTGCCAGGCAGGCAAGGGTGCAGGCCCGCCCTATGCCGGTCGAACCGCCGACGATCAGGATCGAGCGGCGGTCCAGAATGCCGCCTGTGCCAGTGGTTCGCTCAGCCACGCTTCATCTCTCTGAACAGGATCGCCGCGCCCAGCAGGACAAGTCCCTGCGTCGCCAGGCTGCCGGCGGCACCGGCACCCGCGCCGGTCAGCAGGGCCGACAGCGCGGTCAGCAGGATCACGCCACCCACCGTTCCCGATACGCCGCCCACACCGCCCCGCAGCAGCGTGCCGCCGATCACCGCCGCCGCCAGCGAATTCAGCACCAGATCCTGCCCGACGCCCAGGGTGCCGATGCCGACGAACCCCGCCAGCAACAGCCCGCCCAGGGCGGCGCAGAACCCCGACAGCATGTAAGAGCCGATCTGGATCGCGCTGACGCGAATGCCCGAATAGACCGCCGCCTCCGGGCTGGATCCCACCGCATAGACGTATCGCCCGAACCAGGTCCGCTGCAATGCGATGCCGACCACAAGCGAGACAAGAAGCCAGATGTAGACCGCATAGGGCAAGCCCAGGAACCGCGAGCGCGAGAGGGCGCGTATGCCTTCGGGAATGTTGCCGGTCGGGGCGCCGCCGGTATAGATCAGCATGGCCCCGGTCAGGATGAACCCGGTGCCCAGCGTGGCGACAAGCGGCGAGATCCGTCCCTGCGCAACCATGACCCCGTTCAGCAGGCCAATGGCAAGGCCGAACAGCAGGCACAGTAGGATGACACCGCCCGCCCCATAGGTCTGGGCGATGCTGGAGGCCGCCAGCACGTTGACGAACCCGACCACCCCCCCCACCGACAGATCGAAGCCCCGGCCGATCAGCAACACCGTCTGGCCGACAGCAAGCAGCCCCAGGGGCGCGGCCTGGCGCAGCAGGATCGGCCATTGCTCGGGCGCAAGCAACGCCGGGCGGACAACCAGCATCGCCACCAATGTCGCCAGAAGGGCGATCCATACTGCGGTGCGCCGCAAGAGATCTGCATTCGCGGCCAGCCCCATGCCGGGTTTGCGCTCTGCTTCGATGGGGTGGATCACCACAGTCTCCCTGTCGATCGTGTGTCACGGACGCAATCGCGGTACCGCGCGAAGCGCGCGGCCACATCGGCGGCCCGCGGCCCCGGCAGGAACTGGCGCGCCAGTTCCAGATCAGCCGCCCGTTGTTCGAATGCGCCCGCTGTCATCAGCCCAGAATGCAGGGCAGCCAGCAGGGCAACACCGCGCGCCCCGAACTCCTCGCCCTTGGGCCGCAAGACCTGCGCCCCGGTGGCATCTGCAATGGTCTGCAACAGCAGGTCGGAACGTGCAGCGCCCCCCACCGCGGTGATGCGGCTGACCATGCCCGGCATCGCGCGGTAACAATCGGCAACCGCGAAGGCCAGCCCGTCGACCACCGCACGGCACATCGCGGCGGCATCATGGCCGACACGCAGCCCGACAAAGGCGCCGCGCGCGCGGGCGTCGACAAAGGGCGATATCACGCCGGCATCCGCCAGATAGGGCAGCAGCACCGGAATATCCTGGTCCTGGGCCAGCGCGGCCCGGGTGAACAGTGCCCCGACATCGCCGCCGGTGAACAGTCCCGCGGCCCAGTCAAGCGTCATCGAGCCCGATGTGTTCACCATGGTGCGCACCCATCGGCCCAGCGGCGCCGCCGCCATGATGCCGATCCCGCGCGGCTCGAACTCTGGCCGATCCGTCACGATGCTGGAATTGGCACTCGTTCCCAGGATCGTCACCGCATGGCCCGCCGCCACCGCGCCACCGCCGACGCAGCCCGCCACGATATCCGTAGCCCCCATGGCAACCGCGATGCCGGGACGCAGCCCCAGATCCTCTGCCACCGCCGCAAGCAGCGGGTCCGTGCGGTCCGGCGGCGACAAGCGCGGCAACAGATGCGCGCTGGCCTTCGTCTCGGTCAGATCGAAAAGCGAGGCACTCCAGTCGCGCGCGACGATGTCGAACGGCGCATAGGAGGCATCGCTTTCCTCGGTCGTCCAGGTGCCGGTCAACCAGCCGCGGACGAAATCCTTGCAGCAGACAAGATGCGTTGCCCTGGACAGGTTGTCCGGCTCGTGCTCGGCAAGCCATCGCAGCACCGGCAGCGTATAGCCCGGAAAGGGCGCATTGCCCGAAATGTCGAAGATCGCGGCCATGCGGCCATCCTCGCGCCATCTGTCGGTGATCGCCGCCGCCCTGCCGTCGTTCCACAGGATGGCCGGCCGCACGGGCAGGCCATCGCGCAGCAGCCAGGCGCCACAGGCGGTGCCGGAAACGCCGACGGCACCAACCTCGGCGCCGCGCCCGCCGCCTGTCAGTTCGCGAACGCAATCCGCAATGGCCGCACGAACCGCCAGAGGATCGGTTTCGCTTTGCCCCGGCGCGGGCATGCGGGTGGGCGAGGCGCGGCTGGCAACCGCAAGCGGCACGCCGGGCGCATCGACCGCAAACAGCGCGGCCTTGATCGAGGTCGTTCCGATGTCGATGCCAAGCAGGGTGGTCATGCGCCTGCTCCTTGCGGCTGTGCGCGATAGGCGCTGGCCGCCCGCACCGCAGCCCGCCGCGCCAGAATGCGGCCGACCACACTGGGCAACAGCACGGCGCCGATCACCAGCAGGCCCTTGACCGGCGTCTGGTAGAAGGCCGGGACCTGCAGAAGGTTCAGCACATTGGACAGCAGTCCCAGCGCGATGGCCCCCAGGATCGTGCCCGCCATCACGACCCGCCCACCGCCAAGCAGTGTTCCGCCCAGAACCACGGCGGCAAGCGAATCCAGCGTGAAGCGCGCGCCTATCGTCGGATCGCCCGTGCCGGTCCGGGCCACGACCAGGAATGCAGCCAGCGCCGCAAAGGCCGCGCAGATGACATAGGTCTTGATGATCGTCCGGCGCAGGGGAATGCCGCAAAGATGGGCGACATCGGAATTGCCGCCAACGGCAACGATATTGGCGCCGGTGCGGGTGTGGCGGATCGACCATATGGCAACCCCGGCCAGAACCAGCACCAGCGGCAACAGGATCGGCATCTGCCCCCAATATCCCGCAATGGCCCGGAACTGCGGCGGCACTGACCCACCCGGAACCGGCGTGATGAACAGCGCCAACCCCTGGGCAAGCGACAGGGTGCCCAGCGTCACCAGGAAAGGCTCGATCCCGCGCGAGACGAAAAGGCCGTTCAGCGCACCGATTGCCAAGCCGGCGCCAAGGCCCAGCAAAAGCCCGCCGACGATGCCGAACGGGGCAAAGGACATTGCCGTGACCACCGCCACCACACTGACGATCGAGCCGACCGACAGGTCAAGCCCACCGCTGCCCACGGCATAGGTCTGGCCGATGGCCACCAGCAGCAGCGGCATGATCTGGATGGCCAGGTTGCCCAGATTGAAGGCCGACAGGAACACCCGGCTCTGCACCGCCCCGATCACCACAAGCAGGATGCAAAAGGCCAGCACCGGCAGCAGCGGCCGGCTTGCGCGCAGCAGCGGTCCGAAACCCGCGGCCGTCGAGATCGAACCTGTCATGACGTCTGCACCTCCTGGCCAAGCGCGGCGGCAAGGATGGCTTCCTCGCTGTCGAGCGGAGAACATTCGGCAACCATGCGGCCGCGCGACATCACCAGGATCCTGTCGCAAAACCCCTGCAATTCGGTGATCTCCCTTGCAACGACCAGCGCCGCCTTGCCGTGTTCGACACATTGCCGGCGAACCAGGCTGTAGATTTCGGCCTTGGAACCGACATCGACGCCCCGCGTCGGCTGGTTCATCAAGAACAGGCGCGTGCCCGCCGCAAGCCAGCGCGCAAGCAGGACCTTCTGCTGGTTGCCCCCCGAAAGCCGGCGCACCGGCACATCCAGCGCGCCGCGCACCCCGGCTTCGCCGGCGGCCCGGGTGGTGATTTCGCGCTCGCGCCGGGGATTGACCCAGCCATGCCGCGCAAGCCGGCGCAGGATCGGCAGCGACACATTGGCATGGCCGTCAAGATCCAGCACCAGGCCTTCGGCCTTGCGATCCTCGGGGATGAAGCCGATGCCATGACCGATCATCGTCGGGACCGGCGCCCAGGCCAGCGGCTTGCCGTCAAGGCGCAACTGGCCGCCGACCGGCCGCCGCGCGCCCGCGATGGCCGACAGGACCTCGTCCTGACCGTGGCCCTCCAGGCCATAGATACCCAGGATCTCTCCGGCGCGGATCTCGAAGGACACGTCATAGACCCGGGGCGGATCGATCAACCCGTCGACCTGCAGGATCGGCGCGGCCTGCGACCGCGGCCCGCGCGGCGGGAACAGGTCGTCGATCGCGCGGCCAACCATGAGCCGGATCATGCTTGCCGTATCCAGTTCGGCGGCGGGCCTGGTCGCGACGTGGCGGCCGTCCTTCAGCACGGTGATGTCGTCGGCAAGGGCCCGGATCTCGTCAAGGCGATGGCTGATGTAGATGACCGCCGTGCCGCGTGCAGCCAGGTCGCGAAGCACTGCGAACAACCGTTCGGTATCGGCCGGCGGCAAGGCCGCCGTCGGCTCGTCCAGGATGATCACCCGAAAGTCGCGGATGGTGGCCCGCGCGATCTCGACCATCTGCTGCTGCGCCGTCGAAAGCTCGCCCGTCGGCCGCGTCACGTCGATTTCAAGGCCCAGGTGGCGAAACGTCTCGGCGGCGCGGCGGTTCATCGCGGACCATGACAGGCCGGCCGCACCCGCCAGTTCGTGGCCAAGAAAGACGTTCTCGGCCACGGTGTTGTTGGGCAGCAGGGCCAGTTCCTGATGCACCAGGTGGATTCCGGCCCGCGATGCATCTGCCGGGCCGGAAAACTGCTGCAGCCTTCCCGCCAGGCTGATCGTGCCGGCATCGGGCAGGTTGATGCCGCCGATGGTCTTGACCAGCGTCGACTTGCCCGCGCCGTTTTCGCCGACCAGGGCATGGATGCGCCCCGCATGCGCCGAAAAATCGACCGCTTCCAGCGCCTGGGTGCTGCCGAAGCGCTTGCTGATCCCGGTCAGGACCAGCAAGGCATCGTCTTGTGACCGCCCGTTCATGTCAGTCGCTTTTTTCGGCACTACTGCGGGAAAACCCGGCCGACCTCTTCCGGGGTCAGGTATTGCTCAACCCAATAGTCGTCGGACACATCGGGCATCGCCGCCGCCTTGGCATCGGTGATCGGCGCGGGCTTCAGCAGATAGGACGACTTGATCGGCTCGCCCTGCAGGGCCCGCAGGGCAACCTTCAACGCCTCGGGCGCCTGCCAGGTCGGAAATTGCGGCCCGCTGCTTTTCAGGTCAAGATCGGCCCAAAGCTTCATGAAACCATTCAGGTTCTCGCCGGACATCGGAACAAGCGGGCGCCCGGCCTCCTGGAACGCCTCGATCGCACCGCGCGTCATCGCGGCGCCCGATGCCCAGACGCCATCGATCTGCGGATTGGCCGCCAGAAAGGTCTCGGTGATGGCCTTGCCCTGATCGAAGGCCCAGCTGCCATATTCCTCGCCGACGATGGTGATGCCGCCCGCCTCCTTCAGCGCCGCTGCGGCGCCGTCATAGCGTGCCGTCTCGACGCTGTTGCCGGCGATGCCGCGCAGCATGATGACATTGCCCTTGCCACCCATGTCCTGAGCAAGTTTCTGCCCCCCAGAATAGCCGAAATAGTAATCATCCGCGACGATCTTGGCGGTGTATTGATCGGTCGCAGCATCCGATCCCCAGACGATCACCGGAATGCCAAGGCTGTAGGCCCGCTCGATCACCGGGGCCAGCGGCTCGCTGGCGACGGGCGAGATCAAAAGCGCATCGACGCCCTGGGCCAGCAGATCCTCGGCGTCGGAGATCTGCTTGTTCGCATCGCCGCCGGCATCCGTGATGCGAAGCTCCACCCCAAGGTTTTCGGCCAGGATCTTGGTCGATTCGAAGGCCTGCACCCGCCAGCTGTTCACCAGGCCAAAGCCGGCATAGCCGATCGTATAGGGGCCTTCCTTCTTGTAGCGCGACACGTCGACATCGACGGCATCCGCGGTCGGCGTCATGTCCTTGTACAATTCGGTCGAGGTCAGGTTGCTTTGCGCGGACGCGCTGCCGGCCATTGCGGCAAGGCTGCCCGAAACAACAAGCGCCGCCGCCGATATCCGCAGCAACGTGAAAGTCCCGATAGTCATGGTTTCCTCCCTAACAGATAGACGTGGTTCAGTATTCGGGTTCGTGATCCCCCGCGATCACGGCCTGCTGGATCTCGTGTATCTGCACGGGATCACGGGCTTCGGTGAAGACGGCGCGCAGCGGGGCATTGTCGGCCCGGCACAGGATGACCGCCGAGGATGCCTTGCGCAGCGTCTCGTCCCATTGCTCGACCGGAGCGACGGACAGCGATTGCGCCACTTCAAGCGGAACAAGCGACAACGAATGCACCGCCGTGGCGTCGATATCGCCCTTGGCGATGGCATAGGGCAGGTTGACATAGCGCACGTTGCGCGTGGCCAGCCCGGGAAACAGCGCCTCGCAAAACGACGCATGGTCGAACGAGGTGGGGTCGACGCCGATCACCCATTCGTCGCGCGGCTTTTCGGGATGCAGCCGCGACACGATATGGTGGCCCGCATAATAGGATCTTTCGGGCAGGGCGACGGCCTCGATCAGGTCGGCATATTCGGCAAGGGCAACATCGGCGGTCTGCCGCGACACCACGGCGAAATCCGCCCTGCCCTCGACCAGGGCGGCAACCCGGATGCGCCCGCCGTTCTTGAAGTTCAGCGTGAAGGGCACTGCCGTCGTCTCCAGCCAGGCGGTAATGCCGGTGGCCAGCCCCACGAAAAGCATCGAATTTGGAATCGGCAACAGGCCGATGGCCGCGCCAAGGCCCGCGGCCGTCCACTGCCGCGACAGATCCCGCTCCAGCAGGAAGGTGCCCATCTGCCCGCGCGCGCGGGTCTTGATGACATTGCCATGCCGCAGCGCGACGATGGCCTTTTCCACGGTGCCAAAGCCGACGCCAAGTTCGCCCGCAATGTCCGAGGTGGTGGGAATGCGCTCCCCCGGCGAGACGGACAGCAACCGCCGGGCAAGATGGCGCGTGACAAAGGCGGTTCTGTTTTCAAGCTGCTCCATTCCCCCAATATACCGGATATTGTAAATTAATGCAAGCCCCCGCCCCATGCCATCTTGGCGGGCAGGTCATGCCGCAGCCGGCCGGATGCGTTGTTCGGGAAAAATCACCCTGACCGCCCGCCGCCACGCGGCCAGCGGCACCTGGATGCGCGGGCCACAAGATGGGCATGGCGGCCGATCACCCCTCCCCGGCACCACCGCCGGTGGACAAGCCGGACCCTGCCGAAGGCGCGACCTTTTCGCGGCCCGGGGCATCGGACCGTCGTCGCTGCCCCGCCGGTCGCGCATCAGGGCGCCGCCTCAATCACGGTCTTGTTCTGCGGGATCTCCCAGGGACCGCATGAGCCACCGCGAAAACCTGACACATGCATCCGTTCTTGGCCGGTCGCTGCGCTGCACCAGGAAGACGCTGCCCTTCGCATCGATCTTGCCCGGCAAGAGTTCGACCAACTGACCCAGCCGGACAAGCTCGCTTGCGGTTCCGATCCACCCCAGCGCGACGCCGGCACCGGCCGTTGCCGCCTGCATCATCACAAGGTGGTTGTCGAAATGCGGCCCGGGCAGGTTCGGCGGGTGCTGTATCGCGTGATGGTCGAACCACTGGTGCCAATCGTACCAGCTCCTGTCCTCGGCCAGCGCATGAAGAAGCTCGTGCTTCAGCAAGTCGCCGGGTTCGGAAATCGGCGGCTTGCCGGCCAGATAGCCCGGGCTGGCGACCGGCCCGATCACCTCCCTGAAGAGAAACTCCGAATGGCATCCCGGCCAGCCGCCCCGTCCGAACCGGATCGACAGGTCGACATCGTCGGTCAGCTCCGGAAGCCCCTGAAATGCCGTCACGATGTTCACGGTTATATCCGGGTTCTCTTCGTGAAAGAGCTTGGTCCGCGGAAGCAGCCAGAAGATCGAATAGGCAAGGTTGCAGGATATGGTGAGCGTGTTGGCGCGCTTCATCTGCTGCAATCGCCGCCCTTCGGCCTGCATGGCGTTAAGCGCCGGGACAAGCGATGCCACATAGCGGCGCCCCTCGGGCGTCAGGGTGGCCGGTCGCCGTTGCCTCTCGAACAGCGTGGTTCCAAGGAACCGTTCGGCCTGCCCCACCAGATGGCTTACCGCGGATTGCGTGACATTCAGTTCCGTCGCCGCTTTCGAAAACCCGCCCAGACGGGCGGTCGCCTCAACCGCGAGCAGGGCCTTCAAGGGCGGGATGTTGCGCCAGTATTGCATGAAACTCTCTCATGTTCCTCGGCCGCGGCCCGGCCATGCCGTTGCGAATGGCCCCCGGACGCCGGGCTGCGGCATGCACCAGGCTTCGTCGCCTGCCTTTACCTGTTGCATCTGCAGAATTTTTTGCCGCTCTATCCGGCAGATATCCCCAAGACTCCTCTCTGGCCAGGCGCCCCGCATCAACCTCCGGGCGCAGATGATCTTTCCCGCAAGGGAGTGACGGGCCAAGATTAGATCAATATCCCTCATGTTGCCATGAAGATTACCCGCATAGCCAGGCCGGGGCCGTTCTCTAGACTTCAGGCATCCGGCAGGGGCCCGGCGCTGGATTGGTCGACAAGCCAGAGAAATCTTCCCCGCCGAGCGAGAGGTCGAGATGATCAACGAACTTACGGTCGAGACGCTGGGCGCGGTCCTCGTTGTCACGATGAACCGGCCACCGGTGAATGCGATGACGGTTGCGTTCTCTACCGAACTCTACCGGATCTTCGAAAGACTCAACACCGACGACACGCTCCGTGTTGCGGTCCTGATGGCCGAGAGAAACCCGAAAGGGGTCTTCTGTGCCGGCTGGGATCTCAAGGCGGTTGCCCGGGGCGAGGGGCGGGATGACGAGCAAGGCTTCGACCTCGGCCCCGGCGGGATTGGTGGCCTTACCGAATATTTCGACCTGGTAAAGCCGGTGATCGTTGCGGTGAACGGGGCGGCGGTGGGCGGCGGGTTCGAAATCGCCCTCAGCGGTGACATCGTCCTTGCCACCGACGACGCATATTTCGCCCTGCCCGAAATGCAGCGCGGCTTTCTGCCCGATGGCGGTGCGGTCCAGCGCCTGCATCGGCGCATTCCCTACAACGTCGCCATCGAACTGATGCTGACCGGCCGCCGCATGAGCGCAGGGGAGGCAAAGCACTGGGGCTTTGTCAGCGAGGTCATGACCCAGGACCGCATTCGTGACCGTGCCATCGAGATTGCCCAGGGCATCGCGACCGGCGCGCCCTTGGTCAGCGCCGCCCTGAAGGAATACATGGGCGCGACCGCCCATCTTTCGATCCGGGAGGCCCATGCCATCACCCGACGCGCCTGGGTGGGGAAAAGCGGTCTTCGGCACTATGAACGGATGCTGCAATCCGACGATTTCAACGAGGGCGCGGTTGCCTTTGCCGAAAAGCGGAAGTCGGCGTTCAAGGGATCATGACGATGGATGTCCCCGCCGCGGGCCGGCAGGCGCCCTCCTCCACGGCACATCGGCTGGAGCCCCTGCTGAACGCGCGTTCCCTCGCAGTCCTGGGCGCGTCGGAGCGTGCCGGCTCCTTCGGGTTGCGGCTGGCCCAGGCGGTGAAAAGCGCAGGCTACGCCGGGCAGGTCGACTTCATCAATCCGCGCTACACCACCATCCTGGGCAGTCCGTGCCGGGCCGCACTGGCGGATCTCGATACCGCACCGGACCTGGTCATGCTTGGGGTCGGGGCCAGGAATCTCGAACAGTCCTTGCTCGATGCCATCCGCATCGGTGCCGGCTCCGCGGTGATCTTCGATGCCTGCCATGGCGAAGCCATGAACGGCCAGCCCTTGTTGCCGCGTTTGCGTTCCATCGCCCGCGAGGCGGGCATTCCAGTCTGTGGCGGCGCGGGAATGGGCCTGATCAATGTCGAG
The DNA here is from genome assembly GCA_014879735.1 of Paracoccaceae bacterium. GTDB lineage: Bacteria > Pseudomonadota > Alphaproteobacteria > Rhodobacterales > Rhodobacteraceae > Pseudogemmobacter. Next base: position 26,240 of record JACSRN010000099.1, read on the forward strand.
ACCGGCTGTGTTGCCAGCTTCTACGGCGCCGCGCGGATGCAGCATGGCGGCATCACGCTGATCGCACATTCAGGCTCGGTCTTCACGACCCTGGCGATGAACGACCCGCGCTACCAGTTCGATCTGCTGGTGTCGCCGGGCCAGGAAATTGGCGCAACGGTCGACGAATACATCGACTTCGCCCTTGGCAGATCGACGACCAAGGTGATTGCGGTGTTCATGGAATCGGCGCGAAACCCCGACGGGTTCAAGACCAGCCTGCTTCGCGCGCGCAACGCAAACGTTCCTGTCGTGGTCTGCAAGGTCGGCAATTCCGAAGAAAGCGCGCGGATGGCCCGGTCGCATACCGGCGCATTGTCCGGGTCGGGAACCGCCTACCGCGCCCTTCTTGAGGAATGCGGCGCAATCCAGGTCGATACGGTCGACCAGTTGATGAATGTCGCTCTGCTCTGCTCGACCGGCCGCAGGCCGGGGCGTGGCGGGGTCGGGCTTGTCACCGACTCGGGTGGCTTGCGGGAACTCATGATCGACTTGGCCGCCGGGACGCCGGCGATCCTTGCGCGGCTTTCGGATACGACCCGTGCGCGGCTTCGCGCGATCCTTCCGCCCAACCTGGACCTGTCCAACCCGCTGGATTGCGGCGCAGACCTGACGGAAGACTTTGCCAAACCCTTCGAACAGGCGGTGGAGATCTTCGCCTCGGCCGAAGAAATCTCGATGATCGGCTATGAGGCCGACCTGCGGGATGATTATGTCTATGACGACAGGATCCGGGATCTGGCCATGACGCTGGCCCGGCGAACCGACAAGCCCTGCTTTTTCTATTCCAGCTTCGCGCGGACCAACAACACGACGCTCGGCCAGGCCCTCATCGCGGCGGGCGTGCCCTGCATCAACGGCGCCAGCGAGATGCTGGCCGCCGTCGCCAGGCTGCAGCACTGGTCGGATTTCGGGCCGGGTGGTGGTTTCGCGCCGCCGCAATCCTTGCCCCCCGACAAGATCGACCACTGGGCCGGGCTGCTGGCGGGGGCAAGCGAGGTCGATGAACATCTGGCGCTGTCGCTGCTGTCAGACTTCGGCCTGCAGACGGCGCGCGGTGCCGTGCAGGACAGTTGGGGCGCGGTCCGGCAGGCCGCCGCGCAGATCGGCTACCCGGTCGTCCTGAAGACGGCGGAACCGGGGATTGCGCACAAGAGCGATCAGGGTGGCGTCCTGCTGGACATCCAGGATGAGGCGGCGCTTGCCGAGGGCTATGGCCGACTGTCCCTCGCCCTTGGTCCGCGCGTCATCCTGCAGCCAATGGTTGCAAAAGGCGTCGAGCTGGCGTTCGGCTTCGTCCGCGATCCCGATTTCGGGCCGCTGGTCATGCTGTCCGCCGGCGGGGTGTTGATCGAGCATTTCGCGGATCGCGCCTTCGCCCTTGCCCCGGTCAGCGAAGGGCGCGCGCTGGAGCTGATCAACCGCCTGCAGATTGCAAGGCTGCTTGACGGGGCACGCGGCGCGCCGGCCTGCGACAAGGCATCCGTTGCCCGGGCGTTTGCAACTTTCTCGGCGGTCTGCGCCGGGCTGGGCACTGTCATCGCCGAGGCCGACGTGAACCCGGTGATCGTGACCCCGGGCGGCACCATCGCCGTCGACGCGCTTCTGGTCACGGAACGCAAGCCGGGCCAGCGCTGAAGCCGCCGGCTTGCCCGATCCTGACCGAATGCCCAGGATCGAATGCCGCCGCAACATTTTCGCGCAGGTTCGCCGCATGATGACGACGCAGATCCGACCGATGCTCGGGGCCGGGCCCCTTCGTCGCAATTTCGGCCACCCGACATGACCACGATCTTGTCGGACATGCTCAGCGCTTCTTCCTGATCATGCGTCACCATGATCGTGGTGATGCCGGTCTGGCGCGGGCGGTGATCCCGTTGCCCACGCTGATCGGAATTGCGCTGATCCTGTCAGGGGTTCTGGTGATCAACCTGTGCTCGACCACAGTCGCACACTAGCGACGAATGCAGCGAAATCCGATGTGGCAGGTCGAGGTCGCGGGTTCCTGCGGGTGACGAGCAGCTGGACGATAGCGGCGGCAGTGGTTTTCTGCGCAGAGGAATGAGCCGCCCTTGATGACCCGGGGTCTGGAGGCTGACGGCAAACCGCCGCAGCAGGGGTCCTTCGGACCTGGTTGTTGGAACACATCCGAGGTCCATTCCCAGACATTGCCGATCATGTCGAACAGCCCGTAGCCATTGGCCGGAAAACTGCCCACGGGCATGGTCTTGACCTGTCCCCGCCCGGTGTCGTCCCGAAAGGGGAATGCACCACGCCAGTGATTGGCCATCATCCGGCCACCCGGCATCAGGTCATCTCCCCAGGCATAGGTCGTGCCGTCCAACCCGCCCCGTGCGGCGAATTCCCATTCGGCTTCTGTTGGCAGGTCTTTTCCAGCCCAACCGGCATAGGCTCGCGCATCGGCATAGGCGACATGGACCACCGGATGTTTCATACGTCCGGCAATGTCCGACCCCGGCCCTTCCGGTTGTCGCCAGAAAGCCCCGGGTCGGAATTCCCACCAATCCAGTTCGCTCAGCAGGCGCTGGCCCGGCTCCGGGGCGACGAAGACGGCTGAGCCGGGGCGAAGGGCTGCCGGGTCAGCGCCGGGACAGTCCTCTGCCCGGGGGGCGATCTCGGCCATCGTCACATGGCCGGTCGCGGCAACGAAGCGGACGAAATCGGCATTCGTCACGGCAAATCGGTCGATGGCAAAGGGGCCGACCGCAACCTGCCGCGTCGGGGCCTCCTCAGGGTAGTCGCGATCCGACCCCATGCGAAAGATGCCACCCAACAAGGCGACCATCTCTACCATCCCTCACGCCGCCCCTTGCGTGACGACAAAGGCGCGCAAGCGGCACCCCTTGGCAGCTGACAATGGCGGGGCGTCGATCAGCCCCTGACCAACGAAGCTTTCGGGGTTCATCGGCGAGGGGAACTTGTCGGCGAGGGCCGAGGCTGCCTCAAGACCATCCACGGTCATGGTCACACGCGAAGGCAGGCCCGGAGCAAAGACCACCTCGACCTGATGCGCGCCAGGGGCCAGGGCCGGTCCGCGCAGGATCACCAGATCCGCCTCGCGGCCCGTGGGGTTGAGCGTAAACACCGGAACCCCGTCCGCCACCGCCATCGTCGCCCCGCCAAAGCGCGAGCCAAGTGCAAGGATGGCGGCCGCGGCACCCGTTTCCGTTACGTCCAGATCGGCACGGCCTTTCCAGCCCGGCACGATCTCGGGGAAGGACGACGACCGATAGCGCGTCTCCCCCGCCGGATAGGTGCGCGCGCCGCTGCCGGTCAAGGCCTTGGGGCGGAACCTGTGGTTCAGGCGCGCCACCTGGTCATTGGCGATCGGGGCCAGCTTGAAGCGGGTCACAAGGTCTTCGAAACGCGCCCGCATCGCGGCCAGCTTGGCCGGGTGATCCGAGGCGATGTCGGTCGACTGCGACCAGTCCTGCGTCAGGTCGTATAGCCCCCAGGCATAGGACAGCGGCTGCAAGCCCGAGGTCTCGCCAAAGGGGGGCCGTTCAGGGATCGTCGAGGCCATCCAGCCCTGCTGATAGAGCCCCCGGTTGCCCAGCATCTCGAAATACTGCTCCGAGTGCTGCTCGGGCGCGGCAGGATCGGCGAAGGAATAGGCCAGTGAGACGCCCTCCAGCGGCATCTGGGGATGGCCGTCCACCTCTTCCGGCAAGGTCAGGCCGATAATCTCGTAAATCGTGGGCGCGATGTCGATCACATGGCCAAACTGGCCCCGCACCTCGCCCCGTGCGGCGATGCCCTTGGGCCAACTGACCACCAGCCCGTTGCGGATGCCACCCAGGTGCGAGGCGATCTGCTTGCTTTCCGGCAGGGGTGCATTCATCGCCCAACCCCAGCCCGGCGCATAGGTGCCGTGATAGTCCGGGCCACCGACAAGGTCGCGCTTCGGGATCATGTCGGCGGGCGTCTCGGTGACAATGCCGTAAAGATCGTAGTTGGTGTTGCCGTGCTGGTATTCCTGACAGGCGCCGTTGTCGCCCTGGATGAACAGGATCAGCGTATTGTCCAACTGCCCGGCGGCCTCGATCTCTGACAGCAATCGTCCGAACTGATGATCGAAATGTGCAAGCTGCGCCGCAGCCACCTCCATTTGCCGCGAAGAAAAGGCGCGCTCGTCCGCCGGCAGGCCGTCCCAGGCCGGGATATAGGGCGGGCGGGCGGTCAAAGTGGCATGAGGCGGTATCACGCCCATCGACTGCTGCCGGGCAAAGACCTGCTCGCGCGCCTTGTCCCAGCCCATATCGAAGGCACCGGCAAAACGGCTGATCCAGTCTTTCGGCGCTTGATGCGGTTCATGCAGCGTGCCTGGCGCCCAGTAGATGAAGAAGGGATGATCCGGCCGCAGCGCCTTCTGCATCCGCATCCAATGCGCGGCCCGGTCCGACAGGTCGCGGTCCAGATGGTAGTCGGGGTCTTGGGGCGGGCGGACCGGGTTCAGATTTTCGACCAGAGCAGGGCTGAACTGATCGGTCTGGGCGGCGTTGAAGCCGTAGAAATAATTGAACCCTTGCCCCAGAGGCCAACGGTCGAAGGGGCCAAGCGGCCCGGCCTCCCATTCCGGCGTGTTATGGTTCTTGCCGAACATCGCCGTGTCATAGCCATGGTCGCGCAGTACCCGTGCCACAGTCGCCGCCCCTTTGGGCAGGACCGAGGTATAGCCGGGCGCATCGACCGAATAATTGCTGATCGCCCCGAAGCCGACCGAATGGTGATTTCGCCCGGTCAACAAGGCGGCGCGGGTGGGTGAACACATCGCGGTCGTGTGAAAGGCGTTATACCGCAGGCCGCGTGCCGCAACGGCGTCCAGATTCGGGGTTGGGATCAGCCCGCCAAAGGTGGAACAAGCCCCAAAGCCCACATCATCGGTCAGCACCAGGAGGATATTCGGCACATCCTTGGCGGGTTTCGGGATCGAAGGATAATGCAGCCAAGTCTCGGTCATCGTGTGCTCCCTTGTTCCCTCAGTTGTCGGACCTGCGTAACCCCTTGGCAAACGATGATCGTTGATCCAGACATACCGAATGAGAATGCCTAATCTTCGAAACCGTCTTCCACCTCTCGGCTCGCTGGCTGCATTCGAGGCTGCCTGCCGTCATGGAAGCTTCACCCGCGCTGCGGAAGAGTTGAACCTGACGCAAGCCGCGGTGAGCCGCCAGATCCGCGCACTTGAAGATGATCTGGCCGTCATGCTTTTCGAGCGGCGGCGCCATGACGTCGCCCTCACCGCCGCGGGCCAGCGATTTGCCGAAGTCGTCAACCCGGCCGTGCTGCAGATCGCAACTGCGAAGGGCGCCCTGCAGCGTGACGCGAACGAATTCACGATCTGCACCGAGCTTTGCCTAGCCGCGCACTGGCTTATGCCGCGCCTCTCGCGGTTTCAGGCTGACCATCCCAATTTGTGCCTCCGGATTTTGACCTCGCCCGATCCTCTGCGAGACGGCAGTGCCGATGCAGATCTGATCCTCACCTATGGTAGTTCGAAAAGCGGCAAGTTGGTGGTCGCCCATCAGTTCGAGGAACAGATCGTTCCCCTTTGCAGCCCGTTATTTCGCCGGACCCTGCCCAGACGCCTTACCGCAAAGGATATTGCCACGGCGACCTTGGTTGATTTTCGCGATGATGAGGGCCGTTGGATGGATTGGCGTCAATTCCTCTCCAAGCACGGCATAGCCTCGGTGTCTCGCGCTGGACTAAGTTTTTCGACATATAACAGCGCTTTGGATGCCGCTACTCAGGGCTTGGGTCTGGTACTCGGGTGGACTCATTCTGCCGACCAACTCTTAAGGGACGGTCGGCTGGTTGCACTTCGGGAGTTGTCAATTTCGTCGCCTGACCCACTCTGCGCCAACCTGCAGCATGCATCCAGCATGGCTCTGCATGTTTTGGAATGGATCTGTCTCGAGATCAAAGCCACCTCGCAATAGCAACGCGGGCTGTATCTTCTGCTGTTTGCCATGACACTCGACTTTGCAGAGGTTGGTATCGAGCCGTTCAGCCGTCGCCGTTGGTAGCCGTGGTTTCATCGCCAGTGATGCCTGACCTGTCGCTCCTGACGGGCCTTCTGGATCGCCTTGACCTCCTCTCCCCTCTGTCCCAGCCCGCGTCCTACGGCCTCTGGTGATGGGCTGATCTGCCCGAAGGACGTCTTGGCCTCGACCGCTTCGGCGCAACAGCTTCGTCACAACTTCTTCCCCTGTCGCAATTAGGGTCAGCCCAAGACACGCTCGACTATCATCTCGGCAATGGGCAATGCCGCGGTGGCCGCCGGTGAAGGTGCGTTGCAGACGTGGAGAACGCGCTCCGATTTCTCGAAGAGAAAATCGTGGATCAGCTTGCCGCTCCGGTCCACCGCCTGTGCGCGGATGCCCGAAGTGCGCGGGAGGAGATCGTCAATCGTCAAGGAGGGGCAGTATTTCTGGCATTTCCGCAGATATGAGGATTTGAAGACGGAATCTGACATCTCGGACAGGCCGCTGCGCAGGTTGGAGCCGATCAGCCTCCAGAAGCCCGGATAGCGGAGATACCGGCCCATGTCGCGCAGGTTGGGGTGGAACTTGCGGTAGTCCTCCCGCGCGAGGCCCAGAACGGCATTCGGCCCGACCGTCACGCTGCCGTCGATCATCGGGGTCAGGTGGATGCCAAGGAAGGGCAAGTCCGGATCGGGGACGGGATAGATCATATGCGAGACGATATTCGAGAGAGGCGGCGCAAGTTCGTAATACTCCCCGCGGAACGGGACGATCTGGAAGGCCGGACTGCCGCCCGCCGCCTCGACCATCCGGTCCGCCTGAAGACCTGCGCAGACGATCAGTTGCGCGGCCCGGGAGGTGCCGCCGCTTGCCTCCACCGTGACCCCGTTTGCATCCTCGCGGATCGCGCGCACTTCCTGGCCAAGGCGCATCTCGGCCCCGGCCGCGATGATCTCGCGCATCATGGCGCGGCACATGCCGGGATAGTCCACGATCCCGGTCTGCCGCACCCGCAGGCCCGCGACGCCAGTGATGTTCGGCTCCAGCCCGCGCAGGCCCGCGACGTCGACTTCCTCGACGGCAAGGCCATTGGTTCGCGCGTTGGCGGCAAGGGTCGCCAGCCTGTCGCGCTCGACCGCATTGGTCGCCACGATCAGCTTGCCGGGCGTGCGGAAGGCCACGTCCTGTTCCGTGCAATACGCCTTGGTCATCGCCTCGCCCGCCTTGCACAACCGGGCCTTCAGGCTGCCCGGCGCGTAATAGACCCCGGCATGGATGACCCCGGAATTGTGCCCGGTCTGGTGGCGCGAGACGGCATCTTCCTTCTCGAACAGGACAAGGCTTGCACCGGGGTGGCGGCGCAGCAGCTCCCGTGCCGTGGCAAGGCCGATGATGCCGCCGCCGATGATGGCAAAGTCATGGGTCATGATGGTTGTTTCCTTGATCGGCAGAGGCGCAGCACCGTGCCCCCATGTCCTGCCTCAGCCTGCGCCGCCCTGCCCCATCGCCGAGCGGATTTCGGTGGCAACCGCGCCGGGGGTGATGACCGGCATAGCATGGCCGCTGTCGATGGTCACGAAGCGCGCGCCGGGGATGCGCTCTGCCAGGGACCGCACCAGCGCGGGCGGGCGAGTGCCATCCGCCTCTCCCGCCACCAGGGTCACGGGGCAGCGCAGATCCAGCAGGCGGTCCTCAATGTCGCAGATCGCCATGGCGCGCCAGACGGCGGCATAGCTGGCGGGATCTGCGGTCAGCCTGCGCAGGTGGAATTGGGTGGCGCGGGCGGGATCGTCGCGGTACCGGGCGGGGAACTGCCGTTCCTGAAGCGCGGGGAAGAAGGCGCGCAGCCCGTCGCGCTCCAGCGCCGCGATACGTTCCAGCACCTCGGCCCGCTTCGGTTCGGGCGTGCCGGTGGCCGGGGCGAAAGCCACGACGCCCAAGACCAGTTCCGGCGCATCCAGACCCAGCTGCAGCGCGATCCCCGCTCCGACGGCACAGCCTGCGATCCAGACGCGCTCGCCCGGGAAGGCGTGACGGATCAGCGCGCCGGTATCGGCGGCGAGGTCGGCCATCGAAACGGCACCGCGGATCTTCTCGGACTGGCCGAAGCCGCGCAGATCCTGCGCCAGAAGACGGTGATCGGCCTGCAGCGCCGCCATCACGCCGTCCCAACTGTCCAGCGTGCCGCCCATTTCATGCAGCAGCACCAGCGCCGGACCCGATTCGCCCTGCCGACGGACACGCAGGACGGTGCCGCCCAGATCGACCAGTTCGTCAGGCATCGGCATGTTCCGTCGCGGCGAAGGACGGTCGGGCCGCCATGCCGGACATCCATTCCGCAAGGCCAGGATAGGCCCCGCGCCAATCCTGCTCGGCAAAGCGGAAATCCAGATAGGCCAGCGCGGAACACAGGCCCAGATCGCCAAGATCGGGCCTTTTCCGCCGGACCCCCTGCATATCCCGCTCGAACCAGGCCAGCAGGCCGGCGCGCTTCCATTCACAGCCGGCGATGCGCAGGTCCATCCCCTCCGCCTTGATCCCGGCGTAAAGCCGCAGCTTCATCAGTGCGTCGGTCAGTTGGCTCGCCAACGCGGTCCGGGCCAGGACCCGGGCCTCCTGACCCGCCGGAACCAGGACGCCGGGGGCGAATTGCCGGTCCAGCTCCAGGCAGATCAGCGTCGATTCCGAAAGCGCCGTGCCATCGGGAAACACCAGCGTGGGGATGGTGACGGCGGGGTTCTCCGCCGCCAGCGCTGGGTTCAGATGCGGGGTGCGTTCTGTCACCGTGACGGGCAGAATCTCGACCCGTTCGGCAAGGCCCAGCTCATGCAGCGCCAACATCACCTTACGCACATAGGGCGAGCGGGCGGACCACCAGAGCCGCATCAGATCGCCCCGAACAGGCGCAGCGGCGTGTCGACAAAGACCTTCTGCCGCAGGGTCGCGTCGGGCACCCAGGCGTCGAAGACATCGACCAGCGTGCCGGTCAAAGGCGCGTCGGTGCGCCGGTTGATGAAGGGCCAGTCGCTGCCATAGATCACCTGGTCGGGCAGGTCTTCTACCAGTAGGTCGTGCAACGCGCGCACATCGGCGAAATCCGGCGCCTTGCTGGCGACGCGCAGGGTCAGTTTGACATAGGTGTCATGGTCCCGCGCGTATTCCAGGAAGGCGCTGAAGTCCTTGCCGTGCGGATCATCGGCCGGTTTCGCCCCGGCCAGATGATCGAAGACCACCGGCACCGGCAGGCTGGCGAACAACGGAAGATGGGCGACGATCCCGGCCAGCCCGTGATGGATCTGCGCATGCCAGCCCAGTTCGGCCAGCCGCGGCGCCCATTGCGCGAGATGGGTGAAATCCAGCGTGCCGGGCTGATCCTCGACCTCGCGCGCGGGGGCGAAACGGACGGCACGAACCCCGGCCTGATGCAGCCGTTCCAGCTCGGCATCGCTGGACTCCGGCGCGGGCACGGCGACAGCGACCACACGGGCCGGGACCTGCGCCACCGCCTCCAGGGTGCTGGTGTTGTCATGGACGGCCGAGGAGGGATGCACCAACGACCCGTTGGCAAAGCCCATCCCCGCCAGCATGGCGGCGTAGTCCTGCCCGGCCGCCTCGGGCGGGCGGTAGCGGTGGCCGGGGCGGATGGGGAAGCGGTCGAAGGGGCCGAAGACATGCGAATGGCAATCCCACGCGCCCGGCGGCAGGGGCTGGCGCGGGGCCGAGATCGGCCGCGGCAGATAGCCGTCATTCTCCTGAGGGTGTTTCATGGCCCATCCTTCCGTGTACTTTCGTGCTCCGGCAACACCTTGCCGGGGTTCAGCAGGCCTTTCGGATCCAGCGCCCGCTTGATCGCCCGCATCAGGTCACGCTCCGCCCTGGGACGTCGCACCTCAGCCAGGGCCACCTTGGCCTGACCCAGACCGTGTTCGGCCGCGATGGAGCCGCCGAAGCGGTCGATCACATCATAGACTGCCGCCGAAAGCGCCCATTCCTGCCCCTCGAATCCACGATTTTCGGGTGGAGAAAGATTGAAATGTACATTGCCATCGGTGAGGTGGCCGAAGGGGATCGCCCGCACACCCGGCTGCACGACCTGAGCGGCGCGGATTGCCTCAGCCACGGCTTCGGCCAGGCGCGCGGGCGGGGCCGCGATGTCATGCTTGATCTGCATCCCCTCACGCCGCTGACCCTCCGGAATCTCCTCGCGCAACCGCCACAGGCTGCGCCTTTGCGCCTCGTTCGTGGCGATTGTGGCGTCCAGGACCAGCCCTTGTTCCAGAAGGTCTGCCAGCCGATTTTCCAGAATGTCACCCAGAGGGATCTCTGCGACCGCGCTGGCGAGTTCCACCAGCAGATAGGCCGGGCCTCGCGTGGCCAGCGGGCGCGGTGTGTTGGGAACATGCCGCTCCAGCAGCGCGACGCCCTCCTCGGGGAAGAACTCGAGCGCGGTGATCAGATCGCCGCAGGTCTTGCGCAGCGCCGCCCCGACCCGGACCGAGCTGGCCAGATCCTCCGTCGCCAACAGGGCAGTCGCCATGACACGCGAGGCCGGTTCCAGGCGGAGCACCGCGCGGGTGACGATGCCCAGCGTGCCTTCCGAACCGCAGAACAGTTTGCGCAGCTGATAACCCGCATTGTCCTTGATCAGCGGGCGCAGACCGTTCCAGACCGTGCCATCGGCCAGCACCACCTCCAGCCCCAGAACCCGCGCCTCCATCATGCCATGGCGCGCGGCATGGCTGCCGCCGGCATTGGTGCCGATCAACCCGCCGATACGGGCGCTGCCTTCCGAGCCCAGATGCAGCGGAAACTCCATCCCCTGCCCCGCCACGGCATCATGCAGATCCTGCAGGATGACCCCTGCCTCCACCGTCGCGGTCTGCCCTGTCGGGTCGATATGCAGGATCCGGTTCATCCGGTTCAGCGAGAGAAGGACCGTTGGCCGCCCCGGCATTGCAACGGCCCCGCCGTTCAACGAGGTGTTGCCGCCCTGCGCCACCACCGCGAGGCCCGCCTCTGACGCAAGCCTCAGCACGGCGGAGACGCCTTCGGTATCGGGCGGGCGGGCGATCCCCAGCACCGGCGCACCCCAGCGGTTCAGCCAGTCGCGCCCCGCCCCGCCCACGTCGGGCGACCAGCCCGCCGGTCCCAGCAGCGCTGCCAGACGCGCGGCCAGATCCGGCACGTCAGCCGGCATCGACAATCCGCGCCGCATGCTGGCGGCGACCATCGTGATCCACATAGTTCAGCTGTACACGATGCCCGATCCACGACCCCTCCGGCGGGTCGCCGATCAGGTTGGTCATCACGATCGGCCCCTCGTCCAGCCGCACGGCGACCGCGTTGTAAGGCGGGGGGAAGTCGTCGAAATACTTCCGGTGGAAGACCACCCAGGACAGCACGTTTCCGCCTCCGTCAACCGCCACCCATTCCGACTCCATCGACAGACATTCGGCGCAGATCGGCCCGGGCGGATAGCGGAACGCGCCGCATCCGCTGCATTTTTGCAGCTTCAGGGCGCCTTCCGCGATGCTGTCCCACATCGGACGGTCATCCAGCGCCATGACAGGTTGTGTCTTTCCCATCGCTTCACTTCCCGTAGATGATCGACACGGCCTTGCCGGCCACGTCGGAACTGTAATGGACGAACCGGCAATCGGGCACCTGCCTTGCGCCGCCGGTGCCCCGGACCTGCCTGACCGCCTCGATTTGATGGCCCCAGCCCTGCATGTAGCTCTCCGACAGGTGCCCGCCACTGGTGTTCACCGGCAGGCGCCCGCCCAGCTTGATGTTCCCTTCGGCCATGAATCGCCCGGCCTCGCCCGCGCCGCAATAGCCGTAGCCTTCCAGCGCCAGCGGGATGTGGCAGGAGAAGCTGTCGTAGATCTGCGCCGAGGCGATGTCCTTCGGCCCCACCCCCGCCATGTCGAAGACCTGCGCGGCCACCTTCTTCTGTGCGGGCAGGTAATAGTCGGTCAGCCGCGGCTCCATGCTGGTCGCGCCGGTGTTCAGGTCATAGCGCCCAACGCCATGAATCTGGACGGCATTGCGGCCCGTCTTCCGCGCCCGTTCCGCCTCCATGATGATCAGCGCCACGCCGCCATCGTTGATCAGGCAATAGTCCAGCTTGTGCAGTGGCTCGCAGACATATTCCGAAGCGAGGTAATCCTCGACCGTGATCGGCGTCTGCATGATCGCATCGGGGTTCAGGCTGGCGGCCAGGCGCTGCGCCACCGCGACCTCGCCCAATTGCGCCTCGGTCAGGCCGGTCTCTTCCATGTAGCGGCGGAACATCAGCGCATAGAGCGCACCCTGCGAGGTGAAGCCCCAGGGCGCGTGATAGACGTAGGACAGGAAGCTGGCGCCCCCCGCCGCGTTCGAGCCGCCGTAATTGGTTTTCCCCGAGCGCTGGTTGTTGCCATAGACCAGCGCCACCACCTCGGCCAATCCGGATTTGATCGCCATGCAGGCCTGGATCACCGCCAGCATCGCATCCGCCTGCCCGCCCCAGCGCGCGTCGATGCCCAGAAGCTCTCCCATCCGCTCATAAGGCGTGGTCGGCCCGACGATCAACCCGTCCACCTCATCGCGCGAGATCCCGGCATCCGCCAGCGCCCGGGTGAATGCCAGCGCCGCCAGCCCCGGAGAGTCCAACCGGCCCGGCGCCCCGCCCCGCTGGTCGCGGTAATCCCGGCGCCAGTCGGTCTGGCCGACGCCGACGACGGCGGCGACGTTGGATAGTCCTTTGGTCACGCGAATGCCCTCATCTTCCGCTTGGCAGCTGCAGGGGTGCGGCCCCCTCCTGCCGTTTCGAGGGCCAGACTGGTCAGCCCGGCCCGATGGGTCAAACGATGATAAGTCACCGCCTCGATGCGCGCTGTTCACGGGTCCGGGCCAGCTGGCATGGCCAGGCCGGTGGCGGCACAGGCGGCGATGGACAACGGGATGGACCGCCATGCGGTCAGTCGACCGGTGGCCGGGCAGAGACGACGGCCAGCGATGCCTCGGACGTCCTGGCGTTCTGGATGACCTCGGCACCGAGACCTGCCCCGCCGTGGGCGTCGCTGCCCGGGGGGACAAGACTGGCCGATTTCGCGGTGGATCATGCCCGACCGGCAGGCCTATGCCTGCACCACGCTCGGGATCGTGGAAGACGACTAACAAGGCCCTGTCGCAGGGGCTTCTGCCCGAGGGGTTCAATGCCGCCGTCATCGGCTTCCTGCACAGCGCCTGACCACAGGGTTGCCCCGCGGAGGGAGCCCATTTCAGGCCCGGTCCAGATAGGCCGCGATCAGCGCCGCATAGCCCGCTTCGTCCGACAGCATGGCCATCAGATCCTCTGGTCGTTCCTGCGGCGCGGGGGCAGAGGCGGCGAGGCTGTCCCAGGCGGCGGCGGTCGCGGCGGGCAGGGTCGCGTGGCCCCGAAGGCAGAAACGCACGCCCAGGTGGGCCAGGTCGGCCTTCGCCAACTCTCCCTTCGCAGCCGCCAGCATGATCGGCAAGCCGCTCGCCTCCCGCGCGGCGCGGACCTCCTCGATCCGGCGCGCACCGGTCAGGAACAGGGCATCGGCCCCGGCGGCGGCATAGGCGCGGGCGCGGATCAGGGCCAGGGCCGGATCCTGAAGCCGCAGATCGGTGCGGGCCGCGATGACAAGACCTGGCGACTGGCGCGCGGCGAGCGCCGCCTTCAGCTTGGCCTCCGCCTCGTCCAGCGGGATCAGTGCAGCAGCCTCGTCGGCGAAACTTCGGGGAAGCGCCGTATCTTCCAGTGTCATCCCGGCGATCCCGGCGCGTTCCAGTTCCTCGACGCAGCGCATGGCCTGCAATGCGTTGCCGAAACCGTGGTCGGCATCGACCATCAGGGGCAGCGCGCCCGTCCGGCAGATGCGGCGGCAGAGACCGGCGAATTCGTCCAGCGACAGAAGGTTGTGATCCGGTGCGCCCAGCACGGCCAGGGCCGCCACCGATCCGCCCAGCATCGCTACGGAATAACCCAGCCGCCCCGCCGCCCGCGCCGTCAGCGGATCGTAGACCGAGGCCGGAGAGACGCAGGTATCTCCGCTCAGGATCGCCCGCAGCTGCGCCCGGGCCTTTTCCGTGGTCAATTGCGCTTCAGACATGCAGCCGCGCGCCGGTGCGGGCCTGAACCTGCTCCAGGGTAAAGCCTTCGGCGAGGTCGATCACCCGGAACCCGCCATCCTGGACCGCAAAGACCCCGAGGTCGGTATAGATCCGCGAGACCGAACCCGGCACTGCCCG
>JACSRN010000140.1 GCA_014879735.1 Paracoccaceae bacterium
GCCCCGGGGGGTGGCGGCGCGGATGACAGCGCAATTCATCTGACAACCGGGCGGCACGGCGATAGTCTCGCGGTATTGCCAACCCTGGTTCTCGAGGTTTACCAGATGCTTGTCGACCGTCGTACCGCCATCGGACTTGGCCTGCTTCTTGCTGCGCCGCTGCTGGCCCGCCCCGTTGCCGCCGCCGGCTGCGCCTTTGCCGATCTGGCCAAGGGTGTGATCTTCCAGCGTCAAGACGGCAGCCGCGGCCTGGCGCGGGCGGACAGCGACGGAACCGTCGTCATCGATTATGTCACCAACCGCGGCGCCTGGACCGACCAGCGCCGGGTGAAGGACGGGATTTTCGAAATCTCGCGCGTGGTCGAGGAAAGCGAAGAGCCGGTGGTCGGCGCCTCGGCGCCCAGCTACAGCTGGAGCTACAGTCCCAGGCCCCCCCGACCCGTGGATGGCATGAGCTGGACCGGCAAGGTGCGCGAGCGGGTGGAGGTTACACTCAGCGATGCCGCCGGCACGGTCCAGCGCCAGAAGACGCGCTGGACGGCGAATTTCCGCGTCTTCGATCCACGCGCGGTGAAACTGTCGGGCTGCAGCTATCAGGCACTGGCGGTCGAGGCGCATTTCGTGGGCGAGCAGGGCGCACGTAGCCAGCGCTGGGTCTATTTCCCTGACCTCGGCTTCGGGATCGAGACCAGGCGCGACGGCAAGGAAAACGGCATCGTGAAGATGGGGCCGGCCTGAGGCGGCGGGCAGGTCTGCCACGGGGCCGGCACGGGGCTTCGTGCGAGAGCGGGAACTTCGTGCGCGAATTGGGGCTGCGTGCAGGAACCGGGGCTTCGCGTGAGAGCAGGCCCCCCGCGCGAGAGCGGATGCTTCCTGCGAGACCCGCCTGCGCGGCGTCCTGGGCGGCATCCCCGCCGGCGAAGTCCGGCGACGCCGGGCGTCCGGCTTGAGATCGGTCGGCATTGTCCCTAAGACTCGGGCAAAACGTTCTCGGGAGCCCGCGCATGACCATCCACGACGATCTGGCCTCTGCCATCGGCAATACGCCCCTTGTCAGGCTGCGCCGGGCCTCCGAGGCGACCGGCTGCACCATCCTTGGCAAATGCGAATTCATGAACCCTGGCCAGTCGATCAAGGACCGGGCCGCGCTCTACATCATCCGCGATGCGGTAAAGCGCGGCGCCTTGCGCCCGGGTGGCACCATTGTCGAGGGCACGGCCGGCAACACCGGAATCGGGCTGGCGCTGGTCGGTGCCTCGATGGGGTTCAAGACCGTCATCGTCATCCCAGAGACGCAGAGCCAGGAAAAGAAGGACATGATCCGGCTGGCGGGGGCCGATCTGGTGCAGGTGCCCGCCGCGCCCTACCGCAACCCCAACAACTACGTGCGCTATTCCGGCCGGCTGGCCGAGGCGCTGGCCCGGACCGAGCCGAACGGCGCGATCTGGGCCAACCAGTTCGACAATACCGCGAACCGGCAGGCCCATCTCGAGACGACCGGCCCCGAGATCTTTGCCCAGACCGGCGGCGGGGTGGACGGCTTCGTCTGCGCGGTTGGTTCGGGCGGGACCCTGGCGGGCGTCGCCCAGGCGCTGCAACCCAAGGGCGTGAAGATCGGCCTTGCCGACCCCGAGGGTGCGGCGCTCTACAGTTTCTACACCACCGGCGCCTTCGACGCGCCGGGATCGTCGATCACCGAGGGCATCGGCCAGGGCCGGATCACCGCAAATCTCGAAGGCCTGGTCCCCGATTTCGCCTGGCGCATCCCCGATGCCGAGGCGCTGCCGGTCCTGTTCGATCTGGCGCAGGAAGAAGGGCTGTGCCTCGGCGGCTCGAGCGGCGTGAACATCGCCGGCGCCATCCGCATGGCACGCGAGATGGGGCCGGGCCATACCATCGTCACTGTGCTGTGCGATTACGGCACGCGCTACCAATCCAAGCTCTACAACCCCGCCTTCCTGCGGGAAAAGGGCCTGCCGGTGCCGGAATGGCTGGCGCGCGCGCCGCGTGCCCTGCCCTCTGTGGTCGAGGATGTCTGACATCTTGCGCCCGGTCTGGCTACGCATCCTCGCCGCGCTCGCGCTCGGGCTTGTATTGCAGCTTGCCGTCCTTGCCCCGGCCGGCTGGGCACAGCAGGCCGACGAGCAGACGGCGGTCGATTACGCCGACTGGGAGGCCACGGCCGACAAGGCCGAAAAGGAGCTGGAGCGGCGCTCGATCACCGACGGCCGGCTGGACGAGCTGCGCGATCAGCTCGCGCAGTGGCGCGCGGCCTTCTCGACGGCACAGACCGCCAATTCGGCGCGCATCGCCACGGTAAAGGAGCAGATCGCCGCCCTGGGTCCCGCGCCCGAGGAGGGCAAGACCGAGGCGCCCGAGATTGCCCTGCGGCGCACCGACCTGGCCGGGCTGCTGGTCACGCTGCAGGCCCCCGGCATCGCCGCCGAAGAGGCCTATCGCCGCGCCGACGGGCTGATCCGCGAGATCGACCGCATGCTGCGCGAACGCCAGGCCGACCAGCTTCTGCAGCTCTGGCCGTCGCCGGCAAATCCCGCGAACTGGCCAGAGGCCGCCATCGGCATCTCCGACACCTTGCTGCGGCTTTGGGACGAGGTGACGCTGAGCTGGCAGAACCGCGATTCGCGCAAGGAATTCTTCGACAATATCCCGCTGATCGTGGTGCTGCTGTTCGTGGCCATGGCGACCATCGTCTTTGCCCGGCGCTGGATCGAGGCCTTTGCCGACCGGCTGCAGGCTGGTGATTCCGATGCCAAACGGCGGATCTACGGGCTGGTCGCCTCGCTGGGGCAGGTGATCTTTCCGGTGATCGGCATGGCGGCCCTGTCGATCGCACTGCTGGCGACCGGGCTGACCGGAGAGCTGACCCATTCCATCGCGGTGTTGCTGCCGATCCTTGGCCTGACGGTATTCGGCGCGATCTGGCTTGGCGCCCGTGCCTTCCCCCGCGAACAGGGCGAGACGGCGGTGCTGCCGCTGCCCACGGAGCGGCGTGTCGAGGGGCGGTTCCTGTCGGCGATGATGGGCCTTGTCGTCGCGGCCGAGGAACTGCGCGAAGTGACGATGGGTCCGCAGGCCTATTCCGATGCCGTGACTGCGGTTGCCTCCTTGCCGATCATCCTGACCGGCGCCTTCCTGCTGTGGCGGACCGGCCGCATCCTGCGCCTGTCGCGCGATGTCGACGGCAAGAGCTATACGCTGACCATCCTGTCGCTGATTTCGCGCGGCCTGGGCTTCATCAGCGTCGCGGCGCCGCTGCTGGCGGTGTTTGGCTATGTCGCCGCGGCCAAGGCTATGATCTTTCCGGCGATCGTGTCGCTGGGGCTGGTCACGGTGCTGCTGGTGGTGCAGCGGTTGATCTCGGACATGTGGTCGGTGCTGTCGCCCGCCGATGATGCCGAGGATGCCGGCGGGCTGGTGCCGGTGCTGGCGGGGTTCTTCCTCGTCCTGCTGTCCCTGCCGCTGTTTGCGCTGATCTGGGGCGCGCGGCTGGCCGATCTGACCGAACTCTGGACCCGCTTCCGCGAGGGGTTCCAGATGGGCGAGACCACCATCTCGCCCACCGATTTCCTGTGGTTCGCGCTGATCTTCGCGCTGGGCTACATGGTGACGCGGCTGTTTCAGGGCGCGCTGAAGAACACGATCCTGCCGCGCACCAAGCTCGATCATGGCGCGCAGACGGCGATCGTCTCGGGGTCGGGCTATGTCGGCATCTTCCTTGCCGCGCTGGTTGCGATCAACGCTACCGGAATCGACCTGTCGAGCCTGGCGATCGTCGCCGGTGCGCTGTCGGTCGGCATCGGCTTTGGCCTGCAGAACATCGTGCAGAACTTCGTCTCGGGAATCATCCTGCTGCTGGAGCGCCCGGTCAGCGAGGGCGACTGGATCGAAGTCGGCGGCGTCCAGGGCACGGTCCGGGCGATCTCGGTCCGCT
Organism: Paracoccaceae bacterium; assembly: GCA_014879735.1. GTDB lineage: Bacteria > Pseudomonadota > Alphaproteobacteria > Rhodobacterales > Rhodobacteraceae > Pseudogemmobacter. The sequence continues at coordinate 3,953 of JACSRN010000140.1, forward strand.
CGACCCGGATCCAGACCTTCGACCGTACCATGGTGATCGTGCCGAACGGCGATCTCGTCTCGCAGCGGGTGACGAACTGGACGCGCTTTGGCCTGGCCGGACGGGTGATCGTGCCGGTGGGCGTGGCCTTCGGCACCGACACCCGCAAGGTGGAAAAGGTGCTGCGCGAGATCGCCGAGGCACAGCCGCTGGCCATCCTGAACCCGCCGCCGCTGGTGATGCTGCAGGGTTTCGGGGCGGATGCGATGAACTTCGAGATCCGCATCGTGCTGCGCGACGTCAACTTCTCCGGGCAGGTGCGTTCGGATATCAACCACATGATCGTGAAGCGGTTTGCCGAAGAGGGGATCGAAATTCCCTTCGCGCAATCGGAAATCACCCTGCGCAACCCCGGCGAGATCGCGCAGGCGCTGGCCACGCTGCAGGCACAGGGCGGGGCGGCGCTGCGCCCGGCGGCCCTTGGACCCGCGCCCGAGGATGGCGAGCCGCGCCACCCGCCCGGCTGGTGGCCCGAGGACGAGGACGAGCGGCTGGCGCGCAACACCGACCAGGACGATGCGGACGGCGGCGACGATGCCGATGCCGATGCTGGTGCCGGACGAGGGGAGAGCCGATGACCGAACTGCTGTTTCGCGAGGATGCCTATCTGCAGGAAAGCCCCGCCCGTGTCATCGCCCAGACCGGCGAGGGCGGCGTCATCCTGGACCGGACGCTGTTCTACCCCACCGGCGGCGGCCAGCCCGGCGATTCCGGCTGGCTGATCTGGGAGGGCGGGCGGCTGCCGGTGGCCACCACGGTGAAGACGCTGGACGGCGGCGTCGCGCTGGTGCCGGCCGAGCCGATGGCGCTGCCGCCGCCGGGCACGCCGATCCGCCAGATCCTCGACTGGGACCGGCGTTACCGCCACATGCGGATGCATACGGCACTGCATCTGCTGTCGGTGGTGATTCCGCTGCCGGTGACGGGCGGCCAGATCGGCGCCGAGCGTGGGCGGCTGGATTTCGACATGCCCGATCCGCCGGGCGATGTCGCCGCCTTGCAGGAGGCGCTGAACGCGCTGATCGCCCGCGACATGAAGGTCGGCGAAAGCTGGATCACCGATGCGGAACTGGCGGCGAATCCGGGGCTGGTGAAGACCATGTCGGTCCGCCCGCCCGCCGGTCAGGGCAGGGTTCGGCTGATCCGCATCGGCGAGGGCGCGGGTCAAGTGGATCTGCAGCCCTGCGGCGGCACCCATGTCGCCCGCACGGCCGAGATCGGCCGGGTGACGATCGACAAGGTGGAAAAGAAGGGCCGCCAGAACCGCCGCGTCTCGCTGGCACTGGAAGACTGAACCGCAGCCGCCAGGCGCGGGCCTGCGGCAGGGCCGCTCAGAGCCGGCCAGGGCCGGCCGGGCGCCCGTTCAGGACCTGCTCGGGGGGTGAGGGCAGGCCCCAGCCCCCGCCGGCATCGGCAGCCGATCAGAGAAAGTTCTGCTGGCACCAGGGTGCCGTCTTGTCGAATTCATTCATCAGCTGCGGCAGGCTGCGCGAGGCGAAGATCTTCTCGAACCGCTGCCCCATGGCCTGCACCTTCTGCGCATCGGTGCCCGGCACATAGGCCAGCATCTGCACCGCCGCGCCCTGTGCCCAGTTGTAGTCGGCGCCGCTGATATAGCCGCCCTGATACAATTCATCGGCCACCATGTAGAGCAGGGCCGCGCAATGCAGCGCCTGCGCCGCGCGCCCCTGGATCACAAGGTCGGCCTTCGCGGGCAGGGTGGCCCCGAACGACAGGGCAAGAAGGGTGGCGGTGGTGGTCAGGGCGCGGCGGAACATGAAAAGTCTCCGGTTCTGTGTCTGGTCGGATCGTCCGTCCGGGCAGCGGCGGATGAAAGCTGCCCGCCCCGGCCACCCGTGCCCAGCCGGGCCGGGGCGCAGGCCACCCCGAAGCCGTTTCCCGCCGCGCCCCGCCTTGGCCTGGCCGGACGGCAGGCCGGCGGCCAGGGCTGGCGGCCGGGGCCGGCGCGGCCCGGGGGTGGGGAACTGCAGGGCGAGGGTGCATGCTGGGACTTTCGGAACGTCGATGCTGTCTGTGTAGCGGGATCCTGCCCGGCAGGCTCATGAAAAATCCCGTCATCTGCGGCGGTTTGACACGGGCGATCCGGACGGATAGGGCTGCGCGATCCCTCTGGCGCCAGGTGATCCGCATGTCTTCCGCCACCCCGTCCGATGCTCCGGCGCCCCCGTCGCGCCATGCGGTGAACTTCGTCCTGCTGACCGTGCTGCTGGACATGGTCGGCTTCGGCATCATCATGCCGGTGCTTCCCCGCCTGATCGAGGAGGTGGGGTCCGTCGGGCTGGATCGCGCCTCGATCATCGGCGGCTGGATGTTCGCGGCCTTCTCGGTGGCGCAATTCCTTTGTGCGCCGCTGGCCGGCAACCTTTCGGACCGCTTCGGGCGCCGCCCGCTGCTGCTGCTGGCGATCTTCGGCCTGGGTCTCGACTTCCTGCTTTCGGCCGTCGCGCCCTCGCTGTTCTGGCTGTTCGTCGGCCGCATCCTGGCCGGCGTCTGCGGGTCAAGCTGGGTGATCGCCAATGCCTATATTGCCGATATCACCCCGCCTGCCGAGCGCGGCCGCGCCTTTGCCCGGATGGGGGCGGCCTTCGGGCTGGGCTTCGTGATCGGGCCTGCGGTCGGCGGCCTTCTGGGCGAGCTGGGACCCCGGGTGCCCTTCTATGTGGCGGCCGTCGTCTCGCTGCTGAACTTCGTCTATGGCTGGTTCGTCCTGCCGGAATCCCTGCCGCCGGCAATGCGTCGGCCGTTCGATCTGGCGCGGGCCAATCCGTTTGGTGCGTTCCGGGTGTTTTCCACCTATCGGGGGGTGCTGCCGCTGTGTTCGGTGCTGGCGGTGTTCTTCTTCGCCAGCTCGGTCTATCCGGCGATCTGGTCGTTCTGGGGCATCGCGCGCTTTGGTTGGTCCGAGGCGATGGTCGGTCTGACGCTGGCCGTCTTCGGCATTGTCATGGCGGGGTTCCAGGGCGGGCTGACCGGCTATTTCACCGCTCGATTCGGCGAGCGGCGCACGGTGCTGATCGGGTTGATCTGCGCAACCATCGCCTGCGCGGGCTACGGTCTGGTCGGCGGCCTGGTCGGGGTGGTCGTGCTGATGGTGGTCCACGGCCCGGAAGGCTTTGTCCACCCGCTGATCACCGCCATGCTGACGCGCAAGGTGCCCGAGAATGCGCAGGGCGAATTGCAGGGCGGGATTTCGGCCATCACCAACATCGCCATGCTGGCGGGCACGGTGACGTTTTCCCAGATCTTCGGGCATTTCATGGCCGAGGGGCGGGACTGGCGCTCGCCCTCGGTGGCCTTCTGGGTCGCGTCGGTTTGCATTCTGGTGTCGCTGGTGATGTATGTCGTGCTGACCCGGCGCGAGGAGCATCAGCATGAAACCTGAAGTGTTCACCGGCTCTTTCACCCAGCAGGAGCCCATTCCCGAAGAGGCAATCGCCGCGGCAGTGGCGGTGATGCGGCATGGAAGGCTGCACCGCTACAACACCGTGGCCGGCGAGACAGCCGAGGCGGCGGCGCTGGAGGCCGAGTTTGCCGCCTTCACCGGCGCGCGGTTCTGCCTGGCGGTGGCCTCGGGCGGCTATGCGCTGGGCTGCGCATTGCGCGCCTGCGGACTGGCGGCGGGCGACCCCGTGCTGACCAATGCCTTCACCCTGGCACCGGTGCCCGGCGCCATTGCTGCGGCGGGCGGGCGGCCGGTCTTCGTCGAGATCGGCCCTGACCTGACGCTCGATTTCGACGACCTGGCCGGCAAGGCGCGGGCCACAGGCGCGCGTCTGCTGATGCTCAGCCACATGCGCGGCCATGTCTGCGACATGGAGGCGTTGATGGATCTCTGCGGCGATCTGGGTCTGCAGGTGATCGAGGATTGCGCCCATACGATGGGGGCAGCATGGAATGGCGTGCCCTCTGGCCGCCATGGTGCCATCGGCTGCTATTCGACTCAGACCTACAAGCACATGAACTCGGGCGAGGGCGGGCTGGTCGTCACCGATGACGAGGATCTGGCGGCGCGGATGATCCTGCTGTCGGGCAGCTACATGCTTTACGCCCGCCATCCGGCTGCACCGGGGGAAGAGGTGTTCCGCCGGCTGCGGCTCGATATTCCCAATGTCTCTGGCCGGATGGACAATCTGCGTGCGGCGGTGCTGCGGCCGCAGATTGCGATGCTTGCCGACCGCCGCGCCCGCTGGGCCGCGCTGTATCGCCGGCTGGAGGCGGGCCTGGCGGGCATTCCCGGTCTGCGGCTGATCGCGCGTCCCGAAAGCGAGGCCTATATGGGGTCGTCCTTCCAGTTTCTGTTGCCCGACTGGGAGCCGGCGCGGATCCGCGCCTTTCTCGCCGGAGCGGTGGGCCGCGGCGTAGAGTTGAAATGGTTCGGCGCCGACGAGCCGCAGGCCTTTACCAGCCGCTACCCGCACTGGCGCTATGCTGGGGTGCAAAGCTGCCCCGCGACCGACCGCATCCTGGCCGGGCTGATCGACCTGCGCCTGCCGCTGACTTTCTCGCCGGAAGATGCGGCCCAGATCGCCCGCATCCTGCGCGACGAGGCGCTGCGCATCGGCCAGGCCGAAGCCGTCGCCGCGGTCGAGACGCCGCTGATCCAGTAGGGGCGGGCCGGCGGGCCGCGTCGCGCGCGCCTCCCGCGGTGCGGGCGGCGGTTCTGTGCGCGCGGTGCCGGCAACTGTGCGCGAGGCGGCCTTCAAATGCCGGTGCGGAGCGCATAACCTTGGTAAACCGGATCGTTGTGGAAGGTTGTCCATGTCTGTTTTGCGCCGCCCCATCGTGGGCATCATCGGCAATTGGCACGAAGTGGAGGGGCGCTACCCCGTTCACTCGGGGGGGCAGATGAATACCGAAGCGGTGGCCGAGGTTGCCGGCTGCCTGCCGCTGATCATCCCCGCCGATCCCAACTATGTGACGGTCGAGGAACTGACCGGGATCTGTGACGGCTTCCTGTTGACCGGGGGCCGGCCGAACGTGCATCCCAGTGAATATGGCGAGGCCGAGACCCCGGCCCATGGCGCCTTTGACCGCGGGCGCGATGCGATCACGCTGCCGCTGGTGCGGGCCTGCGTCGAAAGCGGCCAGCCGTTCTTCGGCATCTGCCGCGGCTTTCAGGAGGTCAACGTGGCGATGGGTGGCTCGCTTCACCCCGAGATCCGCGAGATCCCCGGCCGGATGAACCATCGCATGCCGCCCGATGGCACGCTGGAGGAGAAATTCGCCCCGCGCCATCCGGTGCTGTTCACCGAAGGCGGTGTGTTCCACCGGCTGATGGGCGCGCAGGAGGTGCTGACCAACACGCTGCATGGCCAGGGAATCTGCCGGCCGGGCGCGCGGATTGTGGTCGATGGCCGCGCGCCGGATGGCACGCCCGAGGCGGTTTATGTTGCCGATGCGCCGGGCTTCACGCTGTCGGTGCAATGGCATCCGGAATGGCGCGCGGCCGAGGATCCCGTATCACGCCCGCTGTTCTTGGCCTTCGGTCGCGCCTGTGCCGAATGGGCGGCCGGCCACCGCTGAGGCGCCAGGCCGGCCGGGGACGATGCTGGTCGGCCGATTTCCCGAAAGAGCAAGGGTTTGCGGAAATGAAAAGGCCGCCCGGCGTTCTGCGCCAGGCGGCCGTTCGGGGTTGCGGGATCCCGGTCTCAGTTCGCCGGGCAGACGCCAGCCACCAGCGGCACGATGCAGGACGGGGCCGGAGCCGGGGCGGCAGGCGCCGGAACGACGGCGACCGGCGCAACGGGTGCGGGTGCGGCCGGCGCGGCATCGCCGGTGGCGGCGGCGGGTGTCGGGGTCGCGGGCGTGGCCGGTGCGGCCGGCGCAACGACGACGGGCGCGGCCGAAGCGGCGGGCGCCGCACCGCCAAGGCCGGGCGGCGGGCCTTTCAGCGACAGTTCCGGCGCCGGAACTGCGGCCGCCGGCTTCGGCGTTGCCTTCTTCTTCACCGTTGGCGGCTTGGGAATCGTCAGGCCTTTCGGCATTTCGCCGGCGGTGGTGAGCACGATCACCTTCTCGCCGCCCTTCACCCGATCGAAGAGATCCATCACATCCTGGTTGATCATCCGGAAACAGCCGGACGAGGCATTGCGCCCGATCGACTTCCAGTCGGGCGTGCCATGGATGCGGTAGCCGTAATCGATGCCGTTCGACGTCAGGTAGATCGCACGGGCGCCCAAGGGGTTGGTCGGGCCGCCGGGCTGGCCGTTTTCCCATTTCGACAGTTCCGGCTTGCGCGCGATCATCTCTTTGGGCGGGGTCCAGGTGGGCCAGGTCTTCTTGTTGGCCACGACGGCCTCGCCCGACCAGCCAAAGCCTTCGGCGCCCACGGCGATGCCGTAGCGCAGCGCCTTGCCGTTGCCGAGCACGTAGTAGAGCACGCGCTGCGACGGGTCGATGATGATGGTTCCCGCCGCTTCGCCGGACTGGTAGGCCACCTCCTGGCGGCGGTAGGGCTCGGGGATCTGTTCCACCGGCAGGGCCGGCACCGAGAACTGCCCGTCCGAACGCGCGGCATAGATCGACGGATCGGTCACGATGGGCTGCTCGGGCTGGGTCACGGCCATCGTGGCCAGCGGATCGACGCAGGCCGAGAGAAGAAGCGCCGCAGCAAGGGCCGCCGCGGCGGTCATCGCCGGGCGAAAGGACAGGAAGGCGGGCAAGGGCATTTTTCGGCTCATGGTTTCCATACCGGGAACAACTGCTCCCGATCCCGGTTTCGGACGACCCTAGCCCAAGGGGCGGAATGCGTCAAACGGCGCCGGGGGCAATGCGATGACAGGATTGTGAGAATTGACCGTTTCACCGTGAGTGTTGCACGATCGCCGGCCCAACCTGCGCGCGCCCTTCGTCCTCT
>JACSRN010000055.1 GCA_014879735.1 Paracoccaceae bacterium
AGATGTGTATAAGAGACAGCACAACCACCGTCTGCGGCCGGTCCAACGCCACCCAATCGGCGACAATCCGCCAGGCCGGATCGACCGGATAGCGCGCAAGGCCGGGAAAGGCTGCGCGCGCCGGCAGCGTCAGGTCGCGCACCCGCAGCGAGTGCTGGCCTTCGACGGTCATGATCTCCAGCAGCAGGCCGCCGGACTTCAACTGCGGATTCGCCCCCGGCACCGGAAGGAAAGGCTGCGGCCCCGCGCCGGTATCGAGCGTGGCCGTGCCGTCTTCGGCCAGGACCAGCAGGCCCAGCGCCTCGGGTCCGGCATGAAGCTGCAGATCCGCCGCTGCCGTCCGGCCCAGGGTATGGCGGCCGGGTACGATCTCGACCCGGTCGGTCAGGTGCAGCCAGCCGTCTTCGGCCTTCAGCGCCGCAAGGCGTGCCGCGGCCCAGGCCTCGATTTCGGCGAGATGATCTTCGGGACTCATTTCGGACTATCCTCGTGTTGAATGACAAAGGGCCGGGCAACAGCCAGCCGTCAGGTCAGGCCCAGGCCCCGCACTCCGTCCCACACCAGCTTGGCAGAGACGATCAGCAGCGCCCAGGTGACAAGGCCGAAGAACGCCCGTGCCGGCAGGATGCGCACCAGCCGCAGGCCGACAAAGACCGCCACCGCCGCCGGCACGAACAGCAGCACGGCATGCTGCAGGCTCTCGGCCGACAATTGCCCCAGCGCCCAATAGGGAATCAACTTCACCGCATTGATGATCGCGAATGCGATGGTGGCGGTGCCGGCAAAGACCGTCTTCTCCATTCGCAGCGGCAGAGTATAGACCTGATAGGGCGGCCCGCCGGAATGGCTGACAAAGCTGGTGAAGCCGGTCACTGCGCCCCAGAACAGGCCCGGCGCCACCTCGGCGCGGCGCGGCGGCCCGCCCGGATCGCGGCGCAGCAGCGAAACCAGCGCAAAGACGCTGCCGATCAGCCCAACCAGCAGTGTCACCGCCGCCTCGGGCACCAGATGGGCCGTGGCCCAGCCGAGGCCGATGCCGACCACCGCGCCCGGTACGACGATCGCCAGCACCCGCCCGCTGAAGGCATGGCGATAGGCGTAAAGCCCGAACATGTCAGAGACGACATAGACCGGAAGCAGCAACCCCGCCGCGGTCACGGGCGATATCGCCAGCGCCAGCACCGGCACGCCCAGCATGCCGACCAGAGGCATGCCGCCCTTGCCCATGCCCACCAGCACAGAGGCGATCACCGCCGCCGTCCAGAAGCCCCAGCCGTCCATCCTGTCCTCCGCGCCGTTATCGCTAACCCGGCAAACGGCTGAACGGTAGCCCGTATTTTTCTGCATGCCATCGCATACCGAACCAATTCCAATGTGGACAGGCGGCCGCGAAGGGGCTAGGCCTCGCCCCCGACTCAAGGCCTGAATTCCACCGGCCACGGCCAACCGGCCCGGCCCTCAAGACCCAGACCCAACCGCAAGGGAGACCCCCATGGCACGACCCAAGATCGCCCTCATCGGCGCGGGCCAGATCGGCGGCACGCTCGCCCATCTGGTCGCCACCAAGGAACTCGGCGATGTCATCCTGTTCGACATTTCCGAAGGCACGCCGCAGGGCAAGGCGCTGGATCTGGCGCAATGCGGCCCGATCGAAGGCTTCGACGCCAGCCTGAAGGGCACGAATTCCTATGCCGACATTGCCGGGGCCGATGTCTGCATCGTTACCGCCGGCGTTCCGCGCAAGCCGGGGATGAGCCGCGACGATCTTCTGGGCATCAACCTGAAGGTGATGAAATCGGTCGGCGAGGGCATCCGGGCCCATGCGCCCGACGCCTTCGTGATCTGCATCACCAACCCGCTTGATGCGATGGTCTGGGCATTGCGCGAATTCTCGGGCCTGCCGCACGACAAGGTGGTCGGCATGGCGGGCGTACTCGACGCCGGCCGCTTCCGGCATTTCCTGTCGCTGGAGTTCAACGTCTCGATGCGCGATGTCACCGCCTTCGTCCTTGGCGGCCATGGCGACACCATGGTGCCGCTGACCCGCTATTCCACCGTGGCCGGCATCCCGCTGCCCGATCTGGTGGAAATGGGCTGGACCACCCAGGAAAAGCTGGATGCCATCGTCCAGCGCACCCGGGACGGCGGGGCCGAGATCGTGGGCCTGCTGAAGACCGGCTCGGCCTTCTATGCCCCAGCAACCTCGGCCATCGAAATGGCCGAAGCCTATCTGAAGGACCAAAAGCGCCTGCTGCCCTGCGCCGCCTATGTGAAGGGCGCCTATGGCCTTGACGGGCTGTATGTCGGCGTGCCGACGATCCTCGGCGCAGGCGGCGTCGAGCGCGTGGTCGAGATCAACCTGAACCCGGCCGAGAAAGTCATGTTCGACAAGTCGGTCGAGGCGGTGCGCGGCCTGGTCGCCGCCTGCAAGGCCATCGACCCCTCGCTTGCCTGATATCGCCTCGTGGCGGGCGGCAACCGCCGCCCCGACCATGGGATCCGGCCATGAAAAAGGCGTGCCCGCCGGGCACGCCTTTCTCGTTTCCACCCGCCGGCAGATGTCAGACGATAAGGATCCAATCCTCGACCGGCGAGAATTTCGGGATGTGCTGCACCAGCATCCGATCACCATCGCCAAAGTCCAGCGTCAGCGTCGTGCCGGACATCTGGCCGAAGGTCGCCAGAATCTCCGCCGCGGTCAGCGTGCCCGACCAGAGCGAACTGTCCAGCACGATGCGATCGCCCGCATAGCCGTTGAAATCGCGCACAACATCGGTCTGGCTGCCCTGCGCAAACAGGAAATGGTCCGCCCCGGTACCACCGTAAAGCTGATCATACCCCGAGCCGCCCGACAAACTGTCGTCGCTGCCGCCGCCGAACAGGCTGTCCGACTGGTCGCCGCCGTAAAGCCGGTCGCTGTTGGTACCGCCGTAGATCCGATCCGCACCCGCAGCACCGTAAATGATATCGTCGCCGCTTTCGCCGTAAAGCGCATCGTTGCCCGAACCGCCATCCAGCACATCGGCGCCGGTTCCGCCATAGAGGCTGTCGGTTCCCGCCCCACCGATCAGCGAATCCGACCCCGCACCGCCATAGGCCCGGTCATCGCCCGAACCACCGTCGACGGTATCGTTCCCGGTATCGCCGAACAGCGCATCCGCACCCGAGGCGCCCGACAACAGGTCATGATCGGTCCCGCCATACAGCCGGTCATTGCCGCCGTCGCCGTAAAGTTCGTCCCGTCCGGTATCGCCAAACAGCTTGTCGTCGCCGGAACCGCCGGCCAGCGTGTCGTTCGACGCGCCGCCGTACAGCGCATCATTGTCCTCGCCGCCCGAGAGGTTGTCGCGCCCGTCTTCGCCGAACAGCTTGTCCGCGCCCGCGCCGCCGGAGAGCACATCGTTCCCGACGCCGCCAAACAGCACATCCTCGCCCGCGCCGCCAAGCAGCGAATCATTGCCAGCCTCGCCCCAGAGCCGGTCATCGCCATCGCCGCCGTCGAACAGGTCGCTGCCCTGCCCGCCATAGGCCCGGTCGTCGCCACCAAGGCCGAAGCCCTGATCATCGCCGTCACCGCCATAGATCCCGTCGTCGTAAAGCGCGCCGGTCAAGGTGTCATTGCCAAGATCGCCGTAAAGATCGACCGGCGCCGTCGATCCCGTCAGCACATCCGCACCGGCCGCGCCCCACAGGACTTCGCGAATGGGTTTGGTGGTCCGGGAGATAACGCTCATTGCTCTGCCTCGTCTTCTTGCCGTTGCCAAAGGCATCGCCGGGCATTGCGTCGAAATTAAGGAAAATCCGGTGCATCGCAGCCGCGGCACGGAAATCTGCGGCCTGTAAGACGCCCGCCGCGACGCTTGCGCGCCTCCGCCCGGCCAGCGGCAATCGGTCGCCCTCGGGGCCGGGTCACGGCAACCGCGGCCGAGATGGCCCTAGACCCCGAAAGCCTGGAGGCCGGCCGGTCACGGCAAATTCCCGCGGCCCTGCCCTTGCCCCCGGGCGGGGTTTCGGGCATGCCAGACACATCTCCCAGACGCGCGAGGCGGCGATGGACTATTCGAAATCCGGCAATCCGAAATCGACCAGGGACAGCCACCACGCCCAGGATCTGCCCCGCCATGGCGCCCCCAAGGCCAAGGCCGCCGAGGCTGCGAAGAAGGCGGCGCTGCTGGCCCGGATGAAGGCCGCGGCGGAAGCCAAGAAGAAGGGCTGAGCCGGTGTCCGACCTCCGCGCCGAACTTGAGGCCCGGCTGCTGCGCTACTGCGCCATCGACAGCCAGTCCGACGAGGACAGCCCCAGCCGGCCCTCGACCGCGATCCAGCTGGCCATGGCGCAGCTTCTGGTGCGCGAACTGGCCGAGATCGGCGCCGCCGAGGTCCTGCTGACCGATTACGGCGCCGTCCTTGCCACGATTCCGGCCACGGCCCCGGGGCCGACCATCGGCTTTCTCGCCCATGTCGACACCGCGCCGCAGTTCAACGCGACCGGGGTGAAGCCGCGGGTGATCCGCGGCTACAACGGCGGCGCGATCAGCTATCCCGACGATCCGGCCCTGACCCTTTCGCCGGAGGTCTCGCCCCATCTCGCCGAAAAGCTGGGCCATGACATCGTGACCGCCTCAGGCACCACGCTGCTCGGCGCCGACGACAAGGCCGGCGTCGCGGTGATCATGGCCGCCGCCCGCCGCCTGCTGCGGGAAAAACCCGCACATGGCCGGATCCGTCTTGCCTTCACCCCCGATGAAGAGATCGGCCGCGGCGTCGATCCGCGCCTGCCCGCCGACCTCGGTGCCGATTTCGCCTATACGTTCGATGGCGGCGCCGTGGGCGAGATCGAATATGAAAGCTTCTCGGCCGATGGCGCCGTGGTCAGGATCCGGGGCGTTTCCATCCACCCCGGGCTCGCCCGGGGCAAGATGGTGAACGCCATCCATCTGGCCGCAAGGATTATCGCGACCCTGCCGCAGGCCACGATGCAGCCCGAAGTGACGGGCGGGCGCGAAGGCTTCCTGCATGCCACCGAGATGGCGGGCGGCGCGTCGGAGATGGTGCTGAAGTTCATTCTGCGCGATTTCGAACTCGACGGCCTCGCCGCCAAGGGCGATCTGCTGCGCGCCGTCTGTGCCGCGGTCCAGGCCGGCGAACCCAGGGCCGAGATCACCTGCACCATCCGCCCACAATATCGCAACATGCGCTACTGGCTGGAAAAGGACATGACGCCGGTCGAGCTCGCCCGCGATGCCGCCCGCGACCTCGGGATCGACCCGGTTTCCGTCCCGATCCGCGGCGGCACCGATGGCTCGCGCCTGACCGAAATGGGCGTGCCCTGCCCCAACCTCTTCACCGGCATGCAGGAAATTCACGGCCCGCTTGAATGGATCAGCCTGCAGGACATGGAGCGCGCCAGCGACCTGATGCTCGGTATCGTCCGCCGGGCCGCCCTGCCCCCGCTTTCGGCTTCCTCTTGACCCAAATACCCCGGGGGTCCGGGGGCTGGCCCCCGGTCCGCGCTGAATGACAGGCCCTGTTTCCCCCTATCTCGCCCCCGCCTTCTACGAGACCGCCCTCGCCACCGGCCGCCATCGCGACATCGTCGGCGGCCGGTGGGACGAGACGGCCGGCGCCCAGATGGCGGCGCTGCGCGACGAGGGGCTGACCCCCGCAGACCGGCTGCTCGACATCGGCTGCGGCTGCCTGCGGCTCGGCCACCGCGCCGTGCCCTGGCTCGACACCGGGCATTACTGGGGCACCGACGCCAGCCTTGCGCTGATGCGCCGCGGCTGGGAGGTGGAGCTGACGGATGCGGATCGTGCCCGCCTGCCGCTGGCGCAGCTGATCGAGGATGCGGATTTCGCATTCCCGGGCCTGCCGGCCACCATCGACATGGCCATCGCCTTCGCGGTCTTCACCCACCTGCCGGCAGGCAGGCTGCGCCCGGCGCTGGCCGCGCTGAAGGCACGGGCACCGCGGCTGCGCAAATTGCTGCTGACGCTGTTTCTGGCGCCCGAAGGTCACGACGGCGCGTTCCGCCAGCCCGATGGTGTCGTCACCCATGCGACGCGCCCACCCTGGCACCGCAGCGCCGCCACCGCAGAGGCCGATGCCGCCGCCGCGGGCTTTGCCCTGCACTGGCGCGACCGGCGGCTGCCGCGCGGGCAGCGGCTGGCGGTCCTTGTGCCGTCCTGAACCGGCGCTAGGTCGTCCGGAACCAGTCGCGATAGGTTTCGCGCAGGATCGCCTTCTGAACCTTGCCCATGGTGTTTCGCGGCAATTCGTCCACCACGACGGCCGCCTTCGGCTGCTTGAACCGCGCCAGCCGCTCGCCCAGCCCGGCCAGGATCGCCGTCACATCGGGCTCGGCATCCCGCGCGCGGGCCAGCACGGCAAAGACCGCCTCGCCGAAATCGGGATGCGGAACCCCGATCACCGCGCTTTCCAGCACGCCCGGCGCTTCGTCCAGCGCCATCTCCACCTCTTTCGGATAGACGTTGTAGCCGCCGGTGATCACCAGATCCTTCGCCCGCCCGACGATGGCGACATAGCCGTCGGCATCCCGCAGCCCAAGATCGCCGGTGATGAACCAGCCATCCTCGCGCAGTTCCTCGCGGGTCTTTTCCGGCATCTGCCAGTAGCCACGGAACACATTCGGTCCGCGCACCTCGATCACGCCCACCTCACCCGGCGCCACCTCGCGCCCCTCGGACATGATCCGCAACTCCACCCCCGGCAGCGGCATCCCCACCGTGCCCGCCCGCCGCTCCCCCTCATAGGGATTGGAGGTGTTCATGTTGGTCTCGGTCATGCCGTAGCGTTCCAGGATGCGGTGCCCGGTCCGCGCCTCGAATTCGCGGTGGGTCTCGGCCAGCAGCGGTGCCGAGCCCGAGACGAACAGCCGCATCGGCGCGGCCAGCTCTCGGGTGAGACGGTCGTCGTCCAGCAGCCGGGTGTAGAAGGTCGGAACCCCCATCATCGCCGTCGCCCGTGGCAGCAGCCGCAGCACCGTCTCGGTCTCGAACCCCGGCAGGAAGATCATCGCCCCCCCGGTCAACAGGCTGACGTTCGAGGCGACGAAAAGCCCGTGGGTGTGAAAGATCGGCAGCGCATGCAGCAGCATGTCTTCGGCGGTAAAGCGCCAGAGACCGGCCAGCACCTCGGCATTGGACAGCAGGTTGCCATGGGTCAGCATCGCGCCTTTCGAACGCCCGGTGGTGCCCGAGGTGTAAAGGATCGCCGCCAGATCCTCGGGGCTGCGCGGCACGGGGACCATGCGCTTGGCGGGTGCTGCGGCCATCGCCGCGGCAAGGCTGCCGCCGCCGGCACCGTCAAGCGTCAGCAACTGCGCCGCATGACGGGCGGCGACAGGCGCCAGCGCCGCGGCGCGGGCGGGATCGCAGACGAAAACCGCAGGCTTTGCATTGCCGAGGAAATAGTCCAGTTCGGCCGGCGTATAGGCGGTGTTCAGCGGCAGGAACACCGCGCCGGCCACGATCGTACCGCCGTAAAGCGCCAGCGCCTCGGGCGATTTCACCACCTGCACCGCCACCCGGTCGCCCGGCTGCACCCCGGCCGCAACCAGCGCCGCGGCCGCCGCGTAAACCATGTCCAGAAAGGCCGCGCCCGAGATCTCCCGCCCGTCGGGCAGGATCAGCAGCGCCCGCCCGCGTCCGGCCAGCGGCAAAAAAAGCGCGTCGTGAAGGGTGTTGGCCATGATTTCCTCCGCATCCCTGCCGCATCGGGCTTGTGCCACGGCGCGCGGCGCCGGCCAAGTCCCGGAAACAATCTGTCCGCAAGATGCATCTTCGGATCGCCGGTCCCGTCATGCAATGCCACAAACCTGCCCGGCTTTCGCGCGATACTCGGCTTGGGGGCGACGGGTCGGGGCAAGTGGAGAAGCAGATGCAAGACGCCCTGAATTTTCTGCGCGGGCTGGGCTTTCCCGGCCATGGATCGGCAAGGGCCGCGGCGGTGCCGGCCCCGGTGCGGATCGGATTGTCCTTCGACCAGCGGCTGCGCAAGATGGGCGGCATAAGCCGCATCACCGCCTCGCGCGCGGTGCTGTTCAGAACGCGACCTGCACCCCGGGGAGCCTGAGCGTCGCGACAAGATCGCGCAGTTCCTGCCGGGCCGCGATGTTCGACAGATTCAACTGGTCGATGCCGGTGTCGCGCAGATCGAGAAGTGTCATCCCCCGCGGGAACAACTCGCGGAAGATCACCCGCTCGGAAAAGCCGGGCGCCACGCGAAAGCCGATCCGGCGCGACAGGTCGTCCAGCGCCGAACCCACCTTCTTCTTGTTGTGCATGGCCTGCACCCCCAGGCGGTTGCGCAGCACCACCCAGTCGATCGGCTTCAGCCCCGCCTGCGCCCGCGTCTGCCGCGCGCTCCAGACCATTTCGGAATAGATCGACGGCCCCTTCGCCTTGCCGGTCTCTGGGTCAAGCCGTGCCAGCAGGTCGAAGTCGACGAAACTGTCGTTCATCGGCGTGACCAGCGTGTCGGCCAGCGTATGGGCAACCTGGCTTAGCCGGGTATGGCTGCCCGGGCAGTCGATCACCACGAAATCGACCGCAGAATCCAGTTCGGCCAGGGCCGCGGTCAACCGTTCGTCCTGTGCATTCGTCCGCCGCGCCTCGGCGTCGGGGTCGGCCTCGGGAAGCAGGCGATAATCCGGAATCGGAAGGTCGATGCCCGACCGCTCCGTCCAGGCCCGGCGGTTCTCGATATAGCGGCCAAAGCTGCGCTGGCGCAGGTCCAGGTCCAGCGCCCCCACCCGGTGGCCCATCCGCGCCAGCGCCGTGGCCACATGCATGCAGGTGGTCGATTTGCCGGACCCGCCCTTTTCGTTGCCGAAGACGATGATATGCGCCATGACTTTGCCCGGATTCTTGCGCCCCCCTCTTGGCAAGGCCGCGGCGAAAGGGAAAGCCCCATTCCGCAACCGAGGGGCGATGGCGGGGCGATCCTTCGACGCAGGCCACAGCAAGGGCTGGCGAAGGCCCGCACTCCCATGCGATACTCATATCTTGAAAATGCGATATATTCGAAAGCGAGGTTTACCGTGCCCGATCTCTCTGCGCATGTCCGCGCCTTCTTCGACCGGCCCTCCGGCAGCCTGCAATATGTGTTTCACGATCCCGCCACCATGAAGGGCGCCATCGTCGATCCGGTCTGGAACTTTGACCGCGCCTCGGGGCAGGTCTGGACGGCCAGTGCCGATGAGATCCTGGACTATGTGGCCCGGGCCGGGATCACCGTCGAATGGGTGCTGGACACCCATCCCCATGCCGACCATTTCACCGCGGCCAGCTATCTGGCCACGAAATTGCCCGGCGCGAAACGCGGCATCGGCGAGCGTGTGACCCGGGTCCAGAAGATCTGGGCCGAGATCTACAACGACCCCGACCTGCCGCAGGATGGCCGGCAATGGGATCATCTGTTCAGGGACGGCGAGGTCTTCAAGGTTGGCTCGCTCGAGGTGCGGGCGATGCTGTCGACCGGGCACACGCTGGCCTCGATCACTTATGTCGTGGGCGATGCGGCCTTTGTCCATGATACGCTGATGATGCCGCCCTCGGGCTCCAGTCGCGCCGATTTCCCCGGCGGCAGCGCGGCCGAACTCTGGGATTCGATCCGCGCCATCCTCGACCTGCCGGCCACGACCCGGCTTTTCGTCGGGCACGAATATCCGCCGGCGGGCAAGCAGCCGAACTACATGGCCACCGTGGCCGAGCAGCGGCTGACCAACATCCACGTCAAGGACGGGATCAGCCGCGAGGAGTTCATCGCGCGGCGCGAAGAGCGCGACGCCACGCTGCCCCTGCCCGACCAGATGCTCTACGCGCTGCAGGTGAACATCCGCGGTGGGCAGCTGCCCGAGGCGGGCGGGCAGCCCTTCCTGAAGGTGCCGGTCAACAGGTTCCGCCGCACGGGCTGACCGCCCGCTTGCGGCCCCGACCGCCACGGCAGGCCGAAGGCGCCGGCCCGGCCGTCCTTTGCGCTTGCCGCACCGCCCTGTTGCGGCCAGACTGGCCGGCAGAAGGACAGCCCCGGCCGGGGGCCTGGAAATGCAGAACCTGGGGCGAGCAGAACAGAGTGCAGATTTCAGACGGGCGAGAGAACCCGCAGGACGGCGGGCCGGCGATGGCAGTCGGTCCCGAGGCGGATGTGCGCTACCTTCTGGTGGCCACGATCAAGAACGAGGCGCTGAACCTCCTGGAATGGGTGGCCTGGCATCGGATGATCGGCTTTACGGACATCCTGGTCTATTACAACAATTGCGAAGATTCGACGGCCCGCACCCTGCGCATCATGCAGGCGGCCGGCCTGCTGCGCGCCTTTCCGAACGATTTTCCCCCCGACCACCCGGCACCGCCGTTCCAGAACCGCGCCTATCGTCGCGCGGGGCACGAACCGGAATATGCCGCTGCGCGCTGGTGCATGGCGCTCGATGCCGATGAATTCCTGCTGATCCACGCCGGCAACGGCACGCTGGCCGATCTGACTGCCGCCTGCGGCAGTGCCGATGCGATGCGGATCAACTGGCGTGTCTTCGGCAATTCCGGCCTGACCGGGCTTGACGCCGGGCTGCAGACCGAACGCTTCACCCTGGCCATGCCCCAGCGAACCGTCCAGCGCTGGCCCGTCGCGGTGAAGACGCTGTTTCGCACCGCAAGCTATGGTCGGATCGGCATCCATCTTCCGCACCTTCCGCGGCAGGAGGCGCCGAAAGTCGTCACCGGATCGGGCCTGCCGCTGGATGAGGTGCGGGTGCGCGGGTTCAACTGCACCGATCCCGGCCGCTATGCCCTGGCCCAGGTCAACCACTACATGGTGCGCGACTGCGACAGCTTCCTGATCAAGTCCGACCGGGGTTCTTCCTCGCATCCCGAGCGCGAGATCCGTGCCGACTATTGGCGCAAGTGGAACCGCAACGACGAGCGCGAGACCGCCATCCTGTCCCGCCGCGACAGGCTCCTGGCCGAGATGCAGCACCTCGATGCCCTGACCGGCGGGCGGCTGATGGCGCTGCGCCGCCGCGCGCTGCGCTACTGGCGCGGCAAGGTCGCCCAGTTGAAGACCCGCGAGGACATGGCCGAACTCTACAACACGATCGCCAACACCGGCCCGCCGGTGGCGTGACCCAACCCGGACTCCGACCGCAAAAAGAAAAAGGGCGCCCCGGGGGCACCCTTCCGTTTCATCCCGTTTCGGTTCAGAACCCGAGACCGGCGTATTTGTTCTTGAACTTCGACACGCGACCGCCGGTGTCCATCAGCTTGGCCGACTGGCCGGTCCAGGCCGGATGCGACAGCGGGTCGATGTCCAGCGACAGCGTCTCGCCTTCGCTGCCCCAGGTCGAACGGGTGCGGTAGGTCGTTCCGTCGGTCATCTTCACTTCGATGAAGTGATAATCGGGGTGAATGCCCTGTTTCATCGTCCGAGATCCTTATTCCGACTTCTCTTTGTAATTGGTCATTTCGGCGATCCGCGCCGACTTGCCGCGACGCTCGCGCAGATAGTAGAGCTTGGCGCGGCGGACCCGGCCGCGACGGACGACCTCGATCGTCTCGATATTGGTCGAATAGAGCGGAAAGACCCGCTCGACGCCCTCGCCGAAGGAAATCTTGCGCACAGTAAAGCTGGCCGCCAGCGTGCCGCCGCCACGGCGGCTGATGCAGACGCCTTCATAGGCCTGCACGCGGGTGCGGTTGCCTTCCTTCACGCGATAGCCGACACGCAGGGTGTCGCCGGCCTTGAAGTCGGGAATGGTCTTGCCGAGGGCAGCAATCTGTTCTGCCTCGATCTGCGCGATCAGGTTCATGCGCATGTCTCCGTTTGCCCGCGGTATCGCCGCAGAGTTTGTGCTGAAACCGAAGAACTCCTGGTCTTCGCCCGGGTCCCTGCACCGCGTCTGGCGCGGCCGGCCCGCCGGAGGATCGGTTCCTGTTTTCGCCGCCCCCCGCCCACCCCCGCCGAAGAGGGCGGTTCGACCGGAAAGGGGAATCGGGCCCGCAGACTTGCGCCCCGGACCGGGCGCGTATAGGGCCGCGGGCGCGCGGGGTCAAGCGCCGCCATTCCGGCTGCGCCGGAAGCCTCCGGCGGGGATATTTGCACAGAGAAGAAGGCGGCGGTCAGGAGCACATCTTCGGCTTCTTCTCTGTGCAAATATCCCGGGGGGTCGCCGCAGGCGACGGGGGCAGCGCCCCCTAACGACGCATCTGCGCGGACAGCATCTGCCACAGGTCGGGTCGGCGCTCCGCAGTCAGGCGTTCGGCTTCCGCCCGCCGCCATTTCGCGATCTCGCCGTGGTTGCCCCCGGTCAGAACCGCCGGGATCTCGCGGCCCTGCCAGATCTGGGGACGGGTATACTGCGGGTGTTCGAGCAGGCCTTGGGAAAAGCTCTCGTCCTCGGTCGAGGACTGGTTGCCCAGGACGCCCGGCAGGAGCCGCACCGTGGCGTCAAGCATCGCCTGGGCCGCGATCTCGCCCCCGGTCAGCACGAAATCGCCAAGCGAGACCTCTTCCGCCCGCCAATGGTCGAGGACCCGTTGGTCCACGCCCTCGAACCGGCCGCAAAGCAGCGTGATTCCGGCGCCATCGGCCCAGCGGCGGGCGGTGGCCTGGTCGAAGGGCCGGCCGCGGGGCGACAGATACACCACCGGCCAGCGGTCGCGGTCGTCCGGGGCCCCCGCCGTCGCAGTGCACAGGGCGTTGTGGACGACATCGGGGCGCAACACCATTCCGGCACCGCCCCCCGCCGGCGTGTCGTCGACATTGCGGTGTCGCCCCTCGCCAAAGCTGCGCAGCGCTATCGTCTCCAGCCGCCACAGTCCGGCGTCCAGCGCCTTTCCGGTCAGCGACAGGCCGAGCGTGCCGGGAAACGCCTCAGGGAAGAGCGTGACGATCCGGGCCTCGAAGGCGCCGCGGACCACAGGGCGTTCCTCCATCAGGTCGCGTGGCTGCAGCGAGGGTCGCATCGTCAGGCGGCCATGGCTTTTCGGTGTCTCGGGCAGGTCGGTCATGATGCCGGGGATAGCGGCAAAGCCGCGGCGGCGGAAGCCGGTTTTCGCGGTGGGCTTCAGACTGCGGCCTCAGACTGAAGCCGTTGACTGAGGTCGCTGACTGGGGCCGGTCTCAGATCGCGGCGGCGCGGCTGCGGCGTGCCCCAGCGGGCAGGCTGCGCGGCATGGGTGCGGGGGCAAGCCGGTCCAGCACTCCGGCCAGGGCCCGCAGCGCCGAGGCGACGGCGGCATCAGTGCTGCGGCAGGCCATATCCTCCAGCACCGCGGGCGGCGGGAACTGCGCAAAGCGGCGCGGTGCCGCGTGAAGCAGGACTGCGGCCCGCGGCAGAAGCAGGCGCAGCAGTTCATCCGAACCGGCAGCCGCCAGGAAGGCCGCCAGCATGGCCCCCGGCAACCCGTGGCCCTCGGCAAAGGCCACCGGACGGGTGGCCCAGCCGATCAGCGCGCGGCGCAGCGGCGCATGCAGCGTGTCCGGGCGGTCGGAGAGAATGCCGGACAGCCGGTTCAGCCGCGCCTCGGCATCCGCCGCATCGAGCGTGGCGACCAGCAGAACCTCGGCCTCGACGGGATCGGTATCCTCGCAGGCGATGACAAGATGGGCGACCGCGGCCTCGCCCTCCGCCGAGAGGCGGCGGGGGTGGTGGATTTCCGGCATTTCCTCGAACAGGATCGTGCCGGCCATCGCCACATTCGGCGACCAGAGCAGCCGCAGAAACGGCAGCGCGACGAAGGACAGGATCGCCGGCAGGACCGGATGCAAGGCCGGCATCACCCCCAGCACGCCACCGATCCCGCGACCGGTCACGAAGCCCCCGACAACCAGTGCCGTCAGGACCAGAACCCGCCCGGCCAGCGCAAAAATCCTGGTGGGATCGTGCCGGCCGCCGAAGCCCTGCAGCCATTGATCGGGCCTGCGGATCGCCGACCAGATCGCGAAGATGGCAAGGAAGGGTGGCACCAGTGCCCAGCCATAACCTGCAAGGCCCGCCGCGAAGGGACCCGCAAACAGGAGCGCATTTGCCCCGTTGATCAAATGGCCACGAAACCGCATTGCACAGCCTCCCTGACGATCCCGGCAGGGGCCGGCCCCGCCAGGCGGATTTCCGCTCCATAGAAGCCTTGCAATGGTTAATGGCGGGATAATGGCGGGCGCGCGGCGGTTGTGGGTGCGCGCCGACATCCGGCATCCGCGGGGGCGGCGGTCAGTCCAGCCCTTCGGGCAGATCGACGATCACCAGGCGCCGGCCGAGGTCGACCGTGGGCACCGCCGCGCGGGTGAAGGGCACGAGAAGGCTGCCGGCACGATCCGGCACCGCGATTTCCAGCAGATCGCCGGCACCGTGGTTCTGGACCGAGATGACACGGCCGATCTCGGCCCCTCCCGGATCGCGGGCGGAAAGGCCAACCAGGTCGGCATGATAGAATTCGTCATCGGGCAGCGCAGGCAGGCGCGATCGGTCGACGTAAAGCTCGGTCCCCTTCAGCGCCTCGGCCTCTTCGCGGGTGGCGACGCCCGAGACGCGGGCGCCAAGGCCCCCGGCCACCGGGCGGGTCAACCGCAGGGTGAACCTGCGGCCGTCGCTGGCATAGAGCGGCCCGTAGGCGGCGATGTCGGAGGGTTCGGCGCAATAGGACTTGAGCCGGACCTCGCCCTGGACCCCGAAGGCCCCGGCAATGGCACCCACGCAGATGCGGTCCGTCCCGGTCATGCGCCAGCCTTTCCATCATGCCGCGGGCAGCCCGAAACGGGCCGCCCTCTGGTCGGGATCATTCGGCCGCGGGTTCGGCGGCACGGGCGGCCTTCTTGGCGGCGCGCTCGGCCATCTGCTTGCCGGGGACGGCCGCCTTGGGGTTGTTGCGCTCGGTCTTCGGGCGGGCACCGGCGGCTTCGAGGAAGCGGGCCACCCGGTCGGTCGGCTGGGCGCCCAGCGACAGCCAGTGCTGCACGCGGTCCATGTTCATCACCACGCGCTTTTCATCGTCCTTGGCGAGAAGCGGATTGTAGGTGCCCAGTTTCTCGATGAAGCGGCCATCGCGCGGCATGCGCGAATCGGTGGCGACGATCGCATAGAACGGGCGCTTCTTGGAACCGCCGCGGGCGAGACGGATTTTCATAGCCATGGTGTTTCTCCTTTGAATGGCTGTTCCGGCGGGGGCACCCCGCCTATTTCTGCAGTTTCTCGTGATGCCTGATGACTTCCGAGATGATGAAGGTCAGGAATTCCTTGGCGAAAGCGGGGTCGAGGTCGGCCTCCTCGGCCAGCCGTTCCAGCCGTTCGATCTGGCGCTCCTCGCGGGCGGGGTCGGAGGGCGGCAGGTCGTGCTCGGCCTTCAGCCGGCCCACCGCCTGGGTGTGCTTGAACCGCTCGGCCAGCGTATAGACAAGGATCGCATCCAGCCGGTCGATCGACTCGCGATGGTCTTTCAGCAGCGTGGCGGCCTTGGTCGGAGCATCCATCACGCCTGTCCTCCGCTATGTTGCGCGCCCCAGTGGCGCCAGACGTTCGAGCCGGCATTGTCGCCTTCGCAGGTGGCGCCAAGCCGGCGGGCAAGCTGCCGCGAACGGGTGTTGGCCGGGTCGATATAGCTGACCAGCGAAGGCAGCCGCAGCGCCCGGGCATGGCCACGGGCGGCCTGCGCGGCCTCGGTGGCGTAGCCATGCCCCTCGGCCGAGGGCAGGAACAGATAGCCAAGCTCCGGCTCCAGGTCGCCGGCTTCGAAGCCGATCAGCACGAAGCCCAGCGTCTCGTCGTCCCGGCTGTCCACCGTCCACAGGCCATGGCCGCGCAAAAGCCAGGTGCCACAGGCGCAGGCGAATTCGGCAAAGGCCTCGTCGCGGGTGAAGGGGCCGCCCAGATGCGGGCCCGCCGGACCACAGAGGATTTCGACCCAGGGTTCGATATCTTCAAGCCGCGGCGCCCGCAGGCGCAACCGGGGGGTTTCCAGCACCGGCAGATGTGCGCTCAGGGCAAGCGCGAAATCGGCGGCCGGACCGGGAACCGGGGTTTCATGCGGATGGCTCATCGGATGCCCCCCAGGTCATGCCGGATCACCACATCGCCGGGATCGATTCCCGGCAGGGTCGGATCGATCACGCCACCCAGCCGCAGGCCCAGCGCAATGGAGCGGGTGTTCGCGGGTTCGATGATATTGGTGATATGGGGCCAGTCGAAGCTGGCGGCCACCCAGCCCAGCACTGCGCGGGCGGCCTCATGCGCAATACCCCGGCCCTCGGCCGCGGGCACGACGAACCAGCCGAGTTCGGGGGCGGGATATCCCTCGCCATGATAGATGCCGACTTCGCCCAGATAGGTGCCGGTGGCGCGGTCCTCCACGCCAAAGGGGCCATAGCCCTTCAGCGACCAGAGCGCGACATCCGCCGCCCAGTGCCGCCATGCGGCAGGGCGATTCAGCGGCCCGCCCTCATGCACCGACCGGGCCGAGGCGAAAAAGCCGGCCCAAGCCTCGAAATCGGCCGGCCGGGGCGCGCGCAGCCGCAAGCGTCCGGTCGTCAGGACCGGCACGGCTTCGGCGATCTGGCGCGCAACGGGCAGCATCGGCTCACTTCTTCCGCATCAGGCCGGACAGGCCCGCGGGCAAGGTGACGCCGCGCGCCATGCCGGGCAGGCCGCCGCCGCCGCCCAGGCCGGACATCCCGCCCATGCCTTCCCGCATGCCTTTCGCCGCCTCGGCCATCTGTTCGGGCGTCATCTTCGAGACATCGGGCATGCCGCCCTTGCCCATCAGCTGGCGGATCATGTTCTTCATCATGCCGCCCTTGCCGAGCTTCTTCATCATCTCGGCCATCTGCTTGTGCTGTTTCAGCAGGCGGTTGAGATCCGATACCTCGAGCCCGGCCCCCGCCGCGATCCGCTTCTTGCGGCTGGCCTGCAAAAGATCGGGATTGGCGCGCTCCCGCTTTGTCATCGAATTGATCAGCGCGATCTGCCGCTTCAGCATCCGGTCGTCGATCCCGGCCTCGGCCGCGGCGGCCTGATGCTTGGCCATGCCGGGCATCATTCCCATCAGGCTCTGCATGCCGCCCATCTTGAGCATCTGTTCCAGCTGCAACCGCAGGTCGTTCATGTTGAACAGGCCTTTGGCAAAGCGCTTGGCCATGCGTTCGGCCTGTTCGGCCTCGAAGGTCTCCTGCGCCTTCTCGACCAGGGCCACGATGTCGCCCATGCCAAGAATGCGGCCGGCCACGCGCTCGGCCTCGAAGGGCTCGACCGCATCCATCTTCTCGCCCAGGCCGACAAAGCGGATCGGCTTGCCGGTGACGGCGCGCATCGACAGGGCCGCACCACCCCGGCCATCGCCATCCATCCGCGTCAGCACCACGCCCGAGATGCCGACCTTGCCGTCGAACTCGGTCGCCACGTTCACAGCGTCCTGCCCGGTCAGCCCGTCGACCACCAAGAGCGTCTCGCGCGGGGTGGCGATGTCGCGCACCGCCTGCACCTCGTCCATCAGCACTTCGTCGATGTGCAGGCGGCCGGCGGTATCAAGGAACAACACGTCATAGCCGCCAAGGCTGGCCTGGGTTTTCGCCCGCTTGGCGATCTGTACCGCCTTTTCGCCCTTGACGATGGGCAGCGTGTCCACCCCGATCTGGGTGCCCAGGATCGCAAGCTGCTCCATCGCCGCCGGGCGGTTGGTATCGAGCGAGGCCATCAGCACCCGCTTGCCGTTCCTGTCCTTCAGCCGCTTGGCCAGTTTCGCCGTGGTCGTCGTCTTGCCCGACCCCTGCAACCCCACCATCAGGATGGTTGCCGGCGGATTGTCGATCTTCAACGCATCGGCCGCGCCATCGCCCGACAGCATCCGCACCAGCTCGTCATGGACGATCTTGACGACCATCTGCCCCGGCGTGATGGATTTCGTCACCGCCGCGCCGGTGGCCTTGTCCTGCACCCGCTTGATGAAGTCGCGCACCACCGGCAGGCTGACGTCGGCCTCCAGCAACGCCACCCGCACCTCTCGCAGCGCGGTGACGACATCGGCCTCGGTCAGCGCGCCGGCCTTGGTCAGGCGGTCAAAGACACCGCCAAGACGTTCTGACAGGCTTTCAAACATGACACGCTCCTTCGCGGCAACGGGTTTGCCCCGACATGGGGCGGCGGCAGCCCGGAACAAAGTCGAACCACACCCGTGGGCGCAAACGCGCTGACGGATGGCGATCCCGGACAATGCCCAAGGGACCGGAAGCACAGGCCTCCGGGGAATTGGGCGGGTGCTAGCCGCAAACAGCGGCGGAGTCAACTCTGGCCGGCAAGCCAGCCATTGATCGCGGCAGCCAGCGCCGCAGGACCCGGGCCCGACACAAAAGCCTGCGCGGCGGGGCGCCGGCCACCATCGGCCCAGACCAGCAGGACGCGGGCCCGGGCGCCCTTCGTCTCCACCTCGGCGCGGCGCAGGCCCGCCAGCGCCAACCGGGCTTCGCGCTGTCGCATCAGCGCCACGGAGGACAACACCACAATGCCGCCAGCCCGGTCCAGCACCATCGCCTCTCGCCGGCCCAGCAGGGCAAGCCCCGCCACGAAACCCGCGGCCGCCACGGCAAACCCGGCCGCAGGCCCGGAATCGCCGGCCATCGAGGCCCGCAGCGCAAGAACCGCGCAGGCAAAAAACCCGCCGCCCAGCGCGAAAAGCAACGCCAGGCTGCCCGATTGCGCCATCAGCCGGGCGGCAGAGGTCTCGACGATCCGCATCGCCACGTTCTGCGGCCGGCACATCCGCCCGTCAATGCCCCGCAAGCCCCTTGCGCGCGGCACCGATCCGGCTTTTCCTGCGCGCTGGCGCACAGACGGCCATGCATGAGGGAACCGATGGACAACTGGGATGAAATCCGCACCGCCTATCAGGTCGCGCGCCTGGGTACCGTTTCTGGCGCGGCCGAGGTGCTGGGGGTGCATCACGCGACCGTCATCCGCCATATCGACGCGCTGGAAAAGCGGCTGGGCACCCGGCTCTTCCAGCGTCATGCACGCGGCTATACGCCCACAGAGGCCGGGCGCGATCTGCTGGCGGTCGCCCAGACCGCCGAGGAGCAGTTCGTCCAGCTGGGCAGCCGGATCAAGGGCCAGGGCGAGACGGTGCAGGGCGAGTTCGTCATCACCGCGATTTCCGGCGTCTCGGGTCTTCTCGTCCCGGTGCTGACCGAATTCCAGCACCGCCATCCCGCAGTGATCGTCCGCTTTCTGACCGACATGCGGCTCTACCGGCTGGATTATGGCGAAGCGCATGTCGCCGTGCGCGCAGGCGCCGCGCCGGAAGAGCCCGACAACGTGGTCCAGCCGCTGATCCGCATGGGAACCGGACTTTATGCCGCGAAATCCTATGCCGAAGAACATGGCCTGCCGGAGACCGAGGCCGACTTTCCCCGCCACCGCTTCATCGCGCCGGAGAACGAAGCCAGCCGCGCGCCCTTCTACCGCTGGCTGCGTGACCAGGTGCCGCCCGAGGCGATCAGCTTCCGCACCAACGAGCCGGCCTCGATGGAGGCGGCACTCTACGGGGGCGCGGGCATCGGCTTTTTTGCGGCCTATCGCGCCGAGGGCGATCCGCGGCTTGTCCCGGTGATGGCGCCGCGGCCGGAATGGGAATCGCCGCTCTGGATCGTCACCCATGTCGACCTGCACCGCACACGCAAGGTACAGGCCTTCGTCAGCCTGCTGAAAGAGGCGGCGAAGACCTGGCCACAATGCGGAACCCTTCCCGAATGAACCGGCCCGATGCGGCGGCGCTACGTGGGCATGCGGCGATGCTGGCGTTTTCGGCCGCCGTCGCGGGGTCGTTCTCGCTGGGCGCGCGCGCGGCACCACTGATCGATCCGGCGGCGATCACTGCCCTGCGCTTTCCCATCGGCGCAGTGATCCTGGCGGTTGCGGCGCGCGCCACCGGCCGACTGAGCGTCAGTGATTTCCGCGCGCCCTGGCGCTATCTGGTGCTGGGCGGATTGATGGCGATCTATTTCGTCCTGATGTTCGAGGGGTTGCGCACGGCCGCCCCGATCCCGACGGCCGCCGTCTTCACCCTGACGCCGGTGATCGCCGCCGGCTTCGGCTGGCTGATCCTGCGCCAGCGCCTGACCGGGCGGATGGCGCTGGCGCTGGCCGTGGGTGCGGCGGGGGCGCTGTGGGTGATCTTTCGTGGCGATCTGGCGGCGCTGCTGCGGCTGGAAATCGGGCAGGGAGAGGAAATTTATTTCTGGGGCTGTGCGGCCCATGCGCTTTATGCCGTGATGGTGCGGCGGCTGAACCGGGGCGAGGGCGCGCTGGCCTTCGCCTTCGGCACCATGGCGGCCGGAACGGTGGTGTTGCTGCCCTGGGGCGCACCGGCGCTGGCCGCACTCGACTGGGGGGCAGTCCCGGGCATCGTCTGGCTGACGCTGGCCTATATCTCGATCGCGGCCACCGCCGGTTCGACCGCGCTGGTGCAATATGCGGCGTTGCGGCTGCCGGCGTCAAAGGTGATGGCCTATACCTATCTGGTCCCGAGCTGGGTGATCCTGTGGGAACTGGCGCTTGGTGGCCCCCGCCCGCCGGAGCTGGTGACGGTGGGCGTGGCGCTGACGGTGGTCGCGCTGCTCCTGCTGCTGAAGGACCAGCGATAGCAGGGGGCACCGAGACCGGGGGGGTGAAGGACGGCAAGGCGGATCGGCGCCTCTGATCGGATCATAGCCGGTCCTGTCTCAACGCATTCCATAGTGCAGACCGGCGAATCCGCGACCCGGCAGACCCGGCTTGTCCCGGCAAGGGCACCATGATGCCCGGGGGCCACCTTGCCGTGCCGGGGCCGCAACCGACCGCAGGACCCGGCCCGGCGCGCGGGGGATCCCCGCCCGGCTGGCCGGCGTCGAAATCCGCCTCAGTTGAACGGATTGCCCGGATTCTGTTGCGTGACCGTGCTGCCGCATTCCACCAGCGCCTCGATCGAGGCTCGCGAGCCGGACAGCGAATAGTCCTGTACCGGCGAGCCGTCGCCCGTGCGCAGATAAAGCCGGTTGCCCTTGGCCACTTCCATGATGAAATCGACGCCATCATCGCTGTCGGGCAAGGTGAACAGCACCGAATTCTGGTTCAGGTTCGCATTGGTCAGGTTCCACAGCGGGCGCTTGTCGACCTGCACCTGCAGATCGGCGGTTTCCCCCGAGTTGAACTGCCATTGCGTCGAATAGAACTGAAGCTGGACGGACTGGTCGGCGAAGGTCCAGATCGAGAAGATCTCGCCGGGCGCCTCGACGCTGGCGACACAGCCGATCGTGCCGTCATCCCATCCGACCAGTTCCACCTTCCAGTGCTTGTGCTGGAACAGCACTTCGGACTGCTGCGCCGCCGCCGGCGCCACCAGACCTGCCATCAAGGCAAGGCCTGCGAAAATCTTGCTGGAAATCATTGTCTTCTACCCCGGTATTCCTTTCCCTTGACGGCACCTTGTGCCGCATGGGGCGATTCACGCAAATGAAAAGTCCCGTCACGAGGGGCCGGGCGCCCCCCGCAGGAATTTCAGGCGGCCCTCAGGCCGCCCATTCCCAGGGCCGGGTGAAGCCGCCCAGCACCTGCTGGACCTGCGCATCCGAAACCTCGCCCTGGCGCGACAGCCGTGCGATCAGGCCGCGCTTCTTGTCCTCGACCACCTCTGCCACCGTAACCGGCAAGCCGGCATCCTTCAGCGCCTTCTGGTAGACCCGGGTGATCGCCATCCGCCGCAGGTCGGGCTTGAACACCTTGCCGACCGCGGTTTTCGGCAGTTCGGGCAGGATCTCGATGTATTTCGGCACCGCCGCACGCTCGGGCACCTTCTCTTCACAGAAGGCCATCAGTTCGGCAACAGTGACCGAAGCGCCCTTGACCAGTTCGACATAGACCGCGGGCAGTTCACCGGCATGCAGGTCGGGCTGGCCGATCGCCCCCACCACGGCCACTGCCGGATGGCCGTTCAGCGCCTCTTCGATCATCGCAGGGTCGATGTTGTGGCCGCCCCGGATGATCAGGTCCTTGGCCCGGCCGGTGATGAAGAGATAGCCGTCGGCGTCGATCCGGCCCAGATCGCCGGTGCGCAGGAACCGGCCCTCGGCAAAGAGGTCGCGGTTCTTGTCGGCCTCGGTATAGGTCGACCCCTCGTAGACCCCGGGGTTGGCGACGCAGATCTCGCCCACCTCATCCACCCCGGCCTCGGTGAACCCGCCCTGGCCATCGCGGTTCAGGATTCGGACATGGGTATAGGGGAACGGCAATCCGACCGAACCGATCTTCTTCACCCCCTCGGGCGGATTGACCGAGACGAGGCAGGTGCATTCGGTCAGCCCGTAGCCTTCGACGATCTCGACCCCGGTTTCCTTCTTGAAGCGGTTGTAAAGTTCGACCGGCAGCGGGGCCGAGCCGGAAAAGCCGTTCTTCAGGCTGGAGATGTCGGCATTGACCGGGCGCTGCATCAGCGCGGCAAGCGCGGTCGGCACCGTGATCAGATAGGTACAGCGATACCGTTCGACCAGCTTCCAGAAATTGTCGAACACGCCCTCGCCGCGATAGCCTGCCGGCGTCGGAAAGACGACATGCGCACCGCTGGCAATCGCCGACATCAGGATCGGATAGGCCGCGAAGACGTGAAACAGCGGCAGCGGGCACATCACCACATCGGTCGGATCAAACAGCATGGTCGCGCCGAGCCAGCCGTTGTAGACCATGCCCGAGACCTTGTGCTGCGCGACCTTGGGCATGCCGGTGGTGCCGCCGGTGTGGAAATAGGCCGCCACCCGGTCTTCCTTGGGATCCTCGAAGGTCAGCCGGTCGGAAGGCTGGCGCGCGGCCTCGGCCGTGAAGGATTTCACCGTGGCCTTGTGGGCCATCGGATTCTTCGGGCGCAGGAAGGGCACGATCAGCCGCTTCAACCCGGTCAGATAGCCCAGCATGTCGATTTCCAGCACCGTGGTGACGGCCGGCGCATGGGTCAGCGCCTCGGCCACCTTCTGGGCCAGATCGGTCTTCGGGAAGGGTTTCAGCGTGACGACGACCTTTGCCCTGGTCTCGCGCAGGATGGAGCCGATCTGCTCGGGTTCCAGCAGCGGGTTGATCGGGTTGACGATCCCCGCCACGGCGCCGCCCAGCAGCGTGGCCACGGTTTCCATCGTGTTCGGCAGCACATAGGCCACCACATCCTTCGGGCCGATGCCCAGGCTGCGGAACAGGTTCGCCGCCTGCGTGACACGGGCGTGCAGCTCGTTCCAGCTGATCGTCACCTTGGGCGCATCGGGTGCGGAAAGCAGCTGATAGCTGATTGCCGGCCGGGCGCCGTGGTTGCGCCGGGTCAGGCTGAGGAAATCGTACATGGTGCGCGCGACGTCGCGGTCGGCCCAGGGGCATTCCGCCTCGACCGCCCTCATGTCGGCACGTGTGGTGTAGCTGGTGGCCATCGGTATCCTCCCCTTCCCTCCCCTCTCCCGCGGGGGTCAGGGGAATGTGGGCCTATGGCTTGCATTTGCCAACCGATATTGCCGGTCTGCAACGCAACGTCAGACCGATGCGCGGGCCTGACGGCGCGTCAGGCCGCACCATCGGTAAACTGCAGCCGCGCAAGCCGCGCATAGAGCCCGCCGCCCGCGACCAGCTCGTCATGCGTGCCCTCGGCGACGATGCGGCCCTTGTCGAAGACCACGATACGGTCGGCGCGCTTCACCGTCGCCAGGCGGTGTGCCACGACAACGACGGTGCGGCCCGTCGACAGCCGTTCGACCGCGGCCTGCACCGCGCTTTCGCTTTCCGCATCCAGCGCCGAGGTCGCCTCGTCAAGCAGCAGCACCGGCGCATCGCGCAGGATCGCCCGTGCGATGGCCACCCGCTGCTTCTGCCCGCCCGACAGCATCACCCCGCGTTCGCCCAGCCAGGTGTCATAGCCCTGCGGCAGCGCGCTCAGGAACTCATGTGCCGCGGCGGCGCGGGCTGCGTCCTCCACTTCGGCATCGCTGGCCCCGGGGCGACCGAAGCGGATGTTGTCGCGCGCCGACATGGCGAAGATCACCGGATCCTGCGGCACCAGCGCCAGAGCCTGGCGGAAATCGGTCTTGGCCATCTCGGTCAGCGGCACGCCATCCAGCGTCACGCGGCCGGCCTGAGGATCGTAGAAGCGCAGGATCAGCTGCAGCACCGTAGTCTTGCCCGCACCCGAGGGGCCGACCAATGCCACCGTCTCGCCGGGACGCACGGTCAGCGACACACCGTCAAGGGCCGAGGTGTCGGGGCGGGTGGGATAGCGAAAGCTGATGCCCTGCAGCGCGATCTCGCCACGCACCGGGCGCGGCAGCAGCCGGGGATGCGCCGGGTCGGGCACGCTGTCGGGCGCCTCCAGCAATTCGACCAGCCGCTCGGTCGCACCGGCGGCGCGCTGCAACTCGCCCCAGATCTCGGTCAGCGCGCCGACCGATCCCGCCACGATCACCGCATAGATGACGAACTGGATCATTTCGCCCACGCTCATCGTGCCGGCGCGTACATCGCGCGCGCCGATCCACAGGACGCCGACCACGCCGGCGAAGACCAGGAAGATCACGATCATCGTCATCACCGCCCGGGTGCCGATCCGCGTCCGGGCCGAATCGAAGCTCTTTTCGGTCAGCCGCGCGAAATCGGCGCGGGTTTCGGTTTCATGTGTGAAGGCCTGCACGGTCTGGATCGCCTGCAGCGATTCCGACGCCATGCCCGACGAATCCGCGATCCAGTCCTGATTCTCGCGCGACAACCGCCGCAGCCGGCGGCCCAGAACGACGATCGGCACCACCACCACCGGAACGATCAGCAGGACAAGCCCCGTCAGTTTGGCGGCCGTGATCAGCAGCATCACCAGCCCGCCAAGCAGCATCAGCAGGTTGCGCAGCGCGACCGAGACCGAAGAGCCGATGACCGACAGGATCAGCGTGGTGTCCGTGGTGATGCGCGACAAGACCTCGCCCGAGAGGATCCGCTCGAAGAAGGCGGGCGACAGCCGCGTTGCGCGGTCGAAGACGGCATTGCGGATGTCGGCCACCACCCGCTCTCCCAACCGGGTAACGATGTAGTAGCGCAGCCCCGTCCCCAGCGCGAGAAGTGCGGCAATGCCAAGGAAGGCAAGGAAATACTTGTCCAGCAGCGCCACATTCGCGGCGCTGAACCCGTCGACCACCCGGCGCACCGCCAAAGGCAGGACCAGGCTGACCGCCGAGGTGAAGGTCAGCGCGCCCAGCGCCGCCGCCGCCATGCCGCGGTAGGGCCGCAGGAACGGCATCAGCGCGCCGAGCGCCCTGACGCGGCGCGAGGAGGCACGGTCGTCTGCGGGCTTGGGGCTGCGGGCCATGGGCATCGCCTTTCGGTTCCGGGACGCGGGTTCGTTTATGCCGGCAGGCCCCGGGCGGCAAGCCTTCGCGGCCGCCCGGGGCCGAATGGCCGCACCTCACCAGGCCCCCAGATCGCTGCAGGCCCCCGGGCGGTGGCAGAGACGCCCCCCCCCCCTGGGGGGTCAACCGGCGCCCTTCGCCCTTCCCCTTCGCCGCGCCGCGTGCCACCTTTGCCGCGCCCGGAACCGAACCCGGAACAGGAATTGCCATGACCCTCTTCTTCACTGCCGCCGATGGTGCGCGCCTTGCCTATCTCGATCAGGGTGCCGGCCTGCCGGTCCTGTGTCTGGCCGGGCTGACCCGCACCAAGGCGGATTTCGACGATGCCCTGCCCGCGCTGGCCGGCTGCCGGGTGATCCGGATGGATTATCGCGGCCGCGGCGAAAGCGCGTTCACCGGCCCCGCAACCTATACCGTCCCGCAGGAGGCGGCGGATGCGCTGGCGCTGCTCGACCATCTCGGGTTGCCCAGGGCTGCGGTCCTTGGCACGTCGCGCGGCGGGCTGATCGCACTGCTGCTTGCCGCCACCGCAAAGGATCGTCTGCTCGGGCTGTGCCTGAACGACATCGGTCCCGAGATTCACGCCCCTGGCCTTGCCCGGATCGCCGATTACATCGGCCTGCGTCCCGCGGCGCGGACCCATGCCGAGATGGCGACCAAGCTGGCCGCAACCAGCCCGGGGATGGAGGGGATCGCGCCCGACCGCTGGCTGGCCATCGCCACCCGGCTTTACCGCGCGACGGCGGATGGCCTTGACCTGCGCTACGACCCGGCCCTCCGCCAGGCCTTCACCGCCGCCTTTTCCGGTCCGGTGCCTGATCTGATGCCGCTCTGGCAGGCGACGCAGGGCCTGCCCGTCGCCCTGATCCGCGGTGCGAATTCCGACCTGCTGACGCGCGAGGCGGCCGACCGCATGGCCGAGATCCGCCCCGATCTGATCCGGGCCGAGGTGCCGGGTCGCGCCCATGTGCCATTCCTGGACGAACCCGAAGCGGTGGCGGCACTGCACCGCTGGCTGGGGGCAATGCAATGAACATCGGGGCAATCCGCGCAGCGCGCACCCGGATGGGCAGTGCAATCCGGCAAACGCCGCTTCTGAACGCGCCGCTGCTCGACCGGGTCGCCGGCCGGCGCATCTTCGTCAAGGCCGAATGCCTGCAGGTGACAGGCAGCTTCAAGGCCCGCGGCGGATGGTCGGCGGTCTCGGCCCTGCCGCCGGGCACCGCGGGCGTCCTTGCCATGTCATCGGGCAACCATGCCCAGGGGGTGGCCTATGCCGCCGCCGCCCATGGCATGGCGGCGGTGATCCTGATGCCCTTCGACGCCCCGGAGGTGAAGATCGCCAATACCCGCGCCTATGGCGCCGAGGTCGTCCTCTATGACCGCGCGACAGAGGACCGCGATACCCTTGCCGCCCGGCTTGCGGCAGAGCGCGGGCTGGCGCTGATCCCGCCCTACGACCACCCGGAGGTGATTGCGGGCCAGGGGACCACGGGGCTGGAGATCGCGGCGCAGGCCGCTGCGGCGGGAATCGACACAGCCGACGTTCTGGTGCCCTGCGGCGGTGGCGGGCTTTCCTCCGGGATCGCGCTGGCACTGGCCGCCGCGGCGCCGGCCTTTCGCCTGCACACCGTCGAGCCCGAGGGTTTCGACGACATGGCCCGTTCGCTTGCCTCCGGCAGCCCGCAGCGCAATGCGCGGGCCAGCGGCTCGGTCTGCGATGCGATCCTGACGCCCACCCCCGGCCGGCTGACCCTGCCGATCCTTGCCACCCATGCCGGCCGCGGCCTTGCCGTCAGCGACGACCAGGCGCTGCGGGCCATGACGCTCGCCTTCCGCTACCTGCGCGTGGTGGCCGAACCCGGTGGCAGCGTCGCCCTGGCCGCAGCCCTTTTTGCCGAAGACCTGCCCGACACGGTGATCTGCGTCGTCAGCGGCGGCAATGTCGATCCCGCGCTGTTTGCGGCGGCGCTGGAACGCAGCGACTGACCGCGGCGCGACCATGGCTCCGATCTTTCTTCCCGACCTTCGCCTCAATGCCCGCGTGGACGGCCCCGAAACCGGCCGGCCGCTTGTCCTGATCCATGCGCTCGGCCTGAGGCTTGACATCTGGGACGGGCTTGTCGCCCGCCTGCCCCGCCACCGCATCCTGCGTTTCGATCTGCGCGGCCATGGCGCCAGCGACATCCCGCCCCCGCCCTATGCCATGGGTGCATTGATCCGCGACGCGGAACGGCTGATGGAGCATTTCGCAATGACGGAGGCGGTCGTGCTCGGCCTGTCCATCGGCGGGCTGATCGCGCAGGGGCTGGCGGTCAAGCGGCCGGATCTGCTGCGCGGGCTGGTGCTGTCGAACACCGCGGCGCGGATCGGTCTTGCGGCGCAATGGCAGGACCGCATCGCACTGGTGCGTGCAGGTGGCCTTGCCGCCATCGCCGAACCCACGCTGGAGCGTTGGCTCGGTCGCGGCTGGCGTGAAAACCCGGTGATGCCCATCCTGCGCGACATGTTCCTTGCCGGCTCGGCCGAGGGCTGGATCGGCTGCGCCGCCGCCATCGCCGGCACCGATTTCTACGAGACCGCCGCCCTGCTGCGACTGCCCACGCTGGCCCTTGCTGGCACCAACGATGGCTCCACCCCGCCCGATCTGGTGCGCGAGACGGCGGAACTGATCCCTGGCGCGCAATTCCGGCTGATCCGCGGCGCCGGGCATATTCCGGTGCTGGAACAGCCGGCGGATTATGCCGACGCGGTCCAGGCCTTCCTGGCCCGCATCGGCCATGGCTGAATTGCCGCCAATCCAGGGCCGGGCGTCATGCGACCCCGCACAGGGACCTGGACCCGGACCCGGCCGGCCGGATGCCCTGCCCAACCGCCGACCCCGCGGCCCCGACCCGGCACCGGCCGCATCCGGGGGCAACAAACCTGCCCTGACCGATACATTCGGTCCTATACCGATCACCGCATTGCAAATACCGCCCTATCATCAGCGTGTCACAGTCATGCCGCCGGAATGCGGGGCGCCGCGCGCCGCGCTCCGGCCGCCACCAGGAGTTCGGCGATGAAACTCAAGGATCTCGAAATCCTCGTTGTAGCACCCCCGGCGCCCGGCTGGGGCGGGCGCTACTGGATTTTTCCGAAGCTGACGACCGACGACGGGATCGTCGGCTATGGCGAGTGCTACGCCTCGACCGTGGGACCGAAGGCCATGGTCGCGGTGATCGAGGATGTGTTCGAACGCCATCTGCTGGGCGAAAGCCCCGAGAACATCGAACTGATGTTTCGCCGCGTCTACTCCAGCGGCTTCACCCAGCGCCCCGACCCGACCGTCATCGGCGCCTTCTCGGGGCTGGAGATCGCCTGCTGGGATATCCTGGGCAAGGCGCGCAACCGGCCGGTCTGGGCTCTTCTGGGCGGCCGGATGAACGCGCGGGTCCGCAGCTACACCTACCTCTATCCCGAACCGGGCCAGGACCATGCCGAATATTGGTCCAACCCGGACTGGCAGGCGGAAACGGCGGCCAAGCGCGTGGCAGAGGGCTTTACCGCGGTGAAGTTCGACCCGGCCGGCCCCTACACCATCCGCGGCGGCCACAACCCCGCCATGTCCGACATCCTCCGCTCCGTGGCCTTCTGCGCCAAGATTCGCGAAGCGGTGGGCGACCGGGCGGATCTGCTGTTCGGCACCCATGGACAATTCTCGGCCCCCGGCGCGATCCGCCTGGGGCGCGAGATCGAGCCCTACAATCCGCTGTGGTACGAAGAACCGATCCCGCCCGACAACCTGCTCGAATTCGCCGAGGTCGCGGCCCAGGTCCGCATCCCGCTTGCCACCGGCGAACGGCTGACCACCAAGATGGAATTCGGCATGCTGCTGCGCGCCGGCGGGGTAAAGATCCTGCAACCCGCGCTCGGCCGCGTCGGCGGGATCTGGGAGGCCAAGAAGATCGCGGCCATGGCGGAAATCTTCAACGCCGAAATGGCCCCGCATCTTTATGCCGGGCCGGTGGAATGGGCGGCGAACCTGCATCTTGCGGCATCGATTCCCAACCTGCTGATCCTCGAAACCATCGAGCAGGGCGGCGCGTTCCACCAGCGGCTGATCCGCAACTCGATCCGCTGGGAGGATGGCTACGTCATCCCGCCCGAAGGTCCGGGCCTTGGCATCGACTTCGACGAGGACCTCGCCCGCGCCCATCCTTTCACCGGCACCGGCCTGCATCTGCAAATGCAGGAGGCGCCCTGCGACTACTCCCGCGGCAACCGTTTCGAAGGCGGTGCCCCGCCGGAGGCCTAAGCGCCACTCAGCGCCGCTGCCGGCGCAGGATCAGCGCACCGGCATCGGCGATCACGATGGCCGGGATCAGGACCATGGCCGCATCCCAGACACGGGGCGGCAGGTCATGGATCACCAGCGACCAGCCCGCCAGCGGATTGATGACCGAGACCGCGAAGATCGCCGCCCACCACAGGCCGAACGGCACCACGATCAACAGCCGGCCGATTCGCGTCGCCGAGCGACGATCCGCCACTTCGGCCAGCGCCAGATCGCGGGCTACCTCGATCCGGCGCAGGTTCGCATCGGCCTCCTGGCGGTCGGCATCGGTGCCGGCCGCGAGCCGCGCCTTGTAGGCGTCGAGCAGGGGCCCGGTGAATTGCGCTACGATGCCGCCCGACAGCCAGTTCAGCAGCAGCCGCAGCATCACGCATCATCCTGGGCACGAAGCCGGCCAAGGATGCCGATCACAGCGATTGCCGCCACGATCCATGGCCGCCAGTTCTCGGGAATATAGACCTTCAGGTCGGGCGGCAGTTCGGCCCAGACCGGCGGGATCGCGGCCAGCGCCACGAAGATCTGCGTCGAATGCCAGCGCAGCGCCCGGCGCCAATCGGAGACCAGCGTCATGCCTTCGCCCCCAGGCGCAGCAGAATCCGGGCGACGATCCGGGCCAGCGCCCGCAGCAGCCCGGCAAGCCCCGGGACAGGCGCCGGGACCTGGCCGGCCGCCAGCGCCGCCTCGAACCTGCGTGCCAATGTCGCGATCTCGGCGGCACGGTCGGTGCCATTCACGACCCGCCGCGCGCCCTCATAGTCGCCGGGCAGATAATCGGCCAGCCGGCGGCCGGTGAACCAGCCCTCCCGCATGCCGTCGACCAGGATGCGCGCCGCCAGATCCGGCTCCAGCGCCAGATCATAATCCGCAGCCAGCCGCCCGCCGAGGCCAAGCTCCCGGTCGGCCCGGACGTAATTCTCGCGCCAGGTCAGCTGCACATAGCCGCGGCCATAGGGCGCCTTGCCGGTGGCATCGACAGCGCCATACCTGCGGCCCCTGCCCCGGCCATATTCGCGGATCGGCTGCATCGTGCCCGCCGTCTCGTGGAAGGCGGTGGCCAGGATATAGGCGCTTTGGCTGACAGGCAGGCCGGCAGTGGCCGCCAGCAGCCGGGTCAACCCGTCGATCTGCGCCTCGGCGATCCTGCCGCCGAACAGCGGCCGGATCGCGGCAAGAAATGCCTCGGTCATGGGGAACTCCATCTTAGGATGCCGCCAAGTCTGCGTCGCAGGAGTTAAGACCCGTTAACCCGGGCGCACGCTCGCCGGCCGGGCGGGAGACTGGCGATTCAGGGACGATGCCTGTGGGGCAGGCAGGTCCGGTATCGTGTTGAAAGACTGCCCAACGCATCGCATCCATATTTTTCAATGCGTTATGCTGTGCTTTTCGATTTTTCGGCGTTCATCTGCGGGTGGCTTTCGAAGCCGATCACGGCATTGCCGTGCCGAAACCCGTCGGCAGGGTCGGGCGGCACGGATCTGTCAGCGCACGCCCCACCTTGCGAAGACCGCGCCTGACAGGCCGAACGCCGCGACGGCGGCCCTGGCCAAAGCCTCGATATCGACCGAGAGCACGCCATCGGCATAGCCGACCCCCCAGTGCGACAGCATTGCCGCCAGCATCGCGATCAGCGGTGACAGGACATAAAGAAACATCCGGACATAGACATTGGACATGGGTCATCCTTTCCTCAGATGAAACTGGTTTCGATGCTCTCCGACGAGGTGATCTGCGGGAGCGGGCGCTGCGGTTCGGTGCATGTCGCCGGCCAGCGCCACGAGGCCGGAACGAAACGGAATTTCGCGATGCCCGCCCGCCGTCATGATCCAGGCGATGCCTTGCTGTCCTGCGGGATGGCTGGCTGGCCACCCCGCTGTGCCACGGCCGAAGGGCCGGCCGGGGACTACGGTTTCACTTCGAACACGTTGGACCAGACGCAGGTCCGTCGGTCGGGAAGCCAGCGCAACAAGAGCGCAGTCATATGGACGGAGACACAGGTCTCCATGCGGTAGCGCCCCGGCGGCATCTCCGGCAGGCAGGGCGGGCGCTGGTTTGCCGCCCACCAGTCCAGCGGCTGGGTGATCCGGCCGACGGCAAGCCGGCTGTAGGCCAGCGCATCCGAACCGCGGCAGACTGGCAGCCTGCCATCCGCGGGCCAGATCACCACCTGGTAGGAGCCGTCGAAGGGACGCAGGATTTCCCGCTGGGCCGTGACCTGCATCTCTTCGCCCTGCCGGAAATCCGCCACCTCGACCGCATCCAGCCGATACCAGAGCGCGGCCGGGACCAGCAGGTCCGACAGATAGCCGGCGACGATCAGCGCGGCCCCGGTGGCCAGCAGGGCACCGCGGCGGCGAAGGCACTGGCGCAACATGGCAATCATTCCCGCTCCCTGCCCAGCCAGGCCCGCATCAGATCTCGGATCAGCGGTTGGTCATGGATCAGCGCGGTCAGCATGTCGAGAATGACCAGCCCGAACGCCATGATCGCAACGACCACCCAGATCTCCGAGACGTTGAAATAATCCGCCACCGAGGGCGAAAGCCCCACCGTCAGCGCGGCGGAAGCGACAATCTTTGCCACCCGACGCCCCAGCGCCTCGGATTCGGCATCGCGGGCGGCAATCCAGATCGTGGCACCGGCCAGCGCCAGCCAGTATTCCAGCGGCTTGCCCAGCATGGTCAGGCCAGGAATTGATCGCCGATGGCGGCGGCAGTCCCGACCAGGACCGCAAGTGCTGCACGGGCGGGCATTGTGGTTTCCGGAACCCCGGCGAAAACGATTCGATACCGGTCGATCATTGCGGGATCTCCTCTTCGATGATGCCGCGGGGCGGCAAGATGATGTGGGGAGGCGCCGTCCTTGCCGCGCAGAGGCGGGGCGAGCCGCGGCAGATCATGGCCTGCCACGGCGGATGCGCCGCGAAAAGGGCGGATGATGCCGATCCGGCATCTTTCGCCGCTGAAATGGATCACCTGCGGGACGCGCACC
Organism: Paracoccaceae bacterium; assembly: GCA_014879735.1. Taxonomy (GTDB): domain Bacteria; phylum Pseudomonadota; class Alphaproteobacteria; order Rhodobacterales; family Rhodobacteraceae; genus Pseudogemmobacter. Next base: position 32,717 of record JACSRN010000055.1, read on the forward strand.
GATCCGTAGCGTTGCAATCGTTAAACGGGTCGCGCCCTTTCGGGGCGCTGGCATCTTCCCCCGGGGATTGAACCCCGGGGGAAAACCTTGGCGAAGATCAGACGATCTTGAGCGTGGTGCCATCGCGCCAGACGGAGTTCGCCGGCAGGCCGGCGGAGCTGGTGGGCAGACCCAAGAGCTGGATGTTGGCGGCCTCTACGCGCAAGGTGCCCTTGCCGGCCACCCCGTTCTGCCCCCCCAAGGCGGACAGACGCACGTCGAACTCGTTGCCGAACCCGCTGGACTTGAAAGTCAGGCGCGGCTGCGACGCAAGCAGGTTGCGACCGAACGAGATATCCGGCGTGTCGCCGTCAACCACGAAGATCTCATCCCAGATCTCATTGCCGTGCTCATCGACGATGGTCGAGTAGGAGCGGCGAGCGACGAAGGCCTTGGCAGCGCCACCGGTACTGCTATGCCCCGTCAGGAACGCGGTTCCATCGCTGTTTTCCGGGGTAGCGTCGTTGTGGAAGCCCACGGTAGCAGCACGGTTGCGAAAGGCCTGATACCAGAACCGATCGTTGTTGCTGCGGGCATTGAAGGCGATGCCGCCATTCATGTCCTCCCCTGCGAAGCTGTCGCCGACCTCGGGGGTTCCCTTGATGGAGGCGTCGAAACCGTAGAAGTGCAGCGGGTGGTGCATCTGCTCGAAGTCGTCGAACAGCGCATGGCCGGTGCGGTTGATGAGACCCGCCTCGATGAAGCTGCCCGAAGTCAGACCATCCGGGTCGGTCACAGCCGTGTTGTCCATGAACACGTTGATGTGCTGGCCCCAGACCTTGTTCAGCGGATTGACGATGAAGCTGCGGCCATTCATCTTGCTGAACAAATCCACGCCCGGCACCGTCGTCGAGGTGATCTGCGTTCCCGTACTTGCGCTGGGGTTGCCGATATACCAACCGTCAACGGTGATTTTCAGTTCACCTGATATTTCTTCAACCTTCGTGACGCGGCCTGTGATGCGGACCGTCTCCACCGCATCCTGCACGGCAACCGTACTCTCCCGAATTGTCCTGCCCGGCAGATCGATATAGGTGCCGATGCGGATCAGATCCGGCTCGATGCCAACAAAGGCGGGATAAGCGGGGGAGGTGGAGGCGGCGTAACCAGTGTAATACGCCGGAACCAGGACGTGGTTCACCCCATAGGTTGCTTTGGTCGCCGGAGTGGTGGGATGCGCGCCGGGAACTTCGATGGGACCGCTGATGCTCGCCTGAAAGTAGGAGGCGCAGCGTCCCCGCTCGTGCTTGTTTGCCTGTTCCGCGGTGGTATCATAGCCCGAAATGCCCGGCTCCCGATTGGAAAGTGCGCCACCACCGACCTGGAAAGACGACGGGCAGGTGTCGGACTTGTTGGCGAATCCCGGAGCGACGACATTGCCGCCGATGATGCAGGGGGCATTGAAGCGGAACCACGGTTCCTGACCCGCGTACTGAACCAGTTTGCAACCGGGATCGAAGTGGAAGATCACGCGGCGGCCCGCACTGTTGACCATTGTACTCCCACCCGGGGTGGTAGGGCGCTGACCAATGATGATGACGCGCGCCAGATTGATGGCCCGGTTGTTGGCCGTCGTGACGTAGACGTCAAAGCCGCCGACGGCCGGCAGTGCCGTGATCGCATTCTGGATCAGCGCGGCATCGTCTGTCGTCGTGGTGGTGCCTGCGGTATTTGGCAGGGTGATGGTGGTATACATGAATGCTCCTTTGCATTGTATTGTGCTGGCCCTCTGCGAGGGCCGGTGAGGTTGACAGTCAGTTGACGGAGACGCTGCTCCGTCAGCCTTGGGGTGCCCCGATGGCGCCGGGCATGCGTTGCGCGGCGAAGTGAGCTCGTCTGCGGCCGGGGCTGCCGAAGAGAGCATCTGTGACCGATCCCCAAGGTTCGGCAGTGCGAACCGGGGGCCGGCTATGGGTCTGTTCCTTGCAGGATGCCTCTGCCCGCGGTGCGCGCCTTTGGGGGCATGCGCATCGCGACCATTGGCATTTGCGGGCAGCGGTATCCGAAGGAACCCGGGCCCCGACCGGACAGCATCGGCCGGGGCGATGATTCAGGTATGGGCCGCAACCAGGGCGTTCCCGGCCCGATAGCGCCGGCAGGTCCGGGTCAGGATCTGTGGGGCCAGGGCATCTGTCCTGCGGGATCGTCCCGCCCGGGCCCGTCGTCCGGACGGCGGCAACCGGGATTGGCATTCCGCCGGGACATGGCGACTGTCCGGACGCGCCGGCACGGGGTGCGAAGCGCCGGCCTGTGGGCGCGCGGGATCGGAACCCGTCGTTCGACCACCGGGCGGCGCCATGCGGCAATGGATGTGGCAACGGGATTTGAACGTCCGCAGCAGGCGGCCCCTGGGGGCTGCAACACGGCAGGCGCATATCCAGAAAGAAAAAGCGCCGTGGTGATCGACACCCGGCGCCATAGCTTCCGCAGTTGCCCTGCCTGCGTGCTTTCGCTTGGCGGCGGGGCGCTCCCCCGAGAGGTTCAGCCAAGACGGCCTACTAACCGGGATTACCGATACGTTATCACATATAAACTTGAAGTCAACGGCTTTCTGCACGGTTCAGGCGATTTGCTTCGATTTTTGCTTCCCCCTCGCCCAGAGCCGGAACAACGACGGATGCTGCGGCTCCGCTGACCCGGCCGACATCGACCACCCACCCCGCCATCGGGCCGTCCATTATGGTGGCCTGGCAGCCATCGGATATGATTCGGGCCGCCTGCTTCGCCGCTTGAATTGCCGCCAGAGTGTCGGGCACCACCTTCATCTCGGCCAGCGTATCGTCGGTGATGCAGACCGGAACGCCGCCCACACCGACAATGCCGCTGATCCACCGGCAGGACCGCAGGATATCCCACTGCGGGACACCTTCGAAACGGGCGAAGATATAGCGCGGCACGACAGACGCCTCGTATTCCACCCGTTTGCGCTTCCCATGGGCGGCGCGGCGCCACCGTTTTTCAACCGGCCGCCAGCCATGGACGCCGCGCCGGTCCAGCCAGGCGATTGCGGCGGCCTCCTTCTGCGGCGGGGTCCAGAAGCAATGCCACACCGGATGCGGCAATGGTTCGCCCTGGAGGCCGCGGCCCGGTTCGTGGGGGATGATCTGTCCGATCCGGTAGCTCATGGCTGTTCCTCGTAAAGTTGATGATTGCGGTAGCCAGCCCGCCGCCGGGGGCGGGCCAGATCGCAGGCCGCCCGTCCGCCCGACACATCGCGGAAAATTTCTCGCGCGCTGGAGAGAACCGGAGAGACGGAGCGATCGCGCATCCCGATGGATCCCGATCGAAATCACCGCTGGTCGCCGCGGCCGCGCCTTCTGAATCGCAGGGGCGAACCCGCGGCCGGGATCACCCGCCGGCAAAGACGTCGCCCCGGAGACTGCGCCCGTCGAGAAGCCGGCAGCGCCCGAACGCACGGACACCCTGGCGAGCGCCGCAGCACCCCCGGGGCGCCGAAGGGTTGGTGTCCGCCAACGCCTTGTCGCTTTCGATTTCCCGGATGATGAGATGGCGCCGAATGACCATATATATGGCCTATTGACCAATGCTTGTCAAGGCCAATTGGCCATTAGACTGGCCTGAGGAAAACTGCATCCTAGCCGCATGGCCAACACACCCTTTGCAACCCAAGTCATCAACGAAATGAACCGCCGCGGCTGGACGATGGCCGAGCTGCAACGGAAGTCCGGGGTCAGCTACAACATCATAGCCAAGCTCAAGCAGCGCCCCGAATCCTCGACAAAGGCGGACCCCGGCAGAAAGCTCGCCGCCGCGCTCGGCCTCAGGTGGAACGATGCCCTTGCGGACGACCAGGATGGCGACGCGTCGCAGGCGACGCCGGGCAAGACGCAAGAGCGGGCCAGCATCCCCTACACCCCCATCGGCCAGGGCGATGCGCCGGCCATCGCACTTGCCGCCGTTGACGTCGATACCGGGTCGACCGCCCAGGTCTCCATCTATGACGTGCATGCCAGCGCCGGTTACGGCGCGCTTGTTTCGGAAGAATATATTGTGGACCGCCTTACATTTCCGCTCGGCTACCTTCAGCAACTCACCAGCGCGCACCCGCGCGACCTGTCGATCATCAGCGTGACCGGCGACAGCATGGAACCGCTTCTTCGCCACAAGGACGTGGTGATGATCGACCACACCAAGACCAATCTCGACTGGGATGGCGTGTTCGTGCTGCGATTCGGCGATGCCCTGCACATCAAGCGCGTCAGCCGGGGAACGCGCGGAACGGTGCTGATCCTGTCCGAAAACCCCGCCTATCCACCACGAGAGGTTCCGCGCGACGAAATCGAGGTTGTCGGGCGGGTGATCTGGACAGGGAAGAAGATGTGAACCCCACCGCGGCCGCATGATTTCGCCCGGCCCAACGCGCCGCGGACGCCGGCCCCGCGGCGCGAGGCGGCCCAGTCGCCCCTAATCGCCAGATCGGGCGGGCCGCAACGAAACGCGCCTTTCCTGACAGCCCCGACGACGCCGACATGTGCAAGACGTGCGCCCTGGCCCGGCAGATCCCCGGTCTGGAAACAGGAATCAGCCGGCCCCACGATGACAGGACGCGCGCGCAAACGCGCGGCGCGGCCTTTTGACGGCCAGCCGGATGATGGGGTCACAGGCCGGCAGTGCCCGGCAGACCAGGGTTCGGCGGTGTTTCGGCAGATCCTCCGCCCGCCCGATGCCCACCAGGCCGACAACCGGAGCCCTGGGGCCAAATGCAGGGATTCTCGATCAACCGACGCGCGATGCCCGACGGGTGATTCCCGCGCAGGCGAAGTTCTGAAGGTGGCGTTATTGGTCAATTGGCCAATATATGATTGACATTTTGCCATTTGGCAATAATATCTCCCATACTGCATCCGCTGCGAGGGAGAGAGACATGACCCCGACCCCTGCTGTCGCCACAGCCAAGTTCTGGCGCAGCGACCGGCCGCAGATGGCACCCGTTCATGCCGCCTGCGCCGCTGCGATGATCGCACCGACCGACAGGCCGGCCAATCGGCGCGGCACCTGCGACCTGAGCGCAGCGCGCGGCGGCAAGGCCCGCGCGGACCTGCCTCACCGGGGGACGGCATGATGGCATCCGCACCCTATCCCGCCGAGTTCTACATCGCTCACAAGCTGTTCACCGGCCCCGGTTTCGGCTTTGGCGGCGCCTGGGGCGACATCACCGATGGCCCTGCCGATACGCACGATCTGCGCGAGGTGCTGGGCGACCATTTCCCGCATCAGGCCCCTGACCGCACGACCCTGCGCATCTGGCACTTTCCCGGCGACGCCTCGGCGCGGGATGTGACCGAGGATATCATCACCCAATTGTCGGACATATGGCCCGCCGACGGCGTGGAGGCTGCATGATGGGCACTGTAATCCGCCTTCCCGACCTCCATCGGCATTACTACATCGCGCGGGGCGTGCTGAACGACCCGGGAGCGACGCCCGGCCAGATCGAGGCCGCACTGGCGGTGCTCGGCGCCTCTGTGGACTGGATGGACATCGACCTCTGCCACCGGACGCGGGCGCGGATCAGGGCGCCACAGGTCGGGGCACGCGCCCTAACCGCGGCGGAGCCGACAGCCCTTCGGCGCCATTCTCGCCAAGCCACCGATGCCTACGGCACCGAGTTGCTGCACGTTCTGGCCTTCATCACTGTTGTGGTAGGGTTTCTGATCGGGTTCCTGGGAGCGGCGCCCTGACGGCCCGTGACATTGCTGCCGTCTACCCATCGAGGGCGGCGCCCGCCGGCGGGCGCGTCAGAGGACAGGGCCGGCCGGACGTGAAAGCACGCAGGATGGTGCGGCAGCGCATCGGCCCCCGAAGATGTGCATCACCGACTCCGATCACATCGGGGGCTTGCAGTCCACCTGCGACGGTGGTTGCAAGACGGTCTTGCGATACATCTTTCCCACCCGCCGAAAAACTCCGGATTGCGTCTCCAGCTGGAAATACTGCAATTCCGGTGGTTTGAACGCTCCAGGCCAAGGGTTTGGCGATCCCGGGAGGACTCGAACCCCCGACCTACTGCTTAGAAGGCAGCTGCTCTATCCAGCTGAGCTACGGGACCTTGGCGCCGTTCTAGCCGAGGCTCTTCGTCATGAAAACCGAATTCGGGTCGGGGCCGTAGCCCTGAAACGGCGTGCATTCGGTGAAACCTGCACGGGCATAAAGGGCGCGGGCGGCGATGAAGGTGGGCTGGATGCCGGTTTCCAGCGAAAGCCGGAAGAAGCCGTCCGCCGCAGCCGCCATCACCAGATGGTCGAGCATCCGCCGCGAGAGGCCGCGGCCGCGGTCTTCGGCCAGAACATGCATCGACTTGATCTCGGCATGGGTGCCATCCAGCCGCTTGAAGGCCCCCATGGCCACGGGTCGGCCCTGATCGCGCATCACGAAGAACCGGATGCCCGGGGCAGCCAACTGGCTGCGGTCCATCATATGGACGGATTCGGGCGGCGTATCGGCCCGCATGTCGATACCATGCCGCTGGAACAGCAGCACAAGATCCGGCGCCAGCGGATTTTCCTCGGTGATCGTCGGCGCCGGCGTCATCAATGCGTCCAGACCGTCTTGCGCTCATAGGCGAAATTCTCGCCGTAGCCGCGGGCCCGCAGGTTGAGCTTCCTGACCTGTGGCTCCATCACCACCGCTTCGATTCCATGTTGCGCCGCATAGGCCTCGGCCGCATCGCGGCTGTCGAAGCGCAGACGTACCTGCGTCTGGGTATCGCTGCTGGATGTCCAGCCCATCAACGGGTCGATTTCGCGCGCGGAATCCTGACTGTATTCCAGGATCCAGTGCTGCGTCTTGGCAGTGCCGGACTGCATGGCGGTCTTGGCGGGCTGATAGATGCGGGCGCGCATGGAAACCTCCGGAAATCTGTCATTCATATCGGCCATCTGCCGCCACGATGCAAGCACCCCAAGCACAGCCGCGCCCGTGCTGCCGCGACGGATTCCCGGCCTGCCCGGCGCGGGCGCGGCTTTGGCCCGGAGTTGCCCCTTGAACGGGAACAAAAAAGGATCAGATTGGGCCTGCCCCGCAGGAGATGCCGATGCACAACAACAAGCCCGACCGCCTGCCCGACCTGTCGCACCTGCGCCCGCAGCGGCGCGACAAGCTGGAAGGTGGCAAGCGGTTCGCGATGCAGACGCCGTTCAAGGCGGCGGGCGACCAGCCCGCGGCAATTGCCGAACTGACCTCGGGCGTACTTGCCGGCGACCGCGACCAGGTCCTGTTGGGCGCCACCGGCACCGGCAAGACCTTCACCATGGCCAAGGTGATCGAAGAGACCCAGCGCCCTGCCATCATCCTTGCGCCCAACAAGACGCTGGCCGCCCAATTATATGGGGAATTCAAAGGCTTCTTTCCGGAAAATGCCGTCGAATACTTCGTCAGCTACTATGATTATTACCAGCCCGAGGCCTATGTCGCGCGGACCGACACCTATATCGAGAAGGAAAGCCAGATCAACGAGCAGATCGACCGGATGCGCCATTCGGCCACAAGGGCGCTGCTGGAACGCGACGATGTGATCATTGTCGCCTCGGTCTCCTGCATCTACGGCATTGGCTCGGTCGAAACCTATTCGGCCATGACACAGGATCTGGTCGCCGGCCAACCCTACGACCCGCGCAAGGTGATCGCCGAACTGGTTGCACAGCAGTACAAGCGGCTGGAGACCAGCTTCCAGCGCGGCGCCTTCCGGGTGAAGGGCGATGTGATCGACCTCTGGCCCGCGCACCTGGAAGACCGGGCCTGGCGGTTCTCCTTCTTCGGCGACGAGCTGGAATCGATCCTTGAATTCGACCCCCTGACCGGCGCAAAAACGGATACGTTCCGCCAGATCCGCATTTATGCCAACAGCCACTACGTCACCCCGCGCCCGACGCTGCAGCAGGCAATCAAGGGCATCAAGGACGAATTGTTCCATCGGCTCAAGCAGTTGACGGGCGAGGGCAAGTTGCTTGAGGCGCAACGCCTGGAGCAACGGACCAAATTCGATCTCGAGATGATGGAAGCAACCGGCAGCTGCGCCGGGATCGAGAATTATTCCCGCTGGCTGACCGGCCGCGGCCCGGGCGAGCCGCCGCCCACGCTGTTCGAATTCATCCCCGACAATGCCATCGTCTTTGCCGATGAATCCCATGTCACCGTGCCACAGATCGGTGGCATGTATCGGGGCGACTTCCGCCGCAAGTTCACGCTGGCCGAACACGGGTTCCGGCTGCCCTCCTGCATGGACAACCGGCCGCTGAAGTTCGAGGAATGGGATGCGATGCGACCGCAGTCGGTCTTTGTCTCGGCCACTCCGGCGGGATGGGAGTTGGAACAGACCGGCGGCGCCTTCACCGAACAGGTCATCCGGCCGACCGGCCTGATCGACCCCGAGGTGGAAATCCGCCCGGTCGAGATGCAGGTCGACGATCTTCTGGACGAGGTTCGGCGCGTCGCGGCCCGGGGCTATCGGACATTGGTGACGACGCTGACAAAGCGCATGGCCGAGGACCTGACCGAATATCTGCACGAACAGGGCATCCGCGTGCGCTACATGCATTCCGACATCGACACCATCGAACGCATTGAAATCCTTCGCGACCTGCGACTTGGCGCCTTTGACGTCCTGATCGGCATCAACCTTCTGCGCGAGGGGCTGGACATTCCGGAATGTGGGCTGGTGGCCATTCTCGACGCGGACAAGGAAGGTTTTCTGCGCAGCGAGACCTCGCTGATCCAGACCATCGGCCGCGCGGCGCGCAACGCCGACGGCCGGGTGATCATGTATGCCGACCGCATCACCGGCAGCATGGAACGGGCGATCGCCGAAACGAACCGCCGGCGGGAAAAGCAGAAGGCCTATAACGCCGCCCATGGCATCACGCCGCAGACGGTGAAGAAGAACGTCGAGGACGTGCTGTCCGGGCTCTGGCATGGCGATACGGATCAGTCCCGCGTCACGGCGAAGGTCGAGAAGGCCAATGTCGGACAGAACCTTGCGGCGCATCTCGACGCCCTGCGCATGGCAATGCGCAAGGCGGCGGAGAATCTGGAATTCGAAGAGGCCGCGCGGCACCGCGACGAGATCAAGCGGCTGGAAGCGGTGGAACTGGCCGTCGCCGACGACCCGCTGGCCCGGCAGGAAACCATCGACGAGGCGGTGGAAGAGGCGGTCAAATCGTCCGGCCGCTCGACCGCCGGGCGTGCGGGGCAGCGCGGCGGCAACAAGAGCCGCTATCGCAAGAAGGGCTGATCACCCGATCAGGACGATATCCTCGCGGGCCGCAAGCGCCTGGACGGGTGCAGTCGCACTTGTGGCCGGCGGGGAAACGACCGGATGCAGGACCATCGGTTCCCGCACGGGACGGACGGTCAGAATCGCCGTCGTCCGCCGCTCCCAGAAGGCCGGATCGGCCAGAATCGCATCCGGCAACCGCTCCTTCACGAACACGTTCTGGGACTGCACCCGCAACACCACCTCGTGCAGGTCCGAGCGGCGCCTGGCAAAGGGCGAGCGAAAACCGGCCTGCAGCACGGCAAGCCGTTCCTCCATCCTTCGCACCTCTGCCTTCAACCGGGCGAATTCCTCGACAGGATCCATCTCCACCTCCCCTTTTTCGGCAGAGTGGATCCGAATCCCCAACAAAAAATTAACAGCATCATTAACCCGCGATTAACTCTGCTGCGCCGATGATCGTGGCATGACCCACCCTGCCCTGGCTTGCGCCCTGTCCCTTCTGCTGATCCTGCCGGGTTGCGGCGCACAGCCCACGCCCGCGATGCTGGGGGCGACACGAACGGAAGTCGCGCGCGGCGGGCATGATTATGTGGTGTTCCAGAAAGGCCGCCGCGTGGAAATCATCCGCCTCGGCTATGTCCGCCCCGGCGAACATCAGGCCGTCCGCGCCACGATGATCGACCTGATCCCCGAGGTGACGGGCTGCCGCTTGCGCGAAACCTCGCTGACCGGCGACAGCGGCGAGATGCGGGCGATCGTCAGCTGCCCGAAACGCTAGCGCGGCTTCACAAACAGCACCCAGCCCGCATAGACTCCGGCCGCAAGAAAAACCATGCCCCAGAGCGGCGAGCCGCTCCAGAACTCCACCCCCCCCCAGATCAGCGGCGCCAGCACCACGGCCCAGCGCACCCAGGGGCGGCGGAAGATCGGATCCTCGGGGTCGAGAAGCTTCATGATTTTCGCGCAGCCTTCTGGCAGAGTGGGGGCAAGAGAGGAGCCGACCATGCCGCAGATTCACAAGGCCTTTCAAGGCCAGACCGTCATCACCACCTTCGAGACCAGCCCCGCGACGGCCTTCGACCTGCTCGAATCGCTGGAGGCCGCCTATGCCGAGGTAATCTCGACCCAGCCCGGCTTCATCTCGGCGGCGCTGCACATCAACGATGCGCGCACCCGGGTGTGCAGCTATTCGCAGTGGCAGCGGCGCGAGGATTACCAGGCCATGCTGCGCACCCCCGTGATGCGCGAGCGCAACCGCCACATCAACACGCTGTGCAAGGGATTCGAGCCGGTGATGTATGAGGTGTCGGCCGACTACTGACCGGCCGCCCCCGCTGCGCGGCTGCGGTCTAGCCGCGCCGCCCGGCAAGCAACGCATCGACCCAGGCGGGAACCGTGCTGGTGGCGAGGCCTTGCAGATGATCGTGGAAATCCGCGGCAACCAGCGATGGCTCCGCGTTGATTTCAAGGCATCTTGCGCCGGCCCCGCGCGCCTGCCCGGCGAAGGAGGCGGCCGGATAGACATTGCCCGAAGTGCCGATGGCGACAAAAAGGTCGCACTGGCGCAGGGCGAATCGGATTTCCTCCATGTGATAGGGCAATTCGCCGAACCACACGACGTCCGGGCGCGTCGCGGTTTCGCCGCAGGCCGGGCAGCGGTCGGCGGGCGCCATTTCCGCCGGCGCCGGCCATCGATGACCGCAGCCATGGCAGAGCGCGCCTTCCAGCGCGCCATGCATGTGCAGAAGCGCCGAAGTACCGGCCCTTTCGTGCAGATCGTCGACGTTCTGGGTCACGACCAGCACGTCGCCCGCCCAGTCGCGCTGCAGCCGGGCCAGTGCTGCATGCGCCGCATTCGGCACGGCCGCGCGGGCGCTGGCTCGGCGGATGTTGTAGAATTCATGCATCAGGGCGGGGTTGCGCGCGAATCCCTCGGGGGTCGCGACCTCGTTCATGTCGTAGCGCGTCCAGATCCCGCCCTTGTCGCGAAAGGTGCCAAGCCCGCTTTCCGCCGAAACGCCGGCGCCGGTCAGGATCACGATGAAGTCGCGCGCCGTCTGCCCTTGCATTCCGCCGATCCTCCGCGCCAGTCTGACACCATGCACCGTATCCTCTTCGTCTGCCTCGGCAACATCTGTCGGTCCCCCACCGCCGAAGGCGTGCTGCGCCGCCTGGCAGCCGAGGCCGGCATGGCGGTCGAGGTCGCCAGCGCCGGTACGGGAAACTGGCATGCCGGAGAGCCACCGCATCCGCCGGCCATCGCCGCCGCGCTGCGGCGGGGCTATGATTTGCGCGACCTGCGCGCCCGACAGGTGACGGCGGCAGATTTCATGCGGTTCACCCATATCCTCGCGATGGACCACCGGAACCTTGCCGATCTGCAGGCCCGGAGGTCGGGGCGTGGCACCGAACCGCAGCTGTTCCTGGACTTTGCCCCCGAGGCCGGTCTCCGCGAGGTACCGGATCCCTGGTACACCGGCGAGTTCGACCGGACGCTCGATCTTGCCGAGGCGGGCTGCCGGGGCCTGATCGCAACATTGCGGCGCCAGGAATCCTCTGGCACCGTCAGCAAAGCCGCATCACCGGATTGAGCGGCAGGATCTGATGCCCGCGATCTTCCCGCCCACGGCCCTGGCGTCGGGTCTTCAGCCGCCGCAGTAGGCTTCGGCCAGTTCGCCGAACTCCTTGTAGCGCGTCCAGAACGCATCGTCCGCCGGCTTTTGCGAGATCCAGACCTGATGCGCGAGATCGGGGTCCTTAAAGAACTTGGCCGCACGCCGCTGGTCGGACCGGCCGAGCGTCATGTCCGCGACCTGCTGAATACAGCCGCACATGGCGCGCTGCCCCAAGCCGCGATCCGACCGCAGACAGGCCGAATCGATCGGGCCGGCATGGACGGTGGAGCCAAGGGAAACCACTGCAGCAGCCAAAGCGGCCGCAAAAGCGATAGATTTCTTCATCATCTGCCTCAGGTGCCATGCGGAGGAACGTTGCCGTCCGCGGTCGTCTTTCTGCCAGCTATCCTGCCGGAAATCAGCGTTTTCTTCAATGCTGCGGCGCCCGTCGGCGGGGGATTGCCGAAGGGCGCAAGGGGTGGGAACCTTTTGGTCGAAAGCCACCAGATGCTGGGGAGGCCCGCCTGCAGAACGCTCGCCGTGCCATAGCCGTACTGACGGCGGACGACCGCCTCCGCCTTGCCGAGCGGCTGCCGGTGATTCGGCTGTTCGCCCATGCCTATGCCTTTCACCTGAACTTTCGCTTCGGGTCGTTCCGGCCGCGCGATCTGCTGGACTGGGCCGCCCTCCGCAACCTGCAAGGGGTGAAGATTCATGTCGAGGATGGCGGCTCGCAAAGCCTGCTGGCCGCCCCCGCCACCCGCTTGCCCTTTGCCGCCAAGGCCCGCGCGCTGGGGCTGGAGGTGCATGTCGAGACTTCGGCCTCGGATCGCGCCACCCTTGCCGCAGCCGTTGCCATCGCCCGCGACACCGGCGCCACCTCCGTCCGCTTCTACCCGCGCCATGCCGGGCGGCTGTCGGAGGTGCTGTCGCGCACTGCCGCCGATCTGGCTGCTTTGCCGGATCTGGATCCCGAGGGGCGGCTCGACTTTCTGCTGGAACAGCACGAGGATCTGAAGGGGGCCGAACTTGCTGCACTCGTCGCCGCGGCGGGAAACCCGCGGCTGTCGCTGCTGTTCGATTTCGCCAATATGCTGAACGCGGATGAAACGCCCGAGGCCGCGCTGGCCGCCATGGCGCCCCATATCACCGACGTGCATATCAAGGACGCCATCGCGATCCCCGACCGCGGCGGCACCGGCCACCGCGCCTGTGCAACGGGGCAGGGTGACATCGACCTGGCGGGGCTGCTGGTTGGCCTGCTTCTGCTGGGCGAAAACCGTCCGCAGGTTCGTGCCTTCGCGCTGGAGGAAGAGGCCGGCTACACCGCCCCCGCCTTCCGCATTCCCGGCGAAGGGCCGGACCCGATGATCGCCGCGCGGGCGCCATCGGAAACCGATCCGGGGCCTGGCCCACTCGGCCCGCGGCTGGCCCGCGAACGCGCCGAGGCCGAGGCGCAGTTGACCCATATCCGCGCCCTGCTTGCCGCGCTGACGGCCGCCCTGCGCGAGGACCCGGCTCCCCCGGCCTGATCGCTGCGCAAAGGTAGGGGATTGCCGCTGCAATGCCCTTCCCCGGGCGCACGGCAACGGCTATATCCCCGGCCCATGACCCAGCTTGACCTGATCCGCAATTTTTCCATCGTCGCCCATATCGACCACGGGAAATCCACCCTCGCCGACCGTCTCATCCAGATGACGGGCACGGTGGCCGAACGTGACATGAAGGCGCAGATGCTCGACTCGATGGATATCGAGCGGGAACGCGGCATCACCATCAAGGCCAACACCGTACGGATCGAATATCCCGCCAAGGATGGCCGCACCTATATTCTGAACCTGATCGACACCCCCGGCCATGTCGACTTTGCCTATGAGGTCAGCCGCTCGATGCGGGCCGTCGAAGGCTCGCTTCTGGTGGTCGACGCCTCTCAGGGGGTCGAGGCGCAGACGCTGGCCAATGTCTATCAGGCGCTGGATGCCGGGCATGAAATCGTGCCGGTCCTGAACAAGATCGACCTGCCGGCCGCCGACCCTGACCGCGTCAAGGCCAATATCGAGGATGTCATTGGCCTTGACGCCAGCGATGCCATCCCGATCAGCGCCAAGACCGGCCTCGGCATCCCCGAGGTGCTTGAGGCCATCGTCGCCCGCCTGCCGGCGCCCAAGGGCGACGCCAATGCGCCCCTGCGCGCCATGCTGGTTGACAGCTGGTATGACGCCTATCTGGGCGTCGTCGTGATGATCCGCATCATGGACGGCACCGTGAAGAAGGGCGACCGCATCCGCATGATGCAGACCGGCGCCACCTATGGCATCGACAAGCTGGCCGTGCTGAAGCCGGAAATGCGCGACATCGCAGAACTTGGCCCCGGCGAAATCGGCGTCTTCACGGCCTCGATCAAGCAGGTCCGCGACACCCGCGTCGGCGACACCATCACCCAGGAACGCCGCCCCTGCACCACCGCTTTGCCGGGCTTCAAACCCGCGCAGCCGGTGGTCTTCTGCGGCCTTTTCCCCGTCGATGCCGCCGATTTCGAGGCGCTGCGTGACGCCATCGAAAAGCTGGCCCTGAACGACGCCTCCTTCAGCTATGAGATGGAAACCAGCGCAGCATTGGGCTTTGGCTTCCGCATGGGCTTTCTCGGCCTTCTCCACCTCGAAGTCGTCCGCGACCGGCTGGAGCGGGAATATGACCTCGACCTGATCACCACCGCGCCGTCCGTGGTCTTCAAGCTCTACATGAAAGACGGCGAGGTGCGCGATCTGCACAACCCCGCCGACATGCCCGACCTGACGCTGATCGACCATATCGAAGAGCCGCGCATCAAGGCCACGATCATGGTGCCCGACGAATATCTGGGCGACATCCTGAAACTGTGTCAGGATAGGCGCGGCATCCAGATGAACCTGACCTACGCCGGCCAGCGCGCCATGGTGGAATACGACCTGCCCCTGGCCGAGGTGGTGTTCGACTTCTACGACCGGCTGAAATCGGTGACCAAGGGCTATGCCTCCTTCGACTACCAGATGATGGGCTACCGCGAGGATGCGCTGGTCAAGATGTCGATTCTGGTGAATGACGAGCCGGTGGATGCTTTGGCGATGATGGTCCACCGCGACCGGGCCGAGGCCCGCGGCCGCGCCATGGTGGAAAAGCTGAAGGACCTGATTCCGCGGCACATGTTCAAGATCCCGATCCAGGCCGCCATCGGCAGCCGGGTAATCGCACGCGAGACGATCTCGGCCATGCGCAAGGACGTGACGGCCAAGTGCTACGGCGGCGACGCCTCGCGCAAGCGGAAGTTGTTGGACAAGCAGAAAGAGGGCAAGAAGCGGATGCGCCAGTTCGGGAAAGTGGAGATCCCGCAGGAGGCATTCATTTCCGCTTTGAAGATGGACGGGTGAGGGATGAAATGGGTCGCCGACCTACTTGTGACCCAAGATGGTAGGGCAAAGTTCTTCGACTATCTCGGAATACTTTTACTTACTGGCGCAGCTTATACTTCTGGCGTATTATATCGCATCCCCGATAGTATAGTAGAACTTGCGGGCAGCGCAATCATTCGCCGCACAATCGCCGATGCAGCGATTTCTGCCACTCTTGCGATACTGGGCGCACGAGTAATTACGTTGTTTTTATTTCCAGTGTTCTACTTCTATTTCGTTCGCGCATTCATTGCCATGCTATTTTCGCTGCGCAATTATTTTCTTAGACGGCGCATATCAAGAATTTCTGTTAAAGCCTTAGATTGGGGAGACTGGACATTCGCAATAGCCGCGCGGCACACGCGCCGAATTAGCTTGATCATTTCTTTGTTTTTATTCATTTATATTAGCACCCGTTCGCTTGTGATGAGTTTCGCATTCGTTTTCTTTGCATCGCTCGCTCTCGGGTTAGCCAGCATGTCATATTTAATTTCTGAAGGTCGAGTTCGAATAAAATTTCGAAGGAAGCATCTGCCTTATCTAAGGTCGCAAAGCGTTAGCTTCGGGCTTGCTTCGGCTGTCGCGTTCGGGGCCTTTTTTGGTGGTGGAATTGTTATTGATCAATCAATCAAATATGGAGACAAGATCAAATTCGACGATACTGAAGCCAGATTCACAATCGTAGCGGCCACGGACCTTGGGATTGTGATTGCTAGACCCGTTGCGCCTGCGGATGGCACCAGAAATTCGTCCCAGAATATAGACTGGCGCTATATACCGTACCCTCTCGATGGTATTGAAGTAGTAATCCCATAAAGGGAGATCTACCCTCACCTCACCCTCTGCCCCCGCGCCACATCCTCCGGCAGGCCTTTTGCCCAGAACCGCTGCTGCAGCGCCTCCTAACACCGCGCCCGCATCTGCCCCGCTTACCCATACACCCCACCCCTCGGCGCCACCAGAACCACCAGCCGCCCGTCTTCGATCGCATAGACGATCCGCCACCCCCCGATCCTGACCCGCCATTGATCAGTTTCGCCCGCCAACTCGAGGCAACCCGGGGGCCGCGGATCGGCCGCAAGCCGCTCGATGGCACGCTTGATCGGCGCTGACACCCGGGCGTCGCGTATGTTCCGCAACTGTTTGCCGGCCGTCGGGGAATACTCGATGCGGTAGCGCGTCATTCAGGTTTTTGGTCCGCCACGACCTCGGCCTTGGCGCCGGCGATCACGCTGTCCGCGGCCATCCCTGGCGATACCGATGCGCCGCCCCCGGGCCGCCGGGTGCCAACGCATGCCCCACCGGGGATTCAACGCTGGCGCAACAGGCTCCCACCCCGGGGCGCGTCCCCCCGGGGCAAAGGCAGCAACCTGTCGGCCCCATGCCGCGGGTATTGCAGGTTTTCCTGCGCGGGCGCCCTTTACTCCCCCGGCCTGTGCCTCCTACCCTTTGGCACCACAGCGGAGTTTCCCATGCCCCTCATCCTCTTTGCCGCCCCCGCGCTCTGGCCGGAATACCGCGATGCCCTGCCGCGGGCGCTGGCGCAGGCGGGCATTTCCGCCCAGGTGGTGACAGAGGCGGATCCGCATGCGGTCGACTACATCGTCTACGCCCCCTCGGCCCCGCTGCAGGATTTCGCGCCCTTTGTCCGAACCAGGGCGGTCCTGTCGCTCTGGGCTGGGGTGGAGCGGGTGGTGCGCAATCCGACGCTGACCCAGCCCTTGTGCCGCATGGTCGATCCGGCGCTGACCGAAGGGATGGTGGAATGGGTGACGGGTCATGCGCTGCGCTTTCACCTCGGGATGGACCGGCACATCGTCAATCCCGGCCGCCTCTGGGACCCGACCACGCCGCCCATCGCGCGCGAACGGC
This sequence comes from Paracoccaceae bacterium, assembly GCA_014879735.1. Lineage (GTDB taxonomy): Bacteria > Pseudomonadota > Alphaproteobacteria > Rhodobacterales > Rhodobacteraceae > Pseudogemmobacter. The sequence goes on from JACSRN010000055.1 coordinate 49,906, forward strand.
CGGTGACGGTACTCGGGCTGGGCGAACTGGGCCTGGCAGCAGCGCGGGCCCTCGCGGCGCTGAACTTTCCCGTCCGGGGGTGGAGCCGCACGGAAAAGCACATCCAGGGGCTGGAGACCTATCACGGCGAGGACGGCCTCGATGCGGCGCTGACCGGGGCGCAGATCGTGATCACCCTGCTGCCCCGCACGCCTGGCACCGACAACATCCTCAACGCCCGCACGCTGGCCCTGCCCGCCCGCGGCGCGGCGGTGCTGAACCCCGGCCGCGGCCCGTTGATCGACGACGACGCGCTGCTGGCTGCCCTCGACTCGGGCCAGATCGGCCAGGCGACGCTGGATGTCTTCCGGGTGGAGCCGCTGCCCGCCGACCACCCGTTCTGGGCGCATCCGAAGGTGACGGTCACACCCCATATCGCAGCCGACACCCGCGCCGACAGCGCCAGCGCCGTTCTGGCCGAGAACATCCGCCGTGGCGAAGCCGGCGAACCTTTCCTGCATCTGGTGGACCGCGCCCGCGGCTACTGACCCGCCAGGGCGGCACCGAACCCGCGGTCCATGGCCCCCGGGCTCAATTCCGCCCGCCCAGCCTCGGGGCGCGAAAGACGCGGGTGCGGGCGAAGAGATCCTCCAGCCGGTTCAACCGGGCCTGCACCTGATCGGGCAGGCGGGCCTGCACCTGTGCCAGCAGCGCCTCGATCACCACCAGCATGGTCGCAGTCGAATCCCAGGCCCCCGGCATCTCGACCTGGCAGGCAAGAACATGGCGGGCATATGCCGCCGCGGGGGAAAGCGCCCGGTCGGTCAGCAGGATCACCGCCGCCCCCTGCTCGGCCGCAAGCTGGGCGAACTGGACGGCGTTCTGCTCGTAGCGACGGATGTCGAAGATGACGGCCACGTCGCCCTCGCCCAGGTCGAGCAACGCCTGCTGCCAGTCGGTCAGATGGTCGGCAAGAAAGGTGACGTCGGGCCGGATCACCCGCAACAGCGTGGCCATGTAATCGGCCAGCGCATGGGTCAGCCGCCCGCCCATCACCGCCACCCGCCGCGAAGGATCGGCCAGAAGCACCGATGCCGCGGTGAAATCCTGCGCCGGAATCAGGCCCAGCGTCGCCTCGATATTGGCCACCACCTGCGCGGCAAAGCCGGTCAGCGGATGGCCCGGCGCGTCTCGCGGGCCATCGCCCAGCGTAACCGGCGCGACGAGCAGTCGTTCCACCTCCAGCCGCAGCGCCGCCTGATAGTCCGACCAGCCGCGGAACCCCAGCTTCTGCACCAGCCGCATGATCGTCGGGGACGAGACCTCGGCCGCCTCGGCCAGCGCGGTGATCGAACCCAGCGCCGACATCGGGAAATGCGACAGGATATGCGTGGCCGCCTGCCGTTCCGCCCGGGTCAGCCCGGGCAGGCCACGGCGCATTCGCGTCTCGATCGTTTCGGCCTGGTCCATACCCGCTCCGACTCGCGCTTCAGGTGCCCTCGGAACGTTTGTAACAGACAAATCCAGTTCAGGAAAATTCTTGACAGCCGGGCAGTCCTCAGCCGACGCTTGACGAAAACGGGGAGCCGACTCGCAGATGATCTGGATCACCGCACCCCGCACGGGGGGCCTTTAGGCCATGCCACGCGCATTCGTCACCTTCGTCCGGCTGGTCGAGCGGGTGAACTATATTGTCGGCCGCGGCGCGATGTATCTGCTGTTCGTGCTGGCCGGCGTCCTGTTGTGGTCGATCATCGCCAAGGCGGCCGGCTCGCCGCCGCTTTGGACGCAGGAGATGGCGCAGTTCACCATGGTGGCCTATTTCGTCCTGGGGGGCGCCTATTCGCTGCAACTGGGCGCCAATGTACGGATGGATCTGCTGTACGGCCGCTGGTCGACCCGCACCCAGGCCGCCGTCGACGCCGTGACGGTTTTCGCGATGATCTTCTTTCTGGCCGTGGTTCTCTACGGCGGGATCGACAGCACGATCTATGCGCTCGAAATCGGCGAGCGGTCCCGCACGGTCTGGCGGCCCTATATGGCACCGATCAAGATCGTGATCTGCGTCGGCGTCTTTCTGATGATCCTGCAGTCTCTGGCTTTCCTGATCCGCGATGTCGCGCGACTGCGCGGAGAGGAAATCTGATGGATTACAACTACATCGCACTTGTGATGTTCGGCGGCATGGTCATCCTGCTGCTGACGGGCCAGCGCGTGTTTGCCGTGATCGGCTTTGTTGCGGCGCTGGCGGCGCTGGCGCTGTGGGGCACGGGCGGCAGCGCCATTCCCTTTACCAGCACGATCAAGCTGATGAACTGGTATCCGATGCTGACGCTGCCGATGTTCGTCTGGATGGGCTATGTCATGTCGGAAACCCGCATGGCGGATGATCTGTACCGGATGTTTCACGTCTGGTTCGGCCCGATCCCGGGCGGGCTGGCCATCGGGACAATCCTGCTGATGGTGCTGATCTCGGCCATGAACGGGCTATCCGTGGCGGGCCTGGCCATCGGCGCCACCATCGCCCTACCCGAGATGCTGAAGCGCGGCTACGACAAGGTGCTGATCACCGGCGTCATTCAGGGCGGATCCAGCCTGGGGATCCTCATCCCGCCCTCGGTTGTCCTGGTGCTCTACGCCATGATCGCCCGGCAGCCGGTCGGGCAACTCTGGCTGGCCGGGGTGTTCCCGGGCCTGCTGATGGCCGGCGTCTTCATCCTCTACATCATCATCCGCTGTCTGGCGAACCCGGGCCTTGCCCCGCCGCTGGATGCCGAGGAGCGGAATGTACCTTGGTCCGAGAAGCTGCGCCTGCTTTCGGCCGGCATATTGCCCGTGGGCATTTTCGTGGCCATGATGGGGCCTTTCATCTATGGCTGGGCAAGCCTTGTCGAGGCCTCGGTCATCGGCGCCACCATTGCGACGCTGGTGGCCGTGCTGCGCGGGCGCATGACGAAACGGGTGTTCGAAAGCTGCGCAGTCCAGACGCTGGGCGTGTCGGCCATGTTCATGTGGATCATCCTGGCCGCGCTGGCCTTTGGCGCGGTGTTCGACGGGCTTGGCGCTGTAAAGGCGCTGGAACAGGTGTTCCTGCAGGATCTCGGGCTGTCGCCCTGGACCATCCTGATCCTGATGCAGCTTTCGTTTCTGGTGATGGGCATGTTCCTCGACGACACGGCAATGCTGGTCATCGTGGCGCCGCTTTACGTGCCGCTCGTCGCCAAGCTCGACCTCGGGATGAGCCCGCAGGACGCGCTGATCTGGTACGGTGTGCTCTACACCATCACCTGCCAGATTGCCTATATCACGCCGCCCTTCGGCTATAACCTGTTCCTGATGCGGGCTATGGCGCCCGATCATGTGACGCTGGCCGACATCTACCGCTCGATCGGACCGATCGTGATATTGATGATCCTTACGCTGATCATCGTCATGGCCTTTCCCGAAATCGCGCTGTGGCTGCCGCATCAGATCTATGGAAGCTGAAAAAATGAGAGGCGGACGAACCGCCCCCATCAACCAACGGAGGTAAGCAAGAATGACGACGACCAGACGGAAATTCCTTTCGCACGGTGCTCTGGCCGGGGCGGCGGCGATGGCCGCGCCCGCGGTTCATGCCCAGACCGCGCCGATCAAGTGGCGGTTGCAGACCTATGCCGGGGCCGCCCTGGGCGAGCATGTGGTGAAGCCTGCCATCGACGCCTTCAACAAGATCGCCGCCGGGCAGATGGAAATCGAACTCTACTTCGCCGACCAGCTGGTGCCGACGTCGGAACTGTTCCGGGCCATGCAGGCGGGCACCATCGACGCTGTCCAGTCGGATGACGATTCGATGCAGTCGCCGACCGAAGTCACCGTCTTCGGCGGCTACTTCCCCCTTGCCCTGCGCTATTCGCTGGACGTGCCGGTGCTGTTCAACCAATACGGGCTGGCGCAGATCTGGGCCGAGGAATACGCCAAGGTCGGCGTGCAGCACATCTCGGCCGGCTCCTGGGATCCCTGCAACTTTGCTACCAAGGAACCGATCAACAGCCTGGCCGACCTGAACGGCAAGCGCGTCTTCACCTTTCCGACGGCGGGCCGGTTCCTGGCGCAATTCGGCGTGGTGCCGATGCAACTGCCATGGGAAGACGTGCAGGTCGCGCTGCAGACGGGCGAGCTGGACGGGATCGCCTGGTCGGGCATCACCGAGGATTACACGGTGGGCTGGGCCGATGTGACCAAGTACTTCCTGAGCAACGCCATCTCGGGTGCCTGGATCGGGCATTTCTTCGCCAATGCCGAGCGCTGGGCTGCGGTGCCGCCGCATCTGCAGGAGTTGATGCGGGTCTGTTTCGAGTCGTCGCATTACTACCGGCAGTGGTGGTATTGGGGCGGCGAGGCCAATCTGCGCGTGACCGGCACCAAGCTGCAACTGACCACGATCCCCGACGAGGAATGGGCAACCGTGGAACAGGCGGCCGCCAAGTTCTGGGACGAGGTCGCCGCGGAATCGGAGGTCAAGGCGAAGGTGGTCAACATCATCAAGCAATACAATGATGCAATGACCAAGGCCGGCCCGCCCTACCGCTTCGGCTGATCCCGCAGGCATATGATGCAAGGCGCGGGCGGCCTGCTGCCCGCGCAACCCAGAGACGTTGGTGAGAGGGAGGGAGAGGACAAGACATGGCGATCCGGACCGACTGCTGGCCCCGCAAGCCCGAATTCGGCGGCGGGCCGTTCCGTACAGCCTGAGCAGTTCTTCCCTTTCCCCATTTCTCTTTCAAGACGAGACCAAGATGCCCGGAAACCTGACCCTTGACACGCTGAAGGCCGCCGTAGCGACCGGCGAGATCGACACAGTTGTCGTCGCCGCGCCCGACATGCAGGGCCGCCTCATGGGCAAGCGCTTTCACGCCGAATTCTTCCTGAACGGCGGATACGAGGAAACGCATTGCTGCAATTACCTGCTGGCGGTGGACATGGAGATGGACACCGTCCCCGGCTACAAGACCAGCAGCTGGGAACGCGGCTATGGCGATTACGTCATGAAGCCCGACCTCGCCACCCTGCGCCGCGTGCCCTGGCTGCCGGGCACCGCGCTCTGCCTGGCTGACCTTCTGGACCACGACAGCCATGAAGAGGTATCGGTCTCGCCCCGCGCGATCCTGAAGAAACAGATCGCCCGCGCCCGTGCGCTGGGGTTCGAGGCGATGATGGCGACCGAGCTGGAGTTCTATATCTTCGAGAATTCCTACGACAACCTGCGCGACGGCGGGCTCTCGGCGCTGAAGCCGATCTCGGGCTATAACGAGGATTACCACATCTTCCAGACCACCAAGGAAGAGGGGCTGATGCGGGCCGTCCGCAACGGCCTTTATGGCGCGGGAATCCCGGTCGAAAACACCAAGGGCGAAGCCGATGCCGGCCAGCACGAGGTGAACTACCGCTACTCCCACGGGCTGGACACCGCCGACAACCACACCATCGTCAAGCAGGCGGTGAAGGAAATCGCCCATGCGCAGGGCAAGTCGGTGACGTTCATGGCCAAATATGATCACCGCAAGGCGGGATCTTCGGCCCATGTGCACCAGAGCCTGTGGACAGGCGACGGCAAGCCCGCCTTCTTCAACCCCGACACCCGGCACGGCATGTCGGAGGTGATGGAGCATTTTCTCGCCGGGCAACTGACCCATGCCGAGGAAATCACGGCCTTCCTTGCGCCTTATGTCAACAGCTACAAGCGGTTCTGCATCGGCCTTTTCGCGCCGACCAAGGCGGTCTGGTCGGCTGACAACCGCACGGCAGGGTTCCGCATCTGCGGGCTGCACACAAAGGCCATCCGGGTGGAATGCCGCATTCCCGGCAGCGACGTGAACCCCTATCTGACCTGTGCCGCACTGCTGGCGGCGGGGCTGGAGGGGGTCGAGCAGAAGATGGCGCTGGAACCCGAACAGACCGGCGACATGTATACGACCGCCGGCATCCGCGAGATCCCGAAGACCCTGCGCGCCGCCGCCGCCCGGCTGGACGGCAGCGCCATGCTGCGCCGCGCCTTCGGCGACGACGTGGTCGACCACTACGTCCACAACGCCGAATGGGAGATCTCCGAGACCGACCGCGTCGTGACCGATTTCGAACTGCGGCGCCTGCTCGAGCGGGCGTAACTCTGGCCTCCGGGCGGGAAACCCCGCCCCCCCCCCGATAACGGCGGGCACGCCCCGCCTTGATGGTGACGGAATGAAACCAATTCAACTGATTTCCCCTGTCGACGGCCGGGTCTTTGCCGAGCGGATGCCGCTGTCGCCCGAGGCGGCGGGAAAGGTCGTGGCCGATGCCCGCGCCGCACAAAGACCCTGGTCGGCCCGACCGCTGGAGGAGCGGATCGCCCTGGTCAAGGCCGGGGTGAAGAAGCTCAACGAGATGAAGGAGGTCGTGGTCGAGGAGTTGGCCTGGCAGATGGGCCGGCCCACGCGCTTTGGCGGCGAATTTGGCGGCGTGAATGCCCGTACCGAATATATGTGCGACATCGCGGCCGAGACGCTGGCGCCCCGGGTCATCGAGGATTCGGCCGCCTTCCGGCGCTATCTGGTGCGCGAAGCGCTGGGCGTGGTCTTCATCGTGGCGCCCTGGAACTATCCCTATCTGACCACGATCAACACGCTGGTGCCGGCGCTGGTCGCCGGCAACACGGTGATCCTGAAGCAATCCTCGCAGACCCTGGTGGCGGGGGAACGCCTGGCCGAGGCCTTCCATGCCGCAGGCGTGCCCACGGACGTTTTCCAGAACGTGGTCCTCGACCATCCCACGACCGAGGCGCTGATCAGGTCGCGGGCCTTCAGCTTCATCAACTTCACCGGATCGGTCGGCGGCGGCGCGGCGATGGAGCGGGCAGCGGCGGGCACCTTCACCCCGCTCGGACTGGAACTCGGCGGCAAGGATCCCGGCTATGTCCGCGCCGATGCCAACCTCGATGCAGCCGTCGACACGCTGATGGATGGGGCGATGTTCAACTCGGGACAATGCTGCTGCGGGATCGAGCGGATCTATGTCCATGAATCCCTGTTCGACAGTTTCGTCGAGAAGGCGGTGGCCTGGACCAATGCCCTGAAGCTGGGCAACCCGTTCGACCCGTCGACCACGCTTGGACCGATGGCCAACGCCCGCTTTGCCCGGGTGGTGCGCGACCAGATCGCCGAGGCAATCAGCATGGGCGCCAGGCCGCTGATCGACCCGGCGAATTTCCCGGCCGACGACGGCGGCGCCTATCTTGCGCCGCAGATCCTGGTGAACGTCGATCACGGCATGAAGGTGATGATGGAAGAATCCTTCGGCCCCGTTGTCGGCATCATGGCGGTGAAGGACGATGAAGAGGCGATCCGGCTGATGAACGACAGCCCCTATGGGCTGACCGCCAGCATCTGGACCAGCGACTATGACACCGCCAGCGCCATCGGCGCCCGGATCGAAACCGGGACGATCTTCATGAACCGGGCCGACTATCTTGACCCGGCACTGTGCTGGACCGGCTGCAAGGACACCGGCCGGGGCGGCAGCCTGTCCTATCTGGGTTATCTTTCCGTAACCCGTTCGAAATCCTATCATCTTAAGAAGGTGTGAGATGTCTCACGGCGTTCCCAATCGCAACTGGTCTTACCCGACCGCGATCAAGTTCGGCGTCGGCCGCATTGCCGAACTGGCCGACCATGCCCGGGCGGCGGGGCTGCGAAAGCCCCTCCTCGTCACCGATAAGGCGCTGGCAAGCCTGCCGATCACCGCGCAGGCGCTGGACGTGCTTGAAGCGGCAGGCCTGGGCCGGGCCGTGTTCTCCGAGGTGGATGCCAACCCGAACGAGAAGAACATGGCCGACGGCATCGTCGCCTTCAGGGCCGGGGACCATGATGGCGTGATCTGCTTCGGTGGCGGCTCCGCGCTTGACCTGGGCAAGATGATCGCGCTGATGGCCGGCCAGCGGGCGGATCTGTCGGTCTGGGATCTGGAAGACATCGACGACTGGTATACCCGGGCGGATGGCGCCAGGATCGCGCCGGTGATCGCGGTGCCCACCACCGCCGGCACCGGGTCCGAAGTTGGCCGCGCCGGCGTGCTGACCAATTCGCAGACCCACAAGAAGAAGATCATCTTCCACCCCAGGCTGATGCCGGCCGTCACCATCTGCGATCCCGCGCTGACCGTGGGCATGCCCAAGTTCATCACCGCAGGCACCGGGATGGATGCGCTGGCGCATTGCCTGGAGGCCTATTGCAGCCCCTTCTACCACCCGATGAGCCAGGGCATCGCGCTGGAGGGCATGCGCCTGGTGTTCGAGAATCTGCGCGAAGTCTATCAGAACCCGACGAATCTGGTGGCCCGCGGCCATATGATGAGCGCGGCCGCCATGGGCGCCGTGGCGTTCCAGAAGGGGCTTGGCGCGATCCATTCGCTCAGCCATCCGGTCGGCGCAGTCTACAACACCCACCACGGCACCACGAATGCCGTGGTCATGCCGATGGTGCTGGAGTTCAACCGCCCCGCCATCGAGGGCCGGATCGACGCCGCCGCCGCCTACCTGGGCTTTGACGGCGGCTTTGCGGGTTTTCATGACCAGATCATGGAATTGCGCGCGGCGCTGGCCATCCCCGAGACGCTGTCCGCCATGGGCGTTCTCTACAAGGACCTCGACATGCTGACGGAAATGGCGCTGGAAGATCCGTCCTGCGCCGGCAATCCCGTCGAGATGACGCGCGAGAACACCCGCGCCCTTTACGACGCCTGCATGTAGGGCCAGGGATGGGCGGGCCCGCCCATCCATCACCTCTCTCTTCCCGCGCGCGCCCCCGCAAGGCCCGATCATGACCCAGCCCCCTTTGAGCGAAATCGCCATTCTCGGCGCGGGGGTCATCGGCATGGCCATCGCCGAGCGCCTGGCAGCCGAGGGCCATGAGGTGGTGCTGGTTGATCCCGGCGATCCGGGCATGGCGGCCAGCTACGGCAATGCCGGGACCATTGCCGACTATGCGGTGCTGCCGGTCGGCACTCCCGAAGTGTTGCGCAACCTGCCGACGCTTCTGTTCGACCGCAACTCGCCGCTGGCGATCCGCCATGCCGCGCTTCCGGTGCTGATGCCCTGGCTGCTGCGCTTTGCCCGCCAGTCGATGCCCGGGGCGGCAGCCCGCAACGCCGGGGCCATTGCCGCGCTGCTGGCGGGGGCGGCGCCGCTCTGGCGCGATCTGGCCGGCCGGATCGGCGCGACCGACCTGCTGCGCGAGAAGGGTTGCCTCTATCTGTACCGTACCGCCGCCCAGCGCCGCGCAGCCGAGGCGGATATGGCCGGCCGCCGCGCGCTGGGCGTATCGGTCGAACTGCTGGATGCGCCCGCGCTGGCCGCGCTGGAACCCGGCCTGCCGGATCTGGCCGGCGCCGCCTTCTTCCCCGGCGCAATCTTCCTGTCCGATCCCGGCGCCGTCATGCGCCGGCTGGCGGCCCATCTCTCCCCCGCCGTGCCGCATCTGCGCGCCCGTGCAGAGCGGCTGGTCCGGCGGGAGGATGGTGTTCACGTCCTCGGGTCCCGACTGCACCTGCGGGCGCGCCGCGTGGTGATCGCCGCCGGCGCCCATTCCCGGGCGCTGGCTGCGCAGGCCGGCAGCGCCGTTCCGCTGGAGACCGAGCGGGGCTATCATGTCGAATGGGACATGGCTTCGGTACCGCCGCCACTGACCCGCCCCTCCTGCCTGACCGAGCGCGGCTTCTACCTCTGCCCGATGACCGGGCGTCTGCGGGCGGCCGGGACCGTCGAACTTGGCGGGCTGCACCTGCCCCCCTCGCCCCACCGGATCGCCAGGCTGGCCGAGGGCGCGCGGATGCTCCTCCCCGATCTCGGCCCGCCCGATCGCGACTGGATGGGCTTTCGCCCCTCGATGCCCGACAGCCTGCCGGTGATCGGCCCCTCAGGCGGGGGCGATGACGTGATCCTTGCCTTCGGGCACGGGCATCTCGGGATGACACTGGCGCCGGTAACGGCGGGCCTTGTCGCCGATTTCATCGCCCGGCGACCGCCCACCCGCACGGTGCAGGCGCTGCGGCCGGGCCGGTTCTGAACCTCGGTCCTGAACTGTGCCCGCCGCGCCGCCTGCTGCCGTCCAAGCCCGTCAGGGCGTGGCCCCGCCAGAGGCCGGTGCGGCATCGGTTGCCGCCGGGGCCGCCGCGCCGCCGGTTTCCGTTGCCGGTTCCACCAGTTCGACGGCACTGCCGCCATGCATCGCCTCGCGGCCAAGCATGACCTCCTGCCCGCCTTCCCAGATCATGCTGGCCGCCACATAGAGGATGATCGCAAGCCCGACATAGGCGATCCACGGATAGCGGCTGAGCAGCCGGGCGATGAAGGTGGCGGCAAAGCCCATCAGCGCGATCGAGAGCACAAGGCCCACCACCAGCACCGTCGGATGCTCGCGCGCGGCGCCAGCAACGGCCAGCACGTTGTCGAGCGACATCGACACATCGGCGACGACGATCTGGATCGCCGCCTGCCGGAAGGTCTTCTTCGGCGCCCCGCCGGCAACCGAGCCATCGGCATTCAGATCCTGGCCGGTCAGCGCTTCGTTGGCTTCTGTCTCTTCCTGGTCATGGCCCGCGCGCAATTCGCGCCACATCTTCCAGCAGACCCACAGCAGCAGGATGCCGCCGGCAAGAAGAAGCCCGACGATGCCCAGCAGCCATGTCGTGATCAGCGCAAAGCCGATGCGCATCAGCGTGGCGGCAATGATGCCGACCATGATCGCCTTGCCGCGCTGTTCTTTCGGCAGACCGGCAGCAGCAAGGCCGATCACGATCGCATTGTCGCCCGCCAGCACCAGATCGATACCGATAACCTGCAGGAGGGCCATGAAGCCCTCGTAGGTAAAGATTTCCATGAAACGTCCGCCCCGTTCGCAGCCTGTCGCCTGTGGCGGTAACTAGGCTGTGAACGGGCCGGCTTCAACCACCTGCGGACAATGAACCCGGGAAGTCCTGCCGAATATAGCGACTATGGACCCGTCTCGCGCTTTTCCGCCGCGCCGGGCCGGTCTAATGTGTCGCTGTCACCACCAAGCCGGACGGACAGCGGAATGATCTTTTTTGTCGAGCACCTGCTCGTGGTTCTGGGGGTGATGGCGGTGGCGCTGGCCATGGTGCTGGCGCTGCAGCAGCCTCGCAGCCCGCAATCCTCGGCGGCCTGGATCCTGTTCATCATTCTGATGCCCTATCTGGCCGTCCCGGTCTTCATCGCACTCGGCTTTCGCAAGCAGGGCCATCGCTTCCCGCCGATCGGATTCACGGCGCCGCCCCACCCCGAGCCTTCGTCGGCCGCCGCGGTCTTTGCCCATCTCGGCGCCCCCTGCGCTTGCAGCGGCAATCGCATCGAACTGCATGCCACGCCCGAAGCCGCCCGCGTGGCCCTGAACGACCTGCTCGTCTCGGCGCAAAGCCGCGTCGACATCCTGCTCTACATCGTTGAAAACGACGACAGCGGACGGGCCTTCGTGCAACTTCTGACGGCGCTGCAGCGCCGGGGTGTCGCGGTCCGGCTCAGCCTCGACTGGCTTGGCACGCTGAAGCGGCCACGGTCGGATCTGGCCGAGTTCGTGGCCGCCGGCGGCGAGTTGCGGTTCTTCTCGCCATTCCTGCATCTGCGCGACCGCGGGCAGTTGAATTTGCGCAACCACCGCAAGCTGGTGATGGTCGACAGGCGGCGGGTCTGGGCCGGCGGGCGCAATGTGGGTGACGACTACCTCGCATCGCCGCCCGGGAAATGGAACGACCTGAGCTATGTCGTCGAGGGGCCGGTCATGCAGAGCTTTGCCGATGTCTTCCAGTCCGACTGGGCGGTAGCCGGGGGATCGGCGGGCGATCTTGCGGCCCGGGTGGAACCGGCCGGCACGGCGGTGCTGCAGGCCGTTCCCGCCGGCCCTGACGAGCCGCTCGACGTGCTGCACGACGGGCTGGTCGCGGCCATCCACCGCGCCGACCGGCGGGTCTGGATCGCCACGCCCTATTTCATCCCCTCCGAAGTGCTGTCGCAGGCGCTGACCACGGCGGCGCGACGCGGGGTCGATGTCCGGCTTTTCGTGCCGACGAAGTCGAACCAGTGGACCGCCGACCTTGCCCGCGGGGCCTATCTGCGCGCAGCCGAAAAGGCGGGATGCCGGATCTCGCGCTTCCTGCCCGGCATGATGCATGCCAAGGCCGGGCTGATCGACGGTATGGGCCTGGTCGGCTCGGCCAATTTCGACGTCCGCTCGATGCTGCTGAATTTCGAACTCATGCTCGCCTGCCACGATCCTGAAACGGTTGCCGCGCTCGAAGGCTGGTTTGCCGGCCTGTCGCGGGATTGTGCCGAGGGCCTGCTGCCCGCCAGCATACCGCGCCGGCTGGCCGAAAGCGTATTCCGTCTGGGGGCGCCGATCCTGTGACACCCCAAACCCTGCGTATTGCCACCTACAACATCCGCAAGGCGGTGGGGAACGACCGCCGCCGCGACCCTGCGCGCATCCTGCGGGTGATCGCCGAGATCGGCGCCGATATCGTCCTGCTGCAAGAGGCCGACCGCCGGCTGCCGCCGCGCCGGCCGGTCTTCGACGCGGCCGAGATCCGGGCCTCGACCGGCCTGGCCCCGGTCGATCTTGCGCATGGGCGAATCAGCATGGGCTGGCACGGCAACGTGATCCTGGTTGCGCCGGGGATCGAGGTCGAATGGGTCCGCCTCTACGATCTGCCGGGGCTGGAACCGCGCGGCTGTGCCGAGGTGGTTCTGCGCCGCAGCGGTCTGCGCTTTCGGGTGGTGGCGGTCCATCTCGGGCTTCTGCGCGTATCGCGGCGCGAGCAGCTGACGGCCGTCCTGGGCTTTCTCGGCGAAAGCGATATGCCCACGCTGATCGCCGGCGATTTCAACGAACGTTCGCTGAGCGTGGGTCTTGGCCGCCTGTCGCGCCGGTTCCGCATTCTTGCCGGCGGGCCGACCTATCACGCGCGCTATCCGATCTTCGCGCTGGACCGCATCGCCGTAAGCGCGGGATTCGAGCCGCTGGGCATCCACGCCCATCATAGCCCCGAGGCCGCGCTCGCCTCGGATCACCTGCCGCTGGTGGCGGATTTCAACCTGGCCTGAGCCGGGATCCCGCCCCGGCGGCACCCGTCCTGCCGAAACCGGCATCGGTTGGCGGCGGTATTCCGCGATCCTGCCGTTTGCGGCTCAGAGCATGCCGGGCACGACCTGATCCGGCGGGCGGTGGCCGTCGGCAAAGGTCTTGATGTTGATGATCACCTTCTCGCCCATCTCGATGCGCCCCTCGATCGTGGCCGATCCCATGTGCGGCAGAAGAACCACGTTCGGAACCTCGCGCAGGCGGGGGTTGATCTGGTGGCCGTGTTCGAAGACGTCGAGGCCGGCGCCGGCAATCTCATGCGCGCGCAGCGCCCGGGTCAGCGCATTCTCGTCGATCACCTCGCCGCGGGAGGTGTTCACGATCACCGCCGTAGGCTTCATCAGCTTCAGCCGCCGCGCATTGATCAGGTGAAAGGTCGATGGCGTATGCGGACAGTTGATTGAAAGGATATCCATCCGCGCGATCATCTGATCAAGGCTTTCCCACCAGGTCGCCTCCAGCTCCTGCTCGACCTCGGGACGCACCCGGCGGCGGTTGTGGTAATGTACCTGCAGGCCGAAGGCCCTTGCCCGCAGCGCCACCGCCTGGCCGATGCGGCCCATGCCGAGGATGCCAAGCCGCTTGCCCGTCAGCCGCGCGCCCAGGAAGGCCGTCGGCGCCCAGCCCTCCCATTTGCCGGCCTGCATCACGGCCAGCCCCTCGGGAATGCGCCGCGTCACCGCCATCATCAGCGCCATCACCATGTCGGCGGTATCATCCGTCACGACACCGGGCGTATTCGACACCAGGATGCCGCGCTGCCGCGCAGTGGCCACGTCGATATGGTCGACCCCCGCCCCATAATTCGCGATCAGTTTCAGCCTGTCGCCCGCTTGGCCGATCAGGCCGGCGTCGATCTGGTCGGTGACGGTCGGCACCAGAACATCGGTCCGGCGCATCACTTCGGCCAGTTCTTCGCGCGACATCCGGGTATCGGGGTCGCGAAGCTCGACATCGAACAACTCTTTCATTCGCGTCTCGACCGCTTCCGGCAGGCGTCGCGTCACGACAACACTCAGGCGCTGCGTTGGCATTCTCTCTCCCTCAAGGCTTTCAAAGGGCCTGTCCTTGAGGCATGGTGGGACGAAGCGGGGCGGACCACAAGCCCCGAAACCGAGGCAGGAACGGCGCGTTCCGGGTGGACGTGCATAACAAGGCGGGCAGAGGCATGCGGATCGGCGCAAGCGCAGGAGTTTTCGCTCTGTTTCTGGGCGCGGCGGCGCTTTCGGCCGAGGAAATGCTGCAAGCCGCCGGTGAAGCACCGTTACAGGTTGCCGCCCCGGTGGCCAGCACCGAGGCAGATCTCCCAAGCAGTTCCACCTCGCGCAAGACCGAGTGCAAGCCGGGTCGTGGCTGCGTCACCGGCCAGCCCCTGCCGCGCTTCGTGTCGCTCAAGGGCGAGGAAGGCAATGCCCGCCGCGGCCCCGGGCTGACGCATCGCATCGACTGGGTCTTCACCCGCCCCGGAATGCCGCTGAAGATCACCGCCGAATACGAGAACTGGCGGCGGGTCGAGGATCAGGAGGGCGCGGGCGGCTGGGTGCATTACGTGCTGCTTTCCCCGACACGGACGGTGCTGATCACGCTGGACATGGCCGAGATGCACGCCAACCCCGACGGCGCCTCGCAGGTCGTTGCGCAGGCCGAGCTGGGTGTGGTGGCGAAGATCCTCGAATGCGGGGGCGACTGGTGCCGCCTCTCGGCAGGAGGCGAGAAGGGTTGGGTCGAAAAGGCGGCAATCTGGGGGGTCCTGCCCGACGAGATCATAGAATAGATCTGCGCGGATCTTGCGCATGGCGGGCGTGCGGCATATTTGCCTGGGCCGTTTGGCGCAGAGGCTGAGACCATGACGAATCCCCGCAATGACGATGTGAAGCTCGGACTTTCTGCCGGTCTGGCCTCGGTCGCGGTTTCGGCGACGCTGGTGTCGCTCAAGCTCTGGGCGATGTGGCAGACCGGCGCGCTGTCGATTGCCGCCTCGCTGGCCGATTCTGCACTCGACCTGATCATGTCGCTGTTCGCGGCGCTGGCGATTGTCTATGCCGCCCGGCCAGCGGATGACGATCACGCCTTCGGCCATACATCGGCCGAGGATCTGGCGGCGCTGTTCCAGTCGCTGTTCATCTTCGGCTCGGCATTGCTGATCGGCTGGAATGCCATCGCCAGACTGCGCGCACCCGAACCGCCCCCGATCGGATCGGAAACGCTTGGCGTCGTCATCATGGCAGTGTCGATCGTCCTGACCCTGGCATTGGTCTGGTGGCAGGGTCGGGTCGCGCGCAAGACCGGCAACAAGGTGGTGGCGGCAGACCGGCTGCATTATGTCGGCGACCTGGTTCCGAATTTCGGTGCGATCTTCGCGCTTGTCGCCACCGCATTGTGGGGCTGGGGCCGGGTCGATGCGCTGGTGGCGCTGGCGGCCGTGGCCTGGATGCTGTGGGGCGCCTTCGAAATAGGCAAGCAATCCTGGGATGCGCTGATGGACCGGCGCGCCGATCCCGCGGTGATCGACGGCATCGCCGCCATCGCCCAGCGCTGGCCCGGCGTCCATGGCTTTCACGACCTGAAGACGCGCACGGCGGGCAGCCGCATCTTCGTCAACCTGCATATCGAACTCGACGGCGAGCAGTCACTGCGCGAAGCCCATGCCATTGGCGCGGGCCTGCGCCGCGCAATCCTTGATGCCTATCCGCAGGCCGATGTGATCATCCACAAGGATGTTGCCCGCAAGGACGGCGACCCCGGCACCTGAGGCGCCGGCCCCTCTTGCGGCGCGTCGGGCTTCGGGTAATTATGCGAATGTATAATAGACTCCGGACCCGGTCATGCAGACCACCTTTCTTGCCGGCGAGCGCCGGCCCTATATCCGCGACAGCGAGGAAAACCGGCGCGTAGCACTGATTCAGGCGACGCAGGACCTGATGGCCGAGGGTGGCCCGCGGGCGGCAACCGTGCGTGCCATCGCCGAACGGGCGGGCGTCACGCCGGGGCTGATCCGGCACTATTTCGGCTCGAAGGATGAATTGTCCCGCGCCGCCTATGCCGCGTTGATGGACGGGATGACGGCCAAGGGTGCCGATGCACTTTATGGCGTGGGGGCGGAACCGGGCGAGCGTCTGGCCGCCTTCATCGCCGCCTCGCTGCGGCCGCCGGTCCTCGATTCCAAGGCAGTGGGACTCTGGGCCGGCTACCTGCATCAGGTGCAGGCCGATCCCGCGCTTCTGGCCCAGCACGAGGCCGGCTATCTGCGCTATCGCGACCAGTTGCAGGCGCTGATCGCCGATCTCGACCGCATCGCTTCGCCCGCAAGGCTCCGCCAGGACGCCATTGCCTGCAATGCCGTGATCGATGGGCTATGGCTGGAGGGCTCGGTCCTGCCGGGCGGGTTCGGTCCGGGGGAACTGGTGCGGATCGGATTGCGCGCCGTGGGTGCGATCCTTGACCGCGATCTCTTGTGCTACCGCATGTTCATTCCCGAAATCGGCATGGTCCCCGACGGAGAAACCGCATGAGATACGCCGCTGTCACCGATCGGCTGGCCGGGCTCGGCTCGGCCAAATGGATGCTGCACACCAAGGCCCGGGCGATGAAGGATGCAGGGCGCGAGGTGATCGAACTGACCATCGGCGAGCCCGATGCACCGACGCCACCGGCATTGATCGAGGCGGCAACGGCGGCGATGCGGGCCGGGCGCACCGGCTATTCCAACGGCCGGGGAGAGCCGGCGCTGCTTGCCGCCCTGGCACAACGCTACACCGCCCGCCGCGGCCGACCCTTCGGCACCGATCAGGTGATCTGCCTGCCCGGAACGCAGACCAGCCTCTACGCCGTCTTCCGCACGCTGGTCCAGGCGGATGACGAGGTGATCCTGGGCGACCCGATGTATGCCACCTACGAAGGTGTGATCCGCCAGGCCGGCGCCAGCCCTGTCCCGGTGGCGCTGCGCCCCGAGGCGGGCTTTCGCCTGCAGGCCGCCGATGTGGCCGCCGCGATCACGCCACGCACGCGGGTGATCTTCGTCAACACGCCGCATAATCCGACCGGCGCCGTGCTGCGGCCCGCGGATATTGCAGCGCTGGGCGCCCTGGCAGCCGAGCATGACCTCTGGATCGTCTCGGACGAAGTATACGAGGAACTGGTCTTTCCCGGCGTCACCTTCACCTCGCCGCTGTCCTTTCCCGAGCTGGCGGCCCGCACGGTCGCCTGCGCCTCGATCTCGAAGTCGCATGCCGCGCCGGGGTTCCGCTCCGGCTGGGTGGTCGGGCCGGCCGATTTCACCCGGCGCCTGCTGCCGCTGTCGGAAACCATGCTGTTCGGCAGCCAGCCCTTTCTCGCCGATGCCACCGCACTGGCCGTCGCGGAGCCCTCGCCCATCGCCGGCGGCATGGCCGAGCGCTTTGCCCGCCGCGCCGCGCTGATCGCCGAGGCGCTGGACGGCACGGCCGCCCTGCGGGTCCACCGCCCCGAGGCCGGGATGTTTGCGCTGATCGACGTGCGCGCGACCGGCCGTTCCGGCGAAGCTTTCGCATTGGGTCTGCTGGATTCGCAGGCCGTTGCCGTGATGCCCGGAGAAAGTTTCGGTGCTGGGCTTGCCGGCTGGCTGCGGGTCTCGCTGACCCAGCCCGATGACCGCATCGCCGAAGCCTGCCGCCGAATAGCCACCCATGCCTGCCACCTGAAAGGAATTGCCGCATGACCGCATTGCGCACCGTTGGCGAACGTCTGGCCGAGGGGTTGGCTGCCCGCGGCGTGGACGTGATCTTCGGCATTCCCGGGGTCCACACCATCGAACTTTACCGTGGCCTGGCCGATGGCCGCATCCGTCATGTCACGCCGCGCCACGAACAGGGTGCGGGCTTCATGGCCGATGGCTACGCCCGGGTGACGGGCAAGCCGGGCGTGGCCTGCGTGATCACCGGCCCGGGGCTGCTGAACGCGCTGACGGCCATGGCGCAGGCGCGCGAGGATTCGGTGCCGATGCTGGTGATCTCGGGCGTCAACCAGCGCGATTCGCTGGGCAAGGGACTGGGCTTCCTGCATGAGCTTCCCGATCAGGCAGGCATGGTGCGCCCGCTCTGCCCGACAGAGACCCTGATGGACCCCGCGGATCTGGGCGCGATGCTGGACCGTGCCTTTGCCGCCATGCTGGGCGCACGGCCGCAGCCGGTGCATATCGAGATTCCGACCGATGTGATGAAACTGCCGCTCGGGCCGCTGCCGCCGCCGGCCGCATTGCCCAGGCCGCCGGCAGCCTCGGCCGCCGAACTGGCAACGGCGGCGGATTTGCTGAACCGGGCGCAGAGGCCGCTGATCCTGGCAGGCGGGGGCATGCGTTTTGCCGAAGAGGCGCTTCGCGACCTGGCCGAGGCCCTGGATGCGCCGGTGATTCTGACGACAAATGCCCGCGGGTTGCTGGACGGGCATCCGCTGGCTGTCCCGGTCTCGCCCACCCTCGAGACCGCGCGCGACCTGATCCGCGGCGCGGATGCGATCCTCGCGCTGGGAACCGAGCTTGGGCCGACCGACTACGACATGTATTTCAACGGCCGCCTGCCGGATCTGTCGGGTATCATCCGGGTCGACGTCTGCCCATTGCAACTGGCCCGCCACCCCTGCCGGCTGCCCGTCCGGGCCGAGGCCGGGGCCTTTGCAACCGCGCTTGCCCCCCTGGTCGCCGGCCGCGGCGATGGCGCGGCGCGGGCCGCCCGCACTGTGGCTGCGGCCTTGCCGGAACTCGCCGCGGTGGAGGTCGAGATGCCCGGCGCGCAAGCCATGGTCGGCGCGATCCGGGCGGGCGCGCCCGGCGCGATCCTGGTGGGCGACAGCACCCAGCCGATCTATGCTGCAAACCTGTTCTACCAGCACGACCGGCCGGCGGGCTATTTCAACGCCGCCACCGGCTTTGGCGCGCTGGGCTATGGTCCCGGCGCCGCCATTGGCGCCGCGATCGGCGCGCCTGGCGTGCCGGTTGTCTGCCTGATCGGCGATGGCGGCCTGCAGTTCAGCCCCGCCGAACTGCGCGCGGCGCGTGACGAGAACCTGCCCGTGACCTTTGTCGTCTGGAACAATGCCGGCTATCGCGAGATTGCCCGGGCGATGATCGAGGCGCAGACCAAGGTGGTAGGATGCGATCCCTCGCCGCTGGATCTTGCGGCCTTTGCCCAGGCCTGCGGCCTGCCGTATTCCTGCGTGCCGCAGGAACCGGCCGCCCTGCGCGATGCGCTGGCCACCCCGACCCAGGGTCCGCGGCTGATCGAGGTTCAGGCCGTCCGCTGAGCGCGGGCGGCCCGCGCCATCAGCGGCGCCAGCAGGAACAGCAAGCCCAGCATCAGCGCGGCAAAGACGAAGGCTGCGCGCAGGCCGAAGATGCCGGCGACAAAGCCCATCGCCGGCGGGCCGATGAAATAGCCGAAATAGCCCAGCAGCGTGGCGCGGGCCACGGCACGGGCCCGCACGTCCGGTGCGCACAGCCGGCCGACCAGCGAAAAGGCGGTGGGCGCAATCACCGAGGCGCCCACCCCCATCACGATGAAGGCGGCATAGGCCATTGCCGGGCTGTCGGCGGTGCTGGCCCCCAATGCGCCCGCCGCAGCCAGCGCAGCGCCGCAGGTCAGCAGCAGGAATGGGCTGATCCGGCCGGCAAGCCCCTGCCCCGCCAGCCGTGCAAAGCCCATGGTCAGGGCCAGCGCCGCCGGCCCCATTGCGCCCTGCTCGGGGCTGCCGCCGAGAGAGGTCTCGATATGCAACGCTGACCAGTTCTCGGCCGCATTTTCGGTCAGGAAGGCGATCAGCACCATGCCACCGCCGATCAGCGGGATCGGGCCAAGGCCACCACCGCCGACCGGTGGGCGCAGACCGTGGATCAGGCCATCCCGCTCGACCGTGAGCAGCGCGAGCAGCAAGGCCACCATGGCCATCGTGGTCAGAACCGAGGCCGGCGCCCATCCCCAGCCCCGCATCAGGCCGGTGCCCAGCGCGCCACCGGCATAGCCGAAGGAATAGGCGGCATGGGTCAGGTTCATCAGATGCAGCCCGCGCCGGTTCTCGATCTCGGCGGTCCGCGCGTTCATCAGCACGTCGGTCAGGCCGGTGGCAGCGCCACAGGCCATCATCGCCACCGGAAACAGCCATACCAGAGCCGCATGCCCGGGCAGCACGAAGGCCAGCGCCATGGCCGCGGTGGCCACCGGCAAGGCAATGCGGCCCAGACCCGCGCCGATTCGTGGTGCCAGGATCATCGCCACCACCGCGGCAAGCGGGGTGAAGAAGATCAGCAGCCCAAGTTCGGATTCATCCACCCCCAGCATGGCCTTGAGGTCGGGCAGATCTGCCGCGAAGGTGCCCCAGAGCACGCCCATCGCGGCAAAGGCCGCGATCGCCGGCCGCGCCGCGCGCAGGGTCTGGATCAGGGACATGGATTCTCCGGGCGCTTCAGGCGTTGCGGGCGCTCTGGGCCGGGATAGCCCTCACCGTGCCGGTGTTCCATCCCGGAACCGACATCGCCGGCACCGAAACCGCAAGAGGGCAAGAGGGCAAGAGGGCAGCCTCCGGCCCCCTTGCGCTGGGCATGCGCCGGTCTCAGTTGTCCGGGCTGGCACCATGGGCATGGCCCGCGGCCTCGTCGCAACCCTCGCCATCCTTGCCAGCCATGGCATCCCCGGGCTTGCGCTGGTTGTCGACCGTCACATCGAAGGTGATCTCGCCGGCCGTCTCGAACACCAGCGTCAGGGCAAAGCTGTCGCCATCCTGCATCGGGGTCTTCAGCCCCATCAGCATCACATGGTCGCCACCGCGCTTCAACGCATGGTCGGCGTCGACGGCCAGCGGGATGCCACCCTCGATCCTGGACATCTGCATCACGCCGTTGCCATCCATCTTGTGGGTGTGCAGTTCCACCTTTTCGGCCACGTCCGACCGGGTGGCGACCAGAATGTCGTCGTGGCCCGAGGCATTGTGCATCACGAAGAAGACGGCCCCCGAGCCGGTTTCCGAAACGCGGGCATAGGCATCCGTCACCACGACCGGAGAGCCATCGGCCGTGGCAGGCTTGTGCCCCTCATGTGCCAGGGCGGGGGCAAGGGCGAGGGTGGCCGCAGCGGCGGCCAGAACAGTACGGAACGACATCATGTCGGGAAATCCTTGTGTCTGCGGTTTGATCGTTGGGCTGGATCAGACCGTCGGCGGGGGATCCCTGGCACAGGTTGCGGGCCTGGAACGCGAGGCGACCGCCACGCCATTGACCGGCCGGCCGATCCGGTCGCCCAGCCGGCCCGGCGCCTGCAGCGGATGGGCCGCCGCCGGCAGGCCGGCAAGGCCGCCCATGATGCAGTCGGGGCAGGCGACATGGCGCTCGACCGGGCGGCCGTCGCTGCCCAGCAGCAGGACCGTCACGCCGCCGGTGGTGCAAAGCTCGACCTCGATTGCATCGGCGGCCATGGCCCGGCCCGCGGCGGTATGGACCGAGACCAGCGCCACCGAAAGCGCAAGCAGAAGATGCAGGACGAAGACAGGTCGCATGCGCCTTCTTAGCCTGCCCTTCGGCCAACGGAAAGCCGGTGTGGCCAAATGCCGAAGGCCCCGCCGGGATGCACCCGCGGGGCCTTCGCCAGGAACGGACAGGCAGATCAGGCCGCGGCCTGCGCCTTTTCGATCTCGCGTTTGATCTTCAGCGCGGCGGTCGAGAGTTCATCTTCCTTCGCCTTGGCCAGATAGGCGTCCAGCCCGCCACGATGGTCGACCGTGCGAAGGGCGGCGGCAGAAATGCGAAGGGTGAACGACCGGCCCAGCACATCGGACCCCAGCGTCACCTCGTTCAGGTTCGGCAGGAAGCGGCGACGGGTCTTGTTGTTGGCATGGCTGATCTTGTTGCCCGACATCGGGCCCTTGCCGGAGAGTTCGCAGACGCGCGACATGACGGTATCCTTTGTTCTGTCAGTAGGACAGAGCGCGGGGAATCCCCGCTGTCCGAATTCGATTGGCCGCGTGTAAGACCAAAGCCGGGCCGCGTCAAGCGATTCACCCCGGCCTGCGCGGCGGGTCAGCCACCGGTGCGGCCCAGGCGGCCAAGCATCTCGGCCGCCGCCGCCTCGGGGGTCTTGCGGCCGCCGGCCACCTCTTCCGCCAGCACCTGCATCAGCCCCTTCGCGGGTTCGCGCTGCAGCACCTGCAACAGCCCCTGGCGGACCTCCGCGGCAAACCAATGTGCCGCCTGCTCCGCCCGCCGGCTGGTCCAGTGACCGTGGTCGCGCCGCCACG
Organism: Paracoccaceae bacterium; assembly: GCA_014879735.1. Lineage (GTDB taxonomy): Bacteria > Pseudomonadota > Alphaproteobacteria > Rhodobacterales > Rhodobacteraceae > Pseudogemmobacter. The sequence goes on from JACSRN010000055.1 coordinate 72,300, forward strand.
CCGCCAGCGCCTGCATCTCGGCCCAGGCACGGTCGAGCCCGGCGCCGGTTGCGGCCGAAACGGACAATGCCTTGGGAAATCCCTCCGGATCCTGCGCCCGCTTGCGCAGCAGCCGCAGCGCGCCGGCATAATCGGCCACCGTGCGGCCGGCCGCGGCGGCAAGATCGCCATCGGCCTTGTTCACCAGGATCAGATCCGCCATCTCCATGATGCCGCGCTTGACCCCCTGCAACTCGTCGCCGCCCGCCGGAGCCATCAACAGGACGAAGAGATCACACATCTCGGCCACCATGGTCTCCGACTGCCCGACGCCCACGGTCTCGATCAGCACCACGTCGAAGCCGGCCGCCTCGCACAGCGCCACCGCCTCGCGAGAGCGGCGGGCGACCCCCCCCATCTGCGCCTGGCTGGGCGAGGGCCGGATGAAGGCGGCGGGCTGGCGGGAGAGTTGCTCCATGCGGGTCTTGTCGCCAAGAATCGAGCCGCCTGAACGCGCCGAGGATGGATCGACCGCAAGCACCGCGACGCGCAGCCCGGCCCGGATCAGCATCATCCCGAAAACCTCGATGAAGGTCGATTTGCCAACGCCGGGCGTGCCCGAGAGGCCCAGCCGCAGCGCCTGCCGACCCTGTCCCAGCGCCGAGAGCAGCGCCACCGCCTGCATCCGGTGATCGGCGCGCGCGCTTTCAACCAATGTGATGGCGCGCGCCAAGGCGCGGCGATCCCCGGTCCGGACGCCTTCGGCCATCGCTGTCATGTCCATGCCCGCCCCCTTTCGGCCTGCCTGCTTTTGCCAAACCCTGGCGCCGAGGACCAGAGGCAGCAGAGGGGGGGCGCTGCCCCCGGTTTCCTGCGGAACCCCCCCCGGGGGTATTTTGGTCAAGAGGAAGGGCAAAGATCGGGCGATCCCGGTGCGCCCTGGCCGCGGAAGCGCCGGCGAAGGGGGCTCGATGCCCCCGCCGGCGGCCCCCAGGGGCCATGGCGGCGAGGGTTCAGCGCGCGTCGCCGAGCACGAGATCGGCGCCCTTCCAGCCCAGCATCATTGCCGGGGCGTTGGTATTGCCGGCGATCAGGTTCGGAAAGCTTGCCGCATCGATCACCCGCAGCCCCTCGGTGCCATGCACGCGCAGGCGCGGATCGATGACGGCGCTTGCCGCTTCGGGACCCATGCGGCAGGTGCAGCTTGGATGATAGACCGTACCGGACCGCTGGCGGAAATCGTCGATCAGCGCGGCGTCGCTCTGGATTTCGGGGCCAGGGCGAAGTTCTTCCTCGACCCAGCGGGCAAAACTCGGCTGGGCCGCGATCCTGCGCAGGACCTTCACCGCGAGCAGCATTTCCTCGACATCCTCGGGCGTGGAATAGGCGTTGGCGACGATCTCGGGCGGCGCCAGCGGATCGGTCGTCGTGATCTGGACATGCCCGCGCGAGGTGGGCCGACAATTCGACAACCCCAGCGACAGGCCGGGGAAAGGGTCGGGGGTCAGCAAAGGCCGTTCGCCGGCACGCGGCAGAAGCGTCGAAAAGGCCTGGAAGTAGAGCTGCATGTTCGGCCGGTCGTGGTCCGGCCGGGTGCGGAAAAAGCCGCCGCCATGGTTGATCGACTTCGCCAGCGGACCGCCGCCGAGCAGGAGCCACCACAGGCCCATCAGCGCCTTGCCCCAGGCCGGCCGCAGGATGTTGTTGTAGGTCGGCACTTTCATCCGCCAGGTGTAGTTCAGCCCATGGTGATCGGTCATATGGGCCCCGACATTGGGGTTGTCGACCAGGACCGGCAGGCCGAGGCCGCGCAGCAGAGCGCCCGAGCCGATGCCCGAAAGCTGCAGCAGTTGCGGCGAGTTGATCGCGCCGCCCGAGAGGATCACCTCGCCCCTTGCGCGCCGGGTGAAGATCTGGCCGTCGCGCAGGTATTCGACGCCGGTGGCACGGTGCCCATCGAAGAGGATTCGCGTCACCTGTGCCCCGGTGATGACCTGCAGATTCGACCGTCGCATCGCCGGATGCAGGAAGGCCCGCGCAGCCGAATTGCGCCGCCGGCCGCGGATCGTCATCTGATAGGTGCCGGCGCCCTCCTGTTCGGCACCGTTGAAGTCGGGGTTGTAGGGCAGGCCGGCCTCGCCGGAGGCCGCGATGAAATCCTCGACCAGCCAGTGCAGCCCCTTGCGGTTGCGGCTGATGTACAAGGGACCGCCCTGTCCACGCCAGGCGTCGGCACCGGCTTCGTTGTGCTCCATCGCCTTGAAGGCGGGCAGGACGTCGTCCCAGCCCCAGCCCGGATTGCCGGCGGCCCGCCAATCCTCGTAATCCTGGCGGTGGCCGCGGATGAAGACCATGGCATTGATCGAGGAGGATCCGCCGAGGATCTTGCCGCGCGGGACATGGTCGCGCTGGCCATTCAGGCCGGGATCGGGTTCGGCGCTGTACATCCAGTTGACGGCGGGGTCGTAGAACAGCTTGCCGTAGCCGAGCGGCATCTGCACGAAAAAGCGCCGGTCGCTGCCGCCGGCTTCGATCACGGTGACGCGGTGGTGGCCGGATTCGGTCAGCCGGCTGGCGAGCACGCAGCCCGCACTGCCCGCACCGACGATGATGTAGTCGCTGTCTTCCATGGTGCCGCTCTGCTGGTCATCCACCGGGGGTTTCACACCCCCGGACCCCCGTGGGGTATTTCAGTCAAGAGGAAGGGGTTGTGTCGGGATAGCGCAATGCGCGGGGGTGGCCCTGCCGGTTTGCGACCGAACCTGTCGCGGCTGGCCGAGGTCTGGGTCTGTTTTGGTGTCTCGATCGGTTGTCCGCGGCGGGGGTGGTGCGGCGTGGCACTGCGTTTCGTTTTGTCTCGCCCTGGGGCCTGGAGCGCGATCGCATCATACAAAAGCATGTCCTGAGTTTATGAAACAGTCGGCGCAGTCATTTGCGGAATAGGCGTCGAGGACGGCGGCGATAGTGGTTGATCGCGCCGCCCAGGACGAAGGGCGCGATGATGCCGCGCATGGTCAGGGCGCCGACGAAGGTTGGGATCTTCCAGTGGCCATGCGGAAAGCCCATCCGCAGGCGCTCGCCCTTCGGGCAGCGCCCGTGGGTGCGGGCCATGTTGGTTTTGGCCCAGGTCTCGCCGATAAACACCAGCCGCTCCGGGTCGAGATCGATCTGGCTGTCGAACTACTCACGCCGGCGCTTCAGGACGTCAGGGCGGTCCTGCTCGGTCGCGTGCCCGGTCTTTTTTGCGCGTCAGGCCATGACGGCGGAAGAACCGCTGCAGCCTGCCCCGGCCGAAGCCATGGCCGCGCTCGTCCGGCGCCGCGCGCAACTCCTCGGTGGTGATGTCCGGCGTCGCCTCCAGCAGCCCCTTGATCAGCGCGGCCTACGCCCCGACGCGAGCCGAGCGTCGATCCCCGCCCAGCGGCCCGGGGGCGCGGTTCGCCCTTCGTCTGCGCCAGCGCCCGCCATCGGCTGATGCTCGCGGCGCTGATGCCGAACCGTTCCGCCACGGTGTGGTGGCTCGCGCCCTCCGACACCGCCTTCAGCACACGGACGCGAAGATCGAGGGACAGCGCTTTGACCATGCCCGCCGGCCTCCTCACCCTGCGGAGATCTTGAATCAGCACCGGCCCTCTGTGGGAATCCCCAACGATTCAATCAGCTGGGATGACGCTCTAGCGTCCCTTCCAGACCGGATCGCGCTTTTCGGCAAAGGCGCGGGCGCCTTCGATCTGGTCGTCGCTGGAGTAGAGACGGTCGACCGTTGGCATCTGCCGCTTGGTGACGCGATTCAGCGCATCCTGGAAGCGCATGTTCTCGGCCTCGCGCACCACTTCCTTGATGGCGGCATAGACGAGGGGCGGACCGGATTCGAGGAGCCGCGCCAGTTCCCAGGCCTTGCCCATCAGATCTTCGGGCGCGCAGACCTCCTTGACCAACCCCCAGCGCAGGGCCTCTTCCGCATCGAACCAGCGCCCGGTGAGAAGGAGATCCATCGCGACATGGTAGGGAATGCGCTTGGGCAACTTGATCGAGGCCGCATCGGCCACCGTTCCCGAGCGGATTTCCGGGAGTGCGAAGGTCGCATTGGTCGAACACAGGATGATGTCGCCGGACAGCGCCAGTTCCAGGCCGCCGCCGCAACAGATGCCCTGCACCGCCATGATCACCGGCTTGTTCAGGTTCGGCAGTTCCTGCAGGCCACCGAAGCCGCCCACGCCGTAATCGCCATCCACCGCATCGCCATCGGCGGCGGCTTTCAGATCCCAGCCGGGGCAGAAGAACTTGTCCCCTGCGGCGCGCAGGATGCAGACGCGCAACGTATCGTCGTCGCGGAAGTCGCGGAAGACGAGGCCCATCATGCGGCTTGTCTTCAGGTCGATGGCATTGGCCTTGGGCCGGTCGAGCGTGACCTCGAGGATGGCACCTTCGCGGCGGGTTTTCACCGGGCCTTCGGGTCGCATTTCCATGGGCATGGTCAGTCCTTCCTGATCAGGGCATCCACCGCCACCGCACCCTTTTCGCGCAGCAGGACGGGGTTGATTTCTATCTCTTCCAGCGACGGATCCGCCAGCATCAGCCGTGCCAGGCGTTCGGCAATCTCGGCCACCGCCGCCATGTCGGCCTTCGGGCGGCCGCGGTAGCCGTCGAGAAGGGGCCAGAGTCGCAGGCGGCGCGCGGCGTCAAGCACCTCGGCCCCGGTCACGGGCAAAACCAGCGTGACCGTATCGGCCAGCACCTCGGCCGTGACACCCCCCATGCCAAGGGTGAGCGTCACGCCATAGACCGGATCGCGCCGGAGCCCGAGAAGGATTTCGCCGACGATCCCCGTCACCATCTCTTCGGCAAGATAGCCGGCGGCACCCGGCATTTCGGTCTGGCCGTCGAGGCTCGCCAGACCCAGCCGCACGGCGCCCGCCTCGGTCTTGTGGGCAAAGCCCAGGCCCTTCAGCGCCAGCGGCGCGGTCAGATCGCGGGCCTTGCCCTGCACCTCGGCCAGCGTCGCGCCGGTGACAGATCGTGGCACGGCCACCCCCGCGGCGGCCAGCAGCGACTTGCCCTCGGCTTCGCTCAGCAGGCTGGTCTCGCGAGGGGGCAGCGGCGCTGCCGGCCGCCAGCCCGGAGCGCCGGCCGGCGTCTGGGCGGCGCGGATCGCGGCCAGGCCGGTTTCCAGCCCCAGAAGCGTGCAAACCCCCTGTTCCATCATCGCCGCCACCCGGCCCTCGCCGAAATTTTCAGCCATCGAGGCCACCGGCAGGGCAATCTTGCCGGTCGCCTTCTGCGCCGCGACGATGGCATCGAGCGCGGGTTGATACCAGGCGTCGGAACATCGGTCGGTGCGCGGCGTGTCGATGATGTAGATCGCCGCGTCATAGGCATCGAGCATGGCCGAGAACACCTCGGTCGTCTTCGGCCCGTCGCCCCAGATGAAGGTGTGGTAGTCGAGCGGATTCGAGATGGTGGGGATTTCCCCCAATACCGCAAACAGCCGGTCGTGCGTGGGCTGCGGCACCGGCGGAAAGTCGATGCCAAAGGGTGCGGCAAGATCGGCCACCAACCCGGCCTCGCCCCCCGAACAGGACAGCGAACAGATGCGCCGCCCAAGACCCGGGCCGTGAACATGCAGGATCTTCAGCGTCTCGATCAGCTCCGACGGCGTGTTCACCTCGGCCACGCCGATCCGGCGCAGGAAGGCCGAGGATGCGGCACCGCCGCCCGCCAGAGAGGCGGTATGGCTGGCCGCGGCACTGCGCGAAAGTTCGGTCTTGCCGGATTTGATCGCGACGATCCCCTTGCCCATGGCGCGCGCGCGCTCGGCCAGGGCGGCGAAGGCAACGGCATCGTCGATCCCCTCGATATAGAGCCCCAGTGCCGTGACCCGCGGATCCTCCAGCACGGCACCGGCAAGTTCCGCCAGCCCCACGACCGCGGCATTTCCAAGACAGGCGACATAGGCCACCGGCAGGCCGCGCTGCTGCATGCCAAGGTTGATGACGATGTTCGACGACTGGCTGACCAGGGCCACGCCGCGGTCGGTGCGGATACCGCCATGCTGGTCGGGCCAGAGCAGCGCACCGTCGAGATAGTTGATCACGCCATAGCAGTTCGGCCCGAGAACGGGCATGTCGCCCGCGGCCGCAACCAGCTTGTCCTCAAGCCCGGGCTCCCCCGCTTCGGTCCAGCCGCTGGCAAAGCAGACCGCGCCGCCGGCATCCATCGCCGCCAGTTCCCTGACGATATCGATGGTGGCAAAGCGATTCACCCCGATGAAGGTCGCATCCGGAGGCTCGGGCAGATCGGCAAGGCTGGCATAGGCCTTCAGCCCGCCGATCTCGGATTTGCCGGGATGAACGGGCCAGACCTGGCCTTCGAAGCCCATCTTGCGGCATTGCTCGATGACGTTCAAAGCCCAGCCGGCACCGAGAACAGCGATATGGCGGGGCCGCAGCAGGCGATCAAGCCGGGTCATTTGCCGCCTCCGGCGCGATGGAAGGCGCCGGGGACGCGGCCCCTGCCATTGATGTCTCGATGCGGTGGCGCAACCGATCGCATGCCCCGCGATCTTTTCGGACAGGCGAAAGCGGCAGAAGGGCGCCCTGCCCCGCCAGGGCGAGGCAGGGTTTCACCCGTCGCGGTCATCGGCGTCCCCGCCTGTACCGCGAAATCAGCTTTGCAGACCAAGGTTAACAAATCCTTTCATCTGTCTCCAAATATCCCGGGGGGTCCGGGGGGCTGGCCCCCCGGCCCGGTCGCAGCAGGCCGCGCTCAGGCCCCCAGCGGCCGCAGCAGTTCGCGGCTGATGATATGGCGCTGGATCTCCGACGTGCCCTCCCAGATCCGCTCCACCCGCGCGTCGCGCCAGATCCGTTCCAGCGGCAGCTCATCCATCAGGCCCATGCCGCCATGGATCTGGATCGCCTCGTCGGCGATCATCGCCAGGACCTCTGTCGCCTTCACCTTGGCCATGGACATGTCGGCCTCGGTCACACTGCCCTGATCGTATTTCCACGCCGCCTCGCGGGTCAGCAGTTCCGCGGCCTTCAACTCGGTCGCCATGTCGGCCAGCTTGAAACTGATGCCCTGGAACTTGCCGATCAGTTGGCCGAACTGCTTTCTCTCGGCGGCATAGGCCAGCGCCAGCCCCAGCGCGCGTTCGGCTCGGCCAAGGCAGGTGGAGGCGACCTGCAGCCGCGTCGCGCCAAGCCAGGTACCGGCCACTTCGAACCCCTTGTGCACCTCGCCCAGGATCTGGCTTTTCGGCAGCCGGCATTCGTCGAATTCGAGGATCATGTTGTTGTAGCCGCGATGGCTGACATTCCGGTAGCCGTCGCGCACGGTGAAGCCCGGCGTGCCCTTGTCGACCAGAAAGGCGGTGATCAGCTTCTTGCGGCCGCGCGGTGTGTCTTCCTCGCCGGTCGCCACCCAGACGATGGCAAAATCGGCGACATCGGCGTGGCTGATGAAGTGTTTCGTGCCGTTCAGCACGAAATCGCCGCCATCCTCGCGCGCGGAACTCTTCATACCCCTCAGATCCGAGCCGGCGCCGGGCTCGGTCATCGCCTGGCAATCGTGCCGCTCCCCGCGGACGCAGGGCAGGAGGTAGCGGTCGCGTTGCTCGCCCTCGCAGGCAAGAAGGATGTTCGACGGCCGGCAGACCGTGGTCCAGTGCAGCGCGTAGTTCGCCTTGCCGAGTTCCTTTTCGTAAAGAAGCCAGGTCTGGGTATCGAGGCCCGCCCCCCCGACCTCGACCGGCATGTTGGCGGCGTAAAGTCCGGCCGCCATCGCCTTCTGCGACAACTCGCGGCGCAGATCCTCGCGAAGCACACCGGTACGCTCGACCTCCTGCTCATGGGGGTAAAGCTCTGTCTCGACGAAGGCGCGCGTCGTCTCGACGATCATCTTCTGTTCTTCGCTCAGACCGAAATCCATCACATACCTCAGGGGTCGACGTTGAAGGTCATGCCGTCGACTGCCAGCGCCTGGCCCGAGACCATGCGTGCGGCATCCGAGGCGAGAAACAGCGCCATGTCGGCGACATCTTCGGGATCGCTCAGGCGCTGCAGGGCCGTGCCCGAGGCATAGCCCTGCCGGATGGCTTCGGCACTCACCCCTTTGGCTGCGGCCTCGGCCGCGATCACCCGGTCGATGCGCGGCCCGTTGACCGAGCCGGGGCAGATCGCATTGGCGCGGATGCCCTGCGGCCCAAGTTCCATCGCCACCGTCTTCATCAGGCCGATGACCCCCCATTTTGCCGCCACATAGGGTGCGCGGAACGGGGTGCCATGAAGACCCGAGGTCGAGGAGATGAAGAGGATCACCCCCTGCCCTGCCGGTTTCATCATCCGCGCCGCACCGCGCGCCAGCAGCATGGCACCGTCGAGATTGACGGCAAGGCACTGCTGCCAGCCCTCCAGCGGCATGTCTCCGATCGCCGCCGTCGGACCCTTGATCCCGGCATTGGCCACGGCCACATCCAGCCCGCCCCAATCCGCGGCGATATCGGCGAACAGCGCATCCATCGCCGCTTCGCTGGCGGCATCGCAAAGCGCACCACGGATGCCGGCAGGCAGCGCGGCAAGGGCCGCGCCGTCGACATCCGTCACCCAGACCCGATCGCCGCGCGCGGCAAAGGCCCGGGCCATGACCAGCCCAATGCCGTTTGCGCCCGCGGTGATCAGGACCCGGCGGGTCATTTCTTCTGGCCCACGGCGCGACCGGCGCCATCCGGCAGGGGCAGGCCGGCCTGGGCCTCGGCAACGGCCCGGAGCCTTGCCCAGACCTCCGGCGCGGCAGGAACGGTCTTGCCTTGCTTGCTGTCGACATGCAGGCAAAGCTGCTCCACCGTCGCGACGCATTCGTCGCCTTTCATGATCCAGACGAAGGAACGGAAGCGTTTTTCATCGGCCGAGATGATCTGCAGTTCGCCTCGCAGCCGGTCGCCCAGCCTGGCCTCGCCCAGATGGCGAATATGGGTCTCGGCGGAATAGAAGCTGTGCCCCGCCGCGACATAATCCATCCCCGCCCCGATCAGGCGAAGAAAGGCGTCGATCGCTTCGGAATTGGCAAAATAATAGCGGCTTTCCGTCATATGGCCGTTGTAGTCGATCCAGCCGGGCAGCACCTGCATATGCGCCATGACCAGCGGCGCGGCCTTGGGCGCGCTGTCGGTTTCGGCATGGAACGCCGCCGCGCGGCGTTCGTCATGTTCGCGCAGCACCTTGCCCGCGCCCCAGTTGCGTTCCTTCAGCACGCGCAGGAAGCCCACGAGATTCTGGTCGCGGATGCGTTCCAGTTCGCGGATGCCATACTGGCCCGACTGCGCGTCGGACTGGCTTGCCACCAGTTCGACGAGTTCGTCATTGAACTCCGGCACGTCCATCAGCTTGGTCCAGGGCCATTTCAGCGCCGGGCCGAACTGGGCCATGAAATGCTTCATCCCCGCCTCGCCGCCGGCGATGCGATAGGTCTCGAACAGGCCCATCTGCCCCCAGCGCAGGCCAAAGCCCATGCGGATCGCCTCGTCGATTTCCTCGGTCGTGGCGATGCCGTCCTTCAGCATCCACAAAGCCTCGCGCCAGACCGCCTCAAGGAAGCGGTTGCCAAGGAAGGCGTCGATCTCATTGCGGATCACCAGCGGGAACATGCCGATGTCGCGCATGATCTGCACGGTCTTTTCCACCGTCTCGGGCGTGTTCTTCTCCGACCCCGAAATCTCGGACAGCGGCAGCAGATAGACCGGGTTGAACGGATGGGCGACGATGATGTTTTCCGGCGCAGGGCTGCCTTTCTGCAAGTCAGAGGCCTTGAACCCGCTGGTGGAGGAGCCGATCAGCACCCCCGGGTTCGATTGCTGCAACTGGGCATAGACCTTGTGCTTCAGCTCGATCCGTTCCGACACGGATTCCTGCACATATTCCGCCCCCTCCACCGCCTCGCCGATGGTGCCATGAAAGGTAAGCTTGCCCTCGGGCGGCATGGGCACGTCTGACAGTGCCGGCAGTGCAAGACGCGCATTGGTCAGCACCGCCGCGATCTTCCTTTCCGCCTCGGGGTCGGGATCGAAGACCTGAACATCCCAGCCGTTCAGCAGGAACCGTGCGGCCCAGCCGCCGCCGATCACACCGCCGCCAATGATTGCCGCCTTGCGCGCCATGTCGTTTCCTTTCAATCGACGCAGAGATCGGCGCGCTCGCCGCTCTCGGTCAGGGTGCCGAAACAGCCGAAGGTCGGCTCGGTTTTGGAACAGGTTTTCGTCTGGGCCAGGCAATGGCCGTCGCAGTCGCTGGCCCGGGTGCAGGATTTGCCACCATCTTTCGTCGGCACGATGCAAATCTCTGCCGGCGACATGCCGCCACGCCCGACGGTTCCGCCGCGCGCCATGCAATCGGCGCGCTCGGCCGCCGTCATGGCGAAATTGTCGAAACCGGGCGGCACAGCCCCTCCGGTGGTTTCTTCCCTGCAGGCGCCCAGGGCAAGCACCGCGATCAGCAGGAGGGTCTTCTTCATGGCGTCCTCAATCATACAGGTCGCGGCGGCTGGCCGTCATTCGGCAAGGGCATCACCGCAGGTTCCGCGCGGGGCGCGAAAGTGCTGCTGACGTCCTCCCCGCGCAGGGTTTGGTCTAGCCGCTGACCCCGACGTTAAGCAAAGACAATCGCGCATATCATTGGCGCATACCTGCCCGCCGCCCTTACCGCGCCATGGGTGCCCGCTTCTCCAGCTTCAGCCGGGCCCGCACCTCTGCCGGCGTGATCACCCGCGCACCCAGATTTTCGATGATGGTCGCGGCGCGCTCCACCAATTGCGCATTGGTCGCCAGCACGCCCTTGTCCAGCCAGAGGTTGTCTTCCAGCCCCACCCGCACATTGCCGCCGCCAAGAACGGCCGCCGCGACATAGGGCATCTGGTGGCGGCCCAATGCGAAGGCCGACCAGTGCCAGTGCTTCGGCACGTTGTTCACCATTGCCAGCAAGGTGTTCAGGTCGTCCGGCGCCCCCCACGGCACGCCCATGCACAACTGTACCAGCACCGGATCGGGAATGATGCCCTCATCGGCCAATTGCTTGGCGAACCACAGATGCCCGGTGTCGAAGGCCTCGATCTCGATCCTGACGCCCGAGGCCACCATGCGCCTTGCCATGTCGCGCAGCATGCCGGGCGTGTTGACCATCACGTAATCGGCCTCGTTGAAATTCATCGTGCCGCAATCGAGCGTGCAGAGTTCCGGCCGGCAGTCCACCACATGCGCCACCCGCTCGGTCGCGCCCGCCATGTCCGAACGATCGGCCATGCGGTTCATGGCCTCGGTGCCTTCGAACATCAGGTCGCCGCCCATGCCCGCAGTCAGGTTCAGCACGACATCGGTGTCGCTGTCGCGAATTCGCTCCGTGACCTCGCGATAGAGCGCAGGGTCGCGGGCGGGCTTGCCGGTCTCGGGATCGCGCACATGGCAGTGGACCACCGCCGCGCCGGCCTTGGCCGCGGCGATGGCGCTTTCGGCGATCTGCCTGGGGCTTCTGGGCACATGGGGCGAGCGGTCCTGCGTACCGCCCGACCCTGTCACGGCGCAGGTGATGAATACTTCGCGGTTCATGGTCAGCGGCATGGAATCCCTCCTGTCTTGCGCCCAGATTACCCGGCTTGCAGGCTCAGGTAATGCGGAATACGAAATTGTCATGACGGAAAGCGCAATCTTTGCCCCGGCGCGGGCGCCTCTGACCATCGGCCTTCTGGTGTTGCCGCAGGCTTCGATCCTGGAGGTGGCCTCGGCGCTGGATCCCTTGCGCAACGCAAACCGTCATATCGGGCATGAAGCGTTCCGCTGGCGCGTCGTTACCCCCGATGGCGCACCGGCCCCGCTGACCTGCGGGTTGCTGCTGCCTTCATCGGGGCCCGTGGGCCATGCGGTGGGTGCCGAGATGCTGATGGTGATCGCCGGCTACCGGCTGCAGGAGGTGGCGACGCGCCCGCTGATCCGCGAGCTGCTGCGGATCGCCCCGCGTTTCGCACTGGTCGGCGGTGTTGACGCCGGCCCCTGGGTGCTGGCGCGGGCCGGGCTTCTGGACGGATATCGCGCGACGGTGCATTGGGAGGATCTGGAGGATCTGGCCGCCGCACATCCCGAAGTGGAGGTGGTGCCCGACCGTTTCGTGATTGACCGCAACCGCGTGACGATCGGCGGTGCGGCCCCCGCGGCGGATTTCATGCTGCATCTGATCCGCAGCCGGCATGGCGCACCCTTGGCACGCCAGGTGGCGCAGAGCTTTCTGACAGTCGCCCGCCCGGGCGCAGAGCCGCAAGTCACACGGCGCGCCGACCCCGGTCTCGATCCCCGGGTCGCCTCGGCCGCGGCCCGGATGGAGGCGCGGATCGACACGCCCGAGACGGCCGCCGAGACGGCCGCGGCGGTAGGCCTGTCGCCCCGCCGGATGGAGGCGCTGTTTCGCGCCGCGCTCGGCACCACGCCGGGGGCCTATGCCCTGACCCTGCGCCTGCAGGCGGCGCGGCGGATGCTGACCGATACCCGTCATCCGCTGGCAGAAGTGGCCCTGCGCACCGGCTTTTCCGGCCCCGCCACATTGAGCCGGGCCTTCCGCAGGGCCTTCGGTCACGCGCCTGGCCAGTTGCGCCGCCCATCGCCCCCGGCCTGATGATCGAAATGGCCGTTGCGCAGGAAGGCGATGGTCTGGCGGATCACCGTCGCATTCATCATCATCCAGGTGTGGGTGACAGGCAGGACCAGATGGTCGGCCATGCCCAGCAGCCGGGTGCTTTCCACAGTGACCTTGCCGTCATCCGCCCCCGGCAGCAGCGCCGAGAACCAGGGCGAGACCGAACGGTTGCCCGCAATGATCCCCAGCGGAAAATCGGCCGGCGGCAGCCGGGCCGGCCAGCCGCCGGGTCCGGTCCCGAGGGCCAGTCCCGCCGGGCCGTTCGCCCAGCGAAACAGCGCTAGACGACCCAGCCGGTCGACGATTTCCGAGCCATGGTTCGGCGGCGCCAGCATCACCACGCGGCCGAACCGCGCCGGCCGGTGCCGAGCCAGCCAATCGCGCAGCAGAAGTCCGCCCATCGAATGGCCAACCGCATGGACGGTGCCATCGCCGCCTGCCCGGGCAAAGGCATCGTCCAGCCGGTCCGCCAGTTCCCGCGGCGCGCCCGCGGTCGACGGATAGCGCCAGTTGAACACCCGCCAGCCCGCGGCCCGCAAGGCCAGCGCCATCGGCAGCAGCGAGCGTGAACTGCGCGCCAGCCCGTGGACCAGGACAACCGTGTCCTTCCCGCGCGGACGGGCAGAGGCGGGCGGACTTGGGGGCGGGCTGGGCAAGGCGATCCGGCGCATGCCGGCAAGATGGAGGACAGGCTGCCGCTGGACAAGCGGCAACGCCGGGTACAGGCTGCGGGGATGGCCCGATCCCGCCCTCGCCTTGCCGTCCGTGCGCTGATCCTGCAGCAGGACCGGCTTCTTCTGGTCAACGCCTTTCCCGGCCACCGGCTGGGCCTGTGGTGCGCCCCGGGCGGCGGTGTCGAGGCCGGCGCCTCGCTGACGGCCAACCTTCAGCGCGAGGTGCATGAGGAATGCGGCCTTGAGATTGCGGTCGGCGCCCCGGCGCTGGTGAACGAATTTCACGATCCGGGGTCGGGTTTTCACCAGGTCGACCTGTTCTTCCGCTGCACGCTGCTGTCGGCCGCCCTGCCAGAGGTCTGGCGCGATCCCGAGGGCGTCGTGACCGAACGGCGGTTCTTCGCGCGTGACGATCTTGTCGCCGGCCGCGTGCGCTTCAAGCCCGACAGCCTGCCCGCGATCGCCTGGGGCGACGGGGCGGCGTTCTACGATCCCCTCGAAAGGCTGTTGCGATGATCGGCCTTCGCACGCTCGATCCGGTGCATGATCTGCAGAGGGTTGCCGAATTCTATGACGAGGCGGGTGATTACTGGCTTCTGGCCGACCGGCGCCCGCATGACGCGCAGAAGGCGCGCGATTTCTTCACGGATGCCCCGCCGGGATGCGATCCGGCAGCTTCGCAGCGGCTGGGGCTGTTTCTGTCCGGGCGGCTATCGGGGGTGGTGGAACTGTCGTTCGGTTTTCCGGCACCCGGGGATGCCTATCTGGGCCTGATGCTTCTGTCGCCACGCATCCGCAGCGGCGGGACCGGGCGGCTGTTCCTGCGCGAGATCGAGGCGCGCGCCAGGGTGGCAGGAAGCCGGAACCTGTATCTTGCCGTGCTGGACGAAAACCCCCGCGGCCGCGCCTTCTGGCTGCGCGAGGGTTTCACCCCCACCGGCCTCAGCGGTACCAACCCCGATACTGGCCACCGGCTGGAACGCCTGTTGAAACCGCTCTGATCGCGGCGGCCTCGCGGTTGAGCACGCCGGGCATTGGGCCGGCGGCTGGCTCTTTCGGGCTGCGGCCCGGGCAAGACGGGCCACCGCGCCCTTCACTAACGCGCCCTTCGCTGGCGTATTGCTGTGCGGGGGCGGGGCCGGCGACCCGCATCTGTCCGGCGGACAGGGTATCGCTCAACCCCGGCGGCGCGTCTGGCGGGAAAGCCCCGGCGAAAACGCGCAGGTGGCGCGGGCGCAACCGTCACGATCCGCCGAGCCGGGCGCGCGGCACAGCCATGCGGAGCGGATGGTACCGGGTTCGAAGACCACGGCCTTGCGAAACGAAAAGGGCGGCCACAAGGGCCGCCCTTTCAAGTCTGCCGGGAGATGGATCAGAAATCCATGCCGCCCATGCCGCCACCGGGCATCGCCGGGGCAGCGGCCTTGTCGGCCGGCTTGTCGGCGATCATCGCCTCGGTGGTGATCAGGAGCGAGGCGATCGAAGCCGCATCCTCCAGCGCGGTGCGCGTCACCTTGGCCGGGTCGATCACGCCGAACTTGAACATGTCGCCATATTCTTCGGTCTGGGCGTTGAAGCCGAAGGTCGGGTCCTTCGATTCGCGGATCTTGCCCGCGACCACCGCACCGTCGACACCGGCGTTCTCGGCGATCTGGCGCAGCGGCGCTTCCAGCGCGCGGCGGACGATGGTAATGCCGGCGTCCTGGTCCGAGTTCGCACCCGTCAGGCCGTCCAGCGCCTTCGCGGCCTGAACCAGCGCCACACCACCACCGACGATCACGCCTTCCTGCACGGCCGCACGGGTCGCGTTCAGGGCGTCATCGACGCGGTCCTTGCGCTCTTTCACTTCGATTTCGGTCATGCCGCCGACACGGATCACCGCAACGCCGCCAGCCAGCTTGGCCACGCGCTCTTGCAGCTTTTCACGGTCGTAGTCCGAGGTGGTTTCCTCGATCTGGGTGCGGATCTGGGCCACGCGGGCTTCGATCTCGGCCTTGTCGCCAGCGCCGTCAACGATGGTGGTGTTGTCTTTGTTGATCGACACTTTCTTGGCACGGCCCAGCATGTCGATGGTGACGTTTTCCAGCTTCATGCCCAGATCGTCGCTGATCACCTGGCCGCCGGTCAGGATCGCGATGTCCTGCAGCATGGCCTTGCGACGGTCGCCGAAGCCCGGCGCCTTGACAGCAGCGATCTTCAGCCCGCCACGCAGCTTGTTGACGACCAGCGTGGCCAGAGCCTCGCCTTCGACGTCTTCAGCGACGATGATCAGCGGGCGCTGCGACTGGATCACGGCTTCCAGCAGCGGAACCATCGGCTGCAGCGACGAGAGCTTCTTCTCGTGCAGCAGGATGTAGGCGTCTTCCAACTCGGCAATCATCTTGTCGGCATTGGTGACGAAATAGGGCGACAGGTAGCCGCGGTCGAATTGCATGCCTTCGACGACTTCGACTTCGGTCTCGAGGCCCTTGTTCTCTTCGACGGTGATCACACCCTCGTTGCCGACCTTCTGCATCGCATCAGCGATGAAACGGCCGATCTGCGCTTCGCCGTTGGCCGAGATGGTGCCGACCTGGGCCACTTCGTCCGAATCGGCGACGGGGCGGGCAGCGGCCTTGATATGGGCAACGACCTTGGCGGTGGCGATGTCGATGCCGCGCTTCAGATCCATCGGGTTCAGGCCGGCGGCGACCGACTTCAGGCCCTCGCGAATGATGGCCTGGGCCAGAACGGTGGCGGTGGTGGTGCCGTCGCCGGCTTCGTCATTGGTGCGGGAAGCGACTTCCTTCACCATCTGGGCGCCCATGTTCTCGAACCTGTCGGACAGTTCGATTTCCTTGGCGACGGTCACGCCGTCCTTGGTGATGCGGGGCGAACCGAACGACTTCTCGATCACGACGTTGCGGCCTTTGGGGCCCAGCGTGACCTTGACGGCATCGGCGAGGATGTTGACGCCGCGCAGCATGCGGTCGCGGGCATCGGACTGGAACTTGACGTCCTTGGCAGCCATGGCTGTTTCTCCTTGGATTTGTTTCGGTTAGGGAACGCGACCTCAGGCGATGATGCCGAGGATGTCGCTTTCCTTCATGATCAGCAGTTCTTCGCCATCAAGCGTGACTTCGGTGCCCGACCACTTGCCGAACAGCACACGGTCGCCGGCCTTGACCGACGGAGCGATCAGTTCGCCCGAGTCCTTGCGAGCGCCTTCGCCGACCGAGACGATCTCGCCCTCGGCGGGTTTTTCCTTGGCAGTATCGGGGATGATCAGCCCGCCCTTGGTCTTTTCTTCAGACTGGACGCGGCGGACCAGAACGCGGTCATGCAGCGGTTTGAAAGCCATCTGGTAACACTCCCTTGGGTTCCAGGTTCAAATCTCGATTGGCACTCGCTTGTGGTGAGTGCCAACACCGGGACAGGTAGGCAAAGCACCGCAGCCTGTCAACACCCGTGCCGGACGAAATGTTGTCCGCAGCCGGCCGATGCGCGCTGCTTCGCCGGTGCGAACGCATTCGGTCTTGGGGTTTGGCCGCATCGGTGCCAACTTCGACGCAGATCAACAGTCGACGGTTTGCCATGCGCAGGTTTCTCCTTGCCGCCCTTGTCGTCTTCGGCCTTGCGCCCGCCGTGGCGGCCGAGTGCCAGGGAAGCGACCTGCTGGCCGCGATGCCGGCCGAGGCCCGCGCCGGGCTTGAGGCCGCGGCCAATGCGGTGCCCTTTGCCCGCGGCAACCTGTGGCATGCCACGAAGGACGGGCAGAGCCTGACCATCGTCGGCACCTATCATTTCGAAGATCCGCGACATCTGGCGGCGCTGACCGCGCTGGCCCCCCGGCTGGACGCCGCCCGCACCCTGCTGGTCGAGGCAGGGCCCGAGGAGGAGGCCCGTCTTGTCCGGGCGCTGGGCGAGGACCCCTCGCACATGTTTATCACCGCGGGGCCGACGCTTCTGGAACGCCTGCCGCCGGACACCTGGGAACGGCTGGCCGCCGCCTTCGAGGCGCGCGGCGTGCCCGGCTTCTTTGGCGCCAAGTTCCAGCCCTGGTACGCCTCGATCGTGCTTGCAATTCCGCTCTGCGCCCTGGACGAGGCCGCACAACCCGAAGGGCTGGACGGCCTGCTGATCGACGCCGCCCTCGGCCGCGGCCTGGCGGTCGAGGCGCTGGAACCCTGGGACACGATCTTTGCGATCTTCGGCAGCTTCACCCCCGAGCAGGAGATCGACATGCTCGAATCGGCGCTGGCGATGGAGGCGCAGTCGGCCGATCTGTCCGTGACGCTGGCCGATGCCTATTTCCGCGGGGAATCGCGGCTGATCTGGGAACTGACGCGGCTCTACGCCTATGACCAGCCGGGCACCACCCGCGCCGAGGTGGACGCCGGGCTGGCGCTGATCGAGGATGTGATGATGACGCGACGCAACCGCGCCTGGATCCCGGTGATCGAGGCCGCCGCCGCCCGCGGCCCCGCCGTCGTGGCCTTCGGCGCCCTGCATCTGTCGGGCGAGACCGGGGTGCTGAACCTGCTGGCGGCTGCGGGGTGGACGATCACGCCGCTGCGGCCTTAGGCCGCCCCGGCAGGCCCGCGCCCCCGGGGCGACAAACCATGCTGACAAACCATGCCGCACCGCCTATAAGCCCGGCAAAATCCCCAGATACGACAGGTTTCCCATGACGACCCTCGTCTTCGGCCACAAATCCCCCGACACCGACTCGACCGGCAGCCCGATCATCTGGGCCTGGTACCTGACCGAGGTGAAGGGCACCCCGGCCAAGGCCGTGCTGCTGGGCGAGCCGAACACCGAGGCCGCCTTCGTGCTGAAGTATTGGGCGCTGGACAAGCCGGAGATCATTTCGGACGTCACGGCCGGGGACAAGGTCGTCATCGTCGACACCAACAACCCCGCCGAACTGCCGCCGTCGATCAACGATGCCAAGATTCAGGGCATCATCGACCATCACATGCTGGTGGGCGGGCTCAAGACCAAGACCCCGATCGACATCACCATCCGCCCGCTGGCCTGCACCGCGACGCTGATGCACGACCTGATGGGCGAGGCGGTGGCAAAGGCCCCAAGGGCGATCAAGGGCGCCATGCTGTCGTGCATCCTGTCCGATACGCTGGAATTCCGCAGCCCCACCACCACGGCACATGACAAGGCCGTGGCCGAGAAGCTGGCCGCCGATCTGGGCATATCGCTGGGCGAGCTGGCCACGGCAATGTTCGAGGCGAAGTCCGATGTCTCGTCCTTCTCGGATGCCGAACTGCTGCGGATGGATTCCAAGGAATACAACGTCGACGGCAAGGAGTTGCGCGTCTCGGTCCTTGAGACCACCGCGCCGAAGCTGATCCTTGATCGCAAGGGCAGCCTGATGGCTGCGATGGAGGGCGTCGCCAGCGAAGACGGCGCCGATCAGGTGCTGCTGTTCGTGGTCGACATCCTGCGCGAAGAAGCAACGCTGCTGGTTCCGAACGATCTGGTGAAACAGATTGCGGAAGCCTCTTTCGCCTGTACCGTAACCGGCGATACCGTGGTTCTGCCGGGCATCATGAGCCGCAAGAAGCAGATCATTCCCGCACTGAAACTATAGGCATGGCGGATGGGACGGGCGCCGCTGCCCGTCCCGCCTTCGTCTGCCTGTCCCCTGCCCTCCGCTGCGCCTGACCGCGCCGCCCCAGTGAACGGAACTTCATGATGATCGAGATCGTCCCGACCCTCGCCGCAGTATCCGGCCGTTATGATGCGGTTTTCTGTGATCTCTGGGGATGCCTGCACAATGGTGTCGCGGCCTTCCCCGAAGCCGTCGCAGCATTGCAGGGCTATCGCGCACGGGGCGGCCAGGTCATGCTGCTGACAAATGCCCCACGGCCGAAATCCACGGTGGAGGAGCAGTTGCACCGCCTGGGCGTGCCGCGTGACGCCTGGGACGAGATCACCTCGTCCGGCGACGCGGCCCAGATGGCGATGGTTTCGGGCGCTGTCGGCCGGCGTGTCTACCACATCGGTGCACCCAAGGACGAACCGTTCTTCACCGACTACGCCCCCGACGTGGCCGCTTTTGCCGCCAGCCAGCCGCCGATTTCCCGGGTACCGCTGGATCAGGCCGAGGGCGTGGTCGTGACGGGTCTTGTCGACGATCTGACCGAAACGCCCGACGACTATCGCGCCACCCTGCTGATGGCCAAGACGCTTGGGCTGCCCATGCTCTGCGCCAATCCCGATATCGTCGTCGATATGGGCGCGCAGCGGCTGTGGTGTGCCGGGGCACTGGCGCGGGACTATGATGCGATGGGCGGCCGCACGCTCTATTACGGCAAGCCCTATCCGCCGATCTACGACCTGGCCCGCCGCCGCCTTGCCGCCGTTTCCGGGCGCGACGATGCGCAGATCCTCTGCATCGGCGACGGCATCGATACCGATATCCGCGGCGGCATCGGCGAGGGGCTGGACACGATGTTCATCACCGGTGGCATCGATGCCCCGGCCTTTGGCACGGATCCCGCCAATCCCGACCCGACCCTGCTGGAAGGCTGGTTGGCCGAACAGAAGCTGTCGCCTACCTTTGCCCTGGGTCTTTTGCGCTAGTTTTCTGCGTTGCGGCAGAAACATTGTTTCATTGCTGCATCGTTCTGGGCAAACTTATTGCGCGCATAGTTGCGCTGCGCCGCAGCATCTGCTAGGGTTCCGTTGTCAGGACGGGGCTCATCATGATGCTGGATACCAGCCACAATCTTCCGCGCGGCACGATCTGCATCGAGGATCTCGAAATTGGCATGACCCGCAGCCTGACCAAGCAGGTCACGGATCGCGATATCGAGCTTTTCGCCGAGGTCTCGACCGACCGGAACCCGGTGCATCTGGACGAATCCTACGCTCAGGACACCATCTTCGAGGGTCGGATCGCCCATGGCATGCTGACCGCAGGCCTGATCTCGGCGGTGATCGGCGAGCAACTGCCCGGTCATGGTACGGTCTATCTCGGCCAAAGCCTGAAGTTCATGGCCCCCGTCCGCCCCGGCGATCAGGTGACGGCGCGGGTCACGGTTCTGGAGATCGACCACGCAAAACGGCGTGTCACCCTTGAAACCATCGCCTCGGTAGGTAAAACAACCGTGCTGAAGGGCGAGGCGCTGGTTCTGGCGCCCAGCCGCAAGTTCGACTGAGGGGCGCGGTGGCCCCGACCGGGGTGGAATGCAGATTCATCAGGACTGGCAATGGCTTGATCCGGCGGCCCGCGGCGCCTCTTGCGCGATGGGCAATTTCGACGGCGTGCATCTTGGCCATCAGGCGGTGATCGACCTCGCGCGCGGGCAGGCCCCCTTGGGCATCGTCACCTTCGAGCCGCATCCCCGCCAGGTCTTTGCCCCCGAGGCCCCGCCCTTCCGGCTGATGAACGCCGAGTCACGGGCGAACCGGCTGGCGAAGCTGGGTGTCGAACATCTGTTCCAGCTGCCGTTCAACACCACCCTCGCCGGGCTGGAACCCGAGGCCTTTGCGCGCGACGTGCTGGCCGGTGGCCTTGGGATTTCCCATATCGTCGTGGGCGAGGATTTCTG
Organism: Paracoccaceae bacterium; assembly: GCA_014879735.1. Taxonomy (GTDB): domain Bacteria; phylum Pseudomonadota; class Alphaproteobacteria; order Rhodobacterales; family Rhodobacteraceae; genus Pseudogemmobacter. The sequence goes on from JACSRN010000055.1 coordinate 93,177, forward strand.
CTTCGGCAAGGGTCGCAGCGGCACGGCCGCCGATCTTCGGATGCTGGGACAGCGCTATGGTTTCGCCACGACCGTTGCCGCCCTGGTCCAGATTGCCGGGCAGGAGGTGTCGTCTACCGCAATCCGCCAGGCGCTGAGCGAGGGCCGCCCCCGCGACGCCGCCGCCATGCTGGGCCATTGGCACCGGATCGAAGGTGCGGTGATCCATGGGGAAAAGCGTGGCCGGGAACTGGGGTTTCCAACCGCGAACATGGCGCTGGATGGGCTGCACCTGCCAAGGTTCGGGGTCTATGCCGTCAAGGTCGATGTCCTTTCCGGCCCGCAGGCCGGCCCCTATATGGGTGCGGCTTCGCTGGGGGTTCGGCCGATGTTCGACGGTGATGTGCCGAATCTCGAAACCCATCTGCTCGACTTCAAGGGCGATCTCTACGGCCGCCACCTTTCGGTCGCGCTGGTCGATTACCTTCGCCCCGAGATGAAGTTCGACGGGCTGCCCGGACTGATCGAACAGATGCAGACCGACTGCCGGCATGCCCGCATGATTCTTCAGGCGGGTTGACCGCGGATTCCCTGCGCCGGAGGCTGCAAAAAACCATCCGGACGTTTGTGCCCCCCTTTCCTTCGGCCCCACTTCATCGCAGGCTCGCCGCCATGTCACCCCTTCGCCCCCGGTTCTGGGAAACCGTTCCCCTGAAGAAGATGACTCCCGCGGAATGGGAGGCGCTGTGCGATGGCTGCGGCAAGTGCTGCCTGAACAAGCTGGAATTCGAGGATACCGGCGAGGTGGCCTATACCAATATCGCCTGCCGGCTTTTCGACGATGCCACCTGCCGCTGCGCCGATTACGCCAACCGCAAGGTGCATGTGCCCGAATGCGTGGTGCTGACACCAAAGACCCTGGCGCGGGCGGCCTATTGGATGCCCGCGACCTGCGCCTACAAGCTGCTGGCGCAGGGTCGCCCGCTGCCGGCCTGGCACCCGCTGCTGACGGGCGATGCCGAAAGCACCCATGCCAGCGGGCAATCGGTCCGCGGCCGCACGGTTTCGGAACTGACCGTCGCCGACGACGATTGGGAAGACCATATCATCGAGGAAACGCCCTGATGCAATTCGCCTCCGACAACACGTCGGGCATGGCGCCCGAAATTCTCGCCGCGCTGGCGGCGGCGAACGGCGGCCATGCGCCCAGCTATGGCGCCGAGGACGGCATGCTCCGCACCACCGCCCTGCTGCGCGAGATCTTCGAGGCCCCCGAAGCCGCGGTCTGTCTGGTGGCGACGGGCACCGCCGCCAATGCCCTGTCGCTGGCGGTGCTGTGCCCACCCTGGAGCACCGTCTTCTGCCACGAGCACGCCCATGTCGCCGAAGACGAATGCGGCGCGCCCGAGTTCTATACCCATGGTGCCAGGCTGGTGCCGGTGATGGGCGCACATGGCAAGATCGCACCGGCTGATCTTGCCGCCGCATTCGCGACCACCGGGGCCGGCGGCGTCCATGGCATGCAGCGCGGCGCGGTATCGCTGTCCAACGTGACCGAGGCCGGCACCGTCTATACCCCGACGGAGATCGCGGCGCTGACCGCCGTTGCCCGCAGCTTCGAGCTGCCGGTGCATCTGGACGGCGCGCGCTTCGCCAATGCCATCGCGGCCACCGGCGCCTCGGCGGCCGACATGACCTGGCGGGCGGGCGTCGACGTGCTGTCCTTCGGCGGCACCAAGAACGGCTGCATGGGGGTTGAGGCGGTGGTGATCTTCGATCCGGCCAAAGCCTGGGAGTTCGAACTGCGACGCAAGCGCGGCGGGCATCTCTTCTCGAAACATCGCTTCCTTTCGGCGCAGATGGCGGCCTATCTGGAAGGCGGGCTCTGGCTGCGGCTGGCAGGGGTCGCGAATGCAATGGCCGGTCGGCTGGCGGCAGGGCTGACGGCGGTACCGGGCCTGACGCAGAAACACCCGGTGCAGGCGAACATGATGTTTCCCGAATGGCCCGCCGGCACTGCCGCCCGGGCGCAGGCCGCCGGCGCGCGTTTCTACGGCTGGGGCCTGCCGGACGGGCGCGAGGGCGCGCGGCTTGTCACCAGCTGGTCGACCACGGCCGGCGATGTCGATGCCTTCCTATCCGCGCTGGCCGGCTAGGCGACCTGGCGGCCCAGATGATGAACCCCGATCCGAAGACGCCGCCCCTTTGCGCCCCGCGCTGCGAATGCTATGCCGCAGCGCAACCGAATCCGCTGCCACCGGAGCCCGCCATGCCCGCGATCACCGAGCCCAAGCTCATCACCGGCAATGCCAATGTCAGCCTTGCCCGCTCCATCGCACGACGGATGTCGATGCACAGGGGCATGTCGATCAACCTTGTCGATGCCCGGGTCGAACGGTTTCACGACCAGGAGATCTTTGTCGAGGTGTTCGAGAACGTCCGCGGCGAGGACATGTATGTCATCCAGCCGACCTCGAACCCGGCGAATGACAATCTGATGGAACTGCTGATCATGGTCGATGCGCTGCGCCGGTCCTCGGCCAGCCGGATCACCGCAGTGATCCCTTATTTCGGCTATGCCCGGCAAGATCGCCGCAGCAAGGCCCGCACACCGATCTCGGCCAAGCTGGTGGCAAACCTGATCACCCAGGCCGGTGTCGACCGGGTGCTGACGCTGGATCTGCATGCCGCGCAGATTCAGGGATTCTTCGACATTCCGGTGGACAATCTCTATGCCAGCCCGATCTTCGCGCTCGACATCGAGCACCAGTTCAAGGGCAAGCTCGACGACGTGATGATCGTATCGCCCGATGTCGGCGGCGTGGCGCGCGCGCGCGAACTGGCCAAGCGGATCAACGCCCCGCTTTCCATCGTCGACAAGCGGCGTGAAAAGGCGGGCGAGGTGGCGGGGATGACCGTCATCGGCGATGTGAAGGGCCACAAGTGCATCATCGTCGATGACATCTGCGATACCGCCGGCACGCTCTGCATGGCGGCGCAGACGCTGATGGAGGCCGGCGCGACCGAGGTGCACTCCTACATCACCCACGGCGTCCTGTCTGGGCCCGCGGTCGAGCGGGTGCAGAATTCGGCGATGAAATCGCTGGTCATCACCGATTCGATCGAGCCGACCGAACAGGTGAAAGCCTGCCCCAATATCCGGATCGTGCCCACGGCGCCAATGTTCGCCCAGGCCGTCCTGAACATCTGGGGCGGCATGTCGGTGTCGTCGCTGTTCGAAACCGATACCCTGATCCCGATCTACGAAAGCCTCTATCCCCGCGCCTGACCGCGGCTCGGGGCACTATCCCAAACGCCCGCGCGCCCCGGGGACGCAAGCCCCGCAGGGCGCGCCCAGGGGAACGGGGGCTGCGCCGCCCGGGCGGTCAGCCGATCTCCCAGTCGTCTTCGTCACGCACCGGGCCGATGGCCATCCAGTCGGCGCGCACCCGTGCGATCCGGCTGTCGCCCCAGGTGCGGAAGACCAGATCGAAACCCGCGGCACTGATCTTCTCGGCCGAGATATCGAGGCGCGGGTTGGTCCGGGAATCCATGTCCCACATCGACAGGCCCACGCTGACGACCGGCACCGCCGCAAAAGCCGCGGCGAAGGTCACGCTCTGACGGGCCTCGCGCCGGCCCTCGCCGGCCCACATCGGCCCGTCATCGGCAAAATCGGAAAACATCAGGCAGGATCCCTGATCGATCCCGAGGTTTGGTCCCATCTGACGCATCTCACGGCGCTCCCCTGGTTTCAGCCTGGGCCCGAACGGGGCAAAACCATGGAAAAATGCAAAGGCCCCACGCGAATGCGCAGGGCCTTTCAGATCGGACGACGCGCATCGTCAGTGCGTCATCACTGAGTCGCGCAGGGTCAGGACGTCGGCGAGGTTCTTTTCGGCCACGTCCTTGTCCTCTGGCAGGGCGGCCGCGACCAGCGCGCGGGCCTGGGCCAGGATGTCATCCATGATCGTGCCGGAGGCTTCCTCGGTCGGGATCGCGAGTTCAGCCAGGACGGTAACGCCCGTGGCCGAAACCTCGGCAAAGCCGCCGGTGACGACATAGGACTTCACGCCCTCGACCGTCACCGCCCGCAGGATCCCCGGGCGCAGCGTGGTGATGGTCGGGGCATGCCCCTCCATCGCCGTCATGTCGCCGCCAGCCCCCGGGATCTGCACTTCGGTCGCGCCGACCGATGCAAGGCGCCGCTCGGGACTGACCAAGTCGAATTGCAGTTGTCCTGCCATCTCTGCCTCCTTACGCCGCGGCCGCGGCGAGTTTGGCGGCCTTGGCTTTCACTTCCTCGATGTCGCCAACCATGTAGAAGGCGGCCTCGGGCAGGTGATCGTATTCGCCGGCAACCACGGCCTTGAACGAGGCGATCGTCTTGTCCAGCGGAACCTGCACCCCGTCCGAGCCGGTGAAGACCTTGGCCACGTCGAAGGGCTGCGACAGGAAACGCTGGATCTTGCGGGCGCGGGCCACGGTCAGCTTGTCTTCTTCGGACAGTTCGTCCATCCCGAGGATGGCGATGATGTCCTGCAGCGACTTGTAGCGCTGCAAGATGCCCTGCACCTGGCGGGCCACGTCGTAGTGCTCTTGCCCGATGACGGCCGGGTCGAGCAGACGCGAGGTCGAATCGAGCGGGTCGACCGCCGGGTAGATGCCCAGTTCCGAGATCGCGCGCGACAGAACGGTCGTGGCGTCGAGGTGGGCGAACGAGGTTGCGGGCGCGGGGTCGGTCAGGTCGTCGGCAGGCACGTAGATCGCCTGCACCGAGGTGATCGAGCCGGCCCGGGTCGAGGTGATGCGTTCCTGCAGCGCGCCCATGTCGGTTGCCAGCGTCGGCTGATAGCCCACGGCCGAAGGGATACGGCCGAGAAGGGCCGATACTTCCGAACCCGCCTGGGTAAAGCGGAAGATGTTGTCCACGAAGAACAGCACGTCCGTTCCCGACTGGTCGCGGAACTGTTCGGCCAGCGTCAGGCCCGACAGAGCGACACGCATGCGCGCGCCCGGCGGCTCGTTCATCTGGCCATAGACCAGCGCCACCTTGGATTCCGACAGGTTGTCGATCTTGATGACGCCGGATTCGATCATCTCGTGATACAGGTCGTTGCCTTCACGGGTCCGTTCACCCACGCCGGCGAACACCGAATATCCCGCGTGCACCTTGGCGATGTTGTTGATCAGTTCCATGATCAGAACCGTCTTGCCCACGCCGGCGCCGCCGAAGAGGCCGATCTTGCCGCCCTTGGCATAGGGGGCCAGCAGGTCGATCACCTTGATGCCGGTGACAAGGACCTGGCTTTCCGTCGACTGGGCGACGAAATCCGGGGCCGGCTGGTGGATGGCGCGGAATTCCTTGGCCACGACCGGGCCCTTTTCGTCCACCGGCTCGCCGATGACGTTCAGGATGCGGCCCAGCGTCGCGTCGCCCACGGGCACCGAGATCGGCGCGCCGAGATCCTTGACCGGGGCGCCGCGGACCAGGCCCTCGGTCGCATCCATAGCGATGGTGCGGACAGTATTCTCGCCAAGGTGCTGGGCCACTTCCAGCACCAGACGCTTGCCGTTGTTTTCAGTCTCGAGGGCGTTCAGGATCGCCGGCAGCGCGCCTTCGAAGTGAACGTCAACCACGGCGCCGATGACCTGAGTCACTTTGCCCTGTGCTTGTGCCATGTCGTATCTCCGTTCGGGTCGTCAGAGCGCCTCGGCGCCCGAGATGATTTCGATAAGCTCTTTGGTGATCGCGGC
>JACSRN010000086.1 GCA_014879735.1 Paracoccaceae bacterium
CAAAAGCACCAAACCCTCCCAGCATGACCACCACAGACAAAACGAAAAACCCAACAACCAACCCGCACGCGAATTGACTTTTATATGGTCCGACCATATTGTGTTTCGGGTGTCCCGTCAATCGAAAGCTGCAGGCGTGACAGCCTAATGCTTTGCTCCAACAGGATAGTGAGGTCATGGATATCATCCGAAACGCTGCCACCCCGTCGTCGTCAGCCCCGCCGGCCTATTTCACCGGCCGGGTCCGCATCGATGCACCGTTCCGCTGGGCCGAGCCGTCCCGGCTGGGCGGTGCGATCGTCACCTTCGAACCCGGCGGCCGGACCGCCTGGCACACCCATCCCCTTGGGCAGACCCTGATCGTTCTGTCCGGCCGGGGCTGGGTCCAGCGCGAGGGCGGACCCCTCGAGACGGTGACGCCCGGCGATATCGTCGGCTTTGCCCCGGGCGAGCGGCACTGGCATGGTGCCACCGACACGACGGCCATGTCGCATCTGGCGCTGTCCGAAGCGCTGCACGGCAAGACGGTGGAATGGCAGGAAAAGGTGACGGAGGCCGAGGTTGCCGAGGCGGTCGCGCGCAGCGCGGGCTGAGGCCACCGCAAGACGCCGGCCAGAAGGGGCCAACCGCGCCTGTCGGTCGGCGCCATCTCAGCCCATATAGGCGCCGCCCGACACGATGATCGTCTCGCCCGTGACGAAGCTTGCCGCATCAGAACAGAGGAAGGCCGCGACGCTGGCCACTTCGGATGGCCTGCCGCAGCGCGCCAGCGAGATGGTCTTCAGCACCTGCTGGCCGGCCGGCGAGGTGATGAACCTGTCGACCATCGGCGTTTCGATCAGGCCCGGAGAGATCGCATTCACCCGCAACCGGGGCGCCAGCTCGCGCGACAATCCGCGGGCCAGCGCCAGAACGCCACCTTTCGAGGCACCATAATGCACCTGTCCTGATGTGCCGCCGGTATGGGCTGCCACCGACGCGACCATGACGATCGAGCCGCCGTCCGGCATCTTTGGTGCAGCTTCGCGCAGCAGAAAGAACATTCCGTCCAAATTGACGGCCATCACGCGCCGCCAGGCCTCATCCGTCATCTCGAGAAACGGCTGCTGCTGGTAGATGCCGGCGCAGCATATGATCTGGTCGATGCTCCCGAAGTGCGAGGCCGCAAGACCGGCAACGTCGCGCGCGCTGTCGGGCGAGGCGGCATCGTAGCGGACGGCAAGCGCCCGGGTGCCGAGCGCATCAATTTCCCGCGCAATGGCGGCCGCCGCATCGATGTTGATGTCGGCCAGAACCACATTCGCACCGCAGTCGTGGAAATAGCGGGCGCTCGCGCTACCGATGCCGCTGCCCGCCCCGGTGATCAGTGCGGTTTTTCCTTTGAAGTCGAACATTCCGGCAGGTCCTTCCCAGGGTGATCGGCTGTGGTTTCGGTTCGGCCGCTCAGGCATCGAGCGGGCGGTTCGGCGCATCGACCGCAAGCCTGCGCCCCTCGGCCGATGCCCGGGTTATGGTTTCGAGGATCCGATGCAGTTCCACCGCATCGTCGAAGGTCGGGGCGGTGCGTGTTCCATTCCGGATATCGTCGGCCATCCGGGCATAAAGGCGGCCGACATTCGCGGGGTTGATGTTTTCAGCCCAGGGACCGGCGGTATATTCGACGGGTACCTCAAGATCGCGCCAGGCTCCGTCCTGGCCCTGCCCGCCCTGCAGTTGCAGGTCCACCTGCTGCGTGCCGCCGTGCAGCCCGGTGATGCGCAGGTCGCCGTCGGTGCCGTTGATCTCCCAGCACAGGCCCTGACCATCGCGCGGCATTCCGCCCCGGTAATGCATCGTCAGCAGGATGCCATCCCCGACCCTGGCCTGCACCGCAACCTGATCGGGCGTGTCGAAGGGCACCATCGCGCCGGTTTCGGGCAGCAGGATGGTCTTGCGCCGATTGTCGACCACGGCGGCAACTTCGCTGATGTCGCCCAGGACATCGCGTATTGCCGCCAGGGTGTGGCCGATCGGGATGGTCAGCATCGAGGCGCCATTGCGGTTGTCGAGCAGATAGCCGCGGGCCGCCGCATCGTCATGCACCGGCCCCCAACTGCGGCCGCGTGCCGTGACGGTGGAGGACAGCACCCGCCCGACATAACCGTCGCGCAGCAGATCGCGGACATAGCGGATCACCGGCGAGACACGGGCCTGCGTGCCGGCTATGCCCAGCACGCCCGCGTCCCGTACCATGCGCGCCATCTCCTGCCCTTCGGCAAGTCCGTTGCCCAGAGGCCATTCGCAATAGACATGCTTGCCGGCCACCGCCGCCGCCCGGACCAGGCCGAGGTGATAGGGCACGCGAACAGTGACGGAGATCATGTCGATCTCGGGCGAGGCGGCCATGGCCTGCACATTCTCGAAAGCAAGCGGAATGTCGCAGGCCTCAGCCGCGCGCTGTGCGCTTGCCAAAGAGGTATTGGCGACGCCCATGATCGCGAAACGGTCCGACAGCAGCCGAAGCGCTGGAATATGCGATCGTGCGGCCCAGCTCTTGCCGGGCTGCAGCCCGACAAATCCGACACGGATCTTGCTGCTCATCTCTGTCTCCTAGCGCCTGCGCTCAAGGATGCTGACGTAGTTGGCCACCGCCGCACCGCCCATGTTGAAGATGCCACCCAGAACGGGATCGCGCAGTTGCATCTCGCCGGCCTCGCCGCACAATTGCATCGCGCTTAACACATGCATCGAGACCCCGGTGGCGCCGATCGGGTGGCCCTTTGCCTTCAACCCGCCAGAAACGTTCACCGGCAGGCGGCCATCTGGCATCGTCCAGCCTTCCCGCAGGGCCATTGCGCCCTTGCCTGGCGGGGTCAGGCCCATGGCTTCGTATTCGATCAGTTCGGCGATGGTGAAGCAGTCATGGGTCTCGACGAAGGACAGATCGTCCAGCGCGATCCCGGCCTGCTCCAGAGCTCGCCGCCAGGCGACCGAGCACCCCTCGAAACCCACGATGTCCCGCCGGGACATCGGCAGAAAGTCCTGGACATGTGCATTGGCGCGGAACCGGACGGCGCGGGGCGCCGTCACGGCCGCGTCGTCCGACATCAGCACGACGGCCGCCGCACCGTCGGAGACAAGCGAACAATCGGTCCGTTTCAGCGGCCCGGCCACGATGGGGTTCCGGTCGCTCAGCGTCCGGCAGAATTCATATCCCAGATCCTTGCGCATCTGGGCATAGGGGTTGCGGCACCCGTTGCGGTGGTTCTTGGCCGCGATCATCGCCAGCGCGTCGGACTGGTCGCCATAGCGCTGGAAATAGAGATCGGCGATCTTGCCGAAGACGCCGGCGAAACCGCCCGGGGTATCACCATCCTCGGGCAGATAGGACGCCCGCAACAGGTTCTCGCCGATCTGAGGGCCGGGCGTGGTCGTCATCTGCTCGACGCCGACCACCAGCACGATGCGCGCCCGCCCGGCCTCGATCGACTTGATCCCCTGCGCGATCGCGGCCGAGCCGGTCGCGCAGGCGTTCTCGACCCGGGTCGCCGGCGTGAAGCGGAAGGCGTCGTCGGCCTGCAGCACCAGGGCGGCCGTGAAGTCCTGACGCGAGAATCCGGCATTGAAATGCCCAAGCAGAATCTCGTCCACATCTTCGGCCGTGATGCCGGCATGGGCCAGCGCCTCGCGCGCCACGCGAACCACCAGGCTTTCGACCGTCTCCGCATCATGTCTGGCAAAGGGCGTATGCGCCCAACCCGTGATATTCGCTGCCATGTGTTGTCCTTGTCGGTTGGGGCTGCGGGCCGATCAGAAGTTAACCTTGTCGCCACCTTTCAGCGCCAGGATTTCGCGGGCTTCATCCGGGGAGGCAATTTCCAGTCCCATGCCTTCGATGATGCTGCGCACCATCCGCACCTGTTCGGCGTTGGACGTGGCCAGCCGCCCCGGCCCGCCCCAGAGAGAATCCTCCAACCCGACCCGGACGTTGCCGCCCATTGCCGCGGCGATGGCCGCGACCGGCATCTGATGGCGGCCCGCCCCCAGTACCGACCAGGTGTAGTCGGATCCGAACAGCCGGTCGGCGGTGCGTTTCATGTGATAGACATCGTCGGCATGTGCGCCGATGCCGCCAAGCAGGCCGAAGACGGTCTGGATGAACAGCGGCGTCTTCACCAGCCCGCGATCAAGAAAATGCCGCAGGGTGTAGAGATGAGCGGTGTCATAGCATTCGAATTCGAACCGGGTGCCGCTTTCCGACAAGGTGGCCAGGGCATATTCTATGTCGGCAAAGGTATTCTTGAAGAACAGGCTGCGCGAGGCCTCCAGCGCCCTCGGCTCCCAGTCGAACTTCCAGTCCTTGTAGCGCGCGACCATCGGGAACAGGCCCAGGTTCATCGTGCCGATGTTCATCGACGCAACCTCGGGACGGTAGGCCGCCGCCGGGCCGACGCGCTCTTCGACCGGCAGGAACGGAGAGCCGCCGGTGGTGATGTTGACGACCGCATTGCAGCGCTGCTTGATCAGCGGCAGAAAACCCGCGAAGGCCTCTACCGTCTGCACCGGCTCGCCGGTTTCGGGGTTGCGCGCGTGCAGGTGGATGATGGCGGCGCCTGCCTCGGCGGCGCCCACCGCCGCATCGGCAATCTCCTGCGGCGTGATCGGCAGGTGGGGCGACATGGTGGGCGTATGGATTGCCCCTGTCACCGCGCAGGTGATGATGACTTTTCTCGGCATGATAGTTCTCCCTCGGCGCGTTGCCCTGCGGCGCCGGACGTGTCGTCCCACCCCTGGGCGGGGCTGCGCCGTTCAGGGCCTGCCCATCATCAGCGCCGGGCGCTTGCAATGCGCGACGAGTTCGCCCTTCTGATTGTAGGCCCTGTGCAGGAAGGTCACGATGCCCTGGCCCGGTCGCGACTTGCTCTGGCGTTTGTCCAGCACCTCGGTTTCCGAACGCAGCGTGTCGCCATGGAATACCGGCAGCGGGAAGCGGCACTCCTCGAAGCCCAGGTTCCCGACGGTGGTTCCAAGCGTGGTGTCGCCCACGGTCAGCCCGACCATCAGGCCCAGGGTGAAGGCGCTGTTTACGATGCGCTGCCCGAAGGGGGTGTGGTTGCGGCAGTAATCCTCGTCGATATGGATCGCCGCGGGGTTGCAGGTTGCCGTGGAAAACCAGACATTGTCGGCCTCGGTCACGGTGCGGCGCACGCTGTGCCTGAACACTTGTCCCACTTCGAATTCTTCATAGTACAAGCCGGCCACGTCCGTTCCTCCCGTACTGCGCCTCCTGGTCGGGGATCGGCAGCATTAAATGGTCTGGCCTTATTTTTGCCTGCTCCAAAAGCGATGGTCAAGGGCGAATAGTAATGGACTGACCAATTTATGACGATAGAGTTGCGCCAGATGCCGATACTCGAGGAGGAGGCCATCCCATGACATCAATTCCCTCGGCCGCGGAGATCCGCGAGCCCATCCTGCTACCCGATCTGCCGATCATCGACTCGCATATCCATCTGTGGGACTGCGCGGGATACTCATTCTTTGCCGCAGATTTTCTGGCCGACATTGCGCGGGGGCACCGGGTCGAGGCGAGTGTCTACGTCGAATGCGGCATGGCCTATTCGGCAGATCCGCGGCCGGGGTTCGCGCCGGTCGGGGAAACCGAATATGTGCACGACCAGATTGCCGAGGGTGCAAAGATCAATCCCGATCACCGGCTTGCGGCGGGCATTCTGGGCTGTGTCGACCTGCTGCTGGCCGAAGGTGTCGGCCCCGTGGTCGAAGCCCATGTCGCGGCCGGCCGGGGCCGGTTCAAGGGCGTCCGGTCGCGGGTGGCATGGGACGCCGATCCCGTCGCGGGCTATGGCGAGACCGGCTATTATCCCGATGCCAATGTGGTGAACGATCCCCGCTACCTGGCCGGGGCGAAGTGCCTTCTGGATATGGGCCACACGCTGGAGATCTGGGCGCTGCACCCGCAGATGGACGCAATCCGCAGCTTCGCGGCAAAGATCCCCGACCACAGGATCATCGTCAACCACGTCGGCGGGCCGATCGGCGTGGGCCGATATGCCGCGGACCGCGCGGGGGTATTCCGGGACTGGTCTGCGGCGATCCGCCGGCTGGCCGAGTTGCCGAACGTGCAGATGAAGATCGGTGGCCTCGGCATCACCCGCATGGGGTTCGATTTTCCGGGTGGACAGGCCAGCTCGTCCGACCAGCTTGTCGAGGCCTGGGCGCCCTATGTGGCAACCTGCATCGATGCCTTCGGGCCGTCGCGCTGCATCTTTGGCAGCAACTATCCCGTCGACCGCCGTGTCGCCCCCTATGCCATCCTGCTCAACGCCTACAAGAAGATGCTGTCGGGCCTGAGCGCCGGCGAGTTGGCAGCCGTCTTCGCGGAAAACGCCCGGGCCTGCTATCGGCTTTGACGGCAACACCACGCGCCCGGGTTGCGGGCGCGTGCTGCTCTTGTCCGGGCGATTCCAGGTGCTGGCGTCAGCCGGTGAACATCAGGCACAGATCGGGAAAGGCGATCAGCAGGGCCAGCACCACCAGTTCGGTTCCGACGAAGGGCAGGACGCCCACGAAGTTCGAACGAAGGTTGGTCTTTGTCGTCGCAGATACAACGAATGTGACCAGTCCCAGTGGTGGTGACACAAGACCGATTTCGGCGGTCTTGATCATGATCACGCCCCACCAGATCGGGTTGTAGCCAAGGCCGACCATCAGCGCCGTCGTGATCGGCGCGGTCAGGATGATGATCGCGCCCTGATCCATGAAAGTGCCCAGGATCAGATAGACGAACACCACCGCCAGCATCACCACCGTCGGCGAAAGACCGGCATCTGCAATCCAGGCCAGCAGCGCATTGGTGAATTGCGAGAACGAGATGAAATAGCCCAGAAGATGCGCGCCGAAGATGATCGTCATGATCATCGTGGAAATGCGCAGCGTGCCGCCCACCGCATGGGTGAAGTCGGGCCACGACATCCGCCCCATGCCAAGGGATATCAGAAGCGCCCCCAGCGCCCCCAGTGCCGAGATTTCGGTCGGCGTCGCGACCCCGCCATAGAGGCCGAACATGATGACCACGATCAAAAGCACCATCGGCCAGACGCGCCCCTTGCTCTCGGTCGATGCGGCCTGCTCTTCCTGCGTCGGATCCGGGCCCAGCTCCGGCTTGAGCTTCAGGGTCAGCCAGATCGTCATGATATAGCCGCCGGCGGTCAGGATGCCCGGGATGATCCCGGCCATGAACAGCTTGCCGACCGAGGTTTCCGTCATCACCCCGAACAGTACGAACGCGACCGAGGGCGGAACCAGGATTGCCAGGGTTCCGGCAATGGCGATCGTGCCGACGGCAAAGGATGGTGCATATCCCGCCCGCATCATCGCGGGATATGAGGCCCGCGCGAGGCTGGCCGCCGAGGCTGCACTGCTGCCGGTCGCTGCGGCATGAACCGTCCCGGCAAGGATGCAGGCCATCGCCAGCCCGCCGCGGATCTTCCGCAAGAGACGATTGCAAGACAGCAGCAGATCTTCGGCCACCCGGCCGCAGGCCAGGAACTCAGCCATCAGAACGAACATGGGAATGGTCAGCATCAGGCTGTTGGCCGTGGTCTCGTGCACCACCGAGGTCATCAGCGCGAAGACCGAACTCCACGGCACCAGCATCGGCAGCGAAATCACGCCGGCAATGCCGAGCGCATAGCCGATTGGAATGCCGACCAGCATCAGCGCCAGCAGGATAAGGGTTCCGAGCGCGATGATCATGCGATATGCCCCTCGTTCTCGGGATCGGCGTGAAGGTCAGCGGCCGGGCCGATGGCCGTCAGGAACAGGCGCGCGGCCAGCAGCGTCAGGCCGATCGGCACCCAGATCCACGACCAGGAAACCGGCCAGTCGATCACGCCCATGATCACATCGCCATTGACGTAGGTTTCGTACCAGTGACGCGCCGTCAGCCAGGCCATCACGCCGATATAGGTGCCGCTGGCAACCAGGCCGACGCGCAGGATAAGGTCGCGCGTGCCGCGCGGGACGATGCCAAACAGCATCGTGATGCGGATATAGCCGCCGGTCCGGAAACCCCAGGCCAGTGGCAGCGCAATCATCGACACCATCAGGTACTTCTCGGTGACATGGTAGTTGAACGAGATCGGTGCGTTGAACCCATAGCGCAGCAAGGCGTCCGCAGAGGTCATCACCATGGCGATCAGCATGGCCGCGCCGCCAATCGCCGCGGCCGTGACCTCGGCTATGCGCAGAGGCCTGTCCAGCACGCGGAAGACGCCTACACCCGGCGAGGGCTTTCCGCCGCTCATTTTTCCGCATCCCGGCCAGATGCGGGACGGTTCGCCGCGCCTTTGCACATCTGCAGCCCGGCAAGCGCCTTCCGGCAACCCTGGTTCTGTCGCACGATCAATCCTCCCATTTGGTTGCGGCTGTTGCGGCAGGCAGAGCGATCACGTTCCGCTGGCCCGTAGCCCCCTTCGTTTGCCGGAGATGCCCGGCCAGATGCCCCTGCCCCCTCCGCCAGAAGCGGACTATTCCTGACCGCAACGGCAAAGTCAATAATTGGTAAGGCCATTTTGGAACCCCGATCGGATCCCGCCTCGACGGGGAAGTCCCGGTCGCTGCCGACCGGGAGTCGGGCCCCTGAGATTCTTCAAACCTCGCTCTGGCATGGGTCCCTCCCCTGCTGCCTTTCCGATCGCGCCGTTTCTGCCCCGGGTTCCCGGGAGGCGGCGATAACATCTCGGTTGGCCTGACCATATAGCAATGCGGAAGGAAGTCAATAAAAGGTCAGTCCATTAATTGACCCGTGCCGGCGCGACCGGGATGCTGCAACATTCTTGCGGGCCGGCGAGTTTTCACTTCTTTGCCGACCAATCCAATGATAGGTCAGTCCTTATGCCCATGCTGGAACGACGGACCAGAAGCGGTGCAGCAACGGCGATGCGGTTGAAGGAGAGCCGGGAAGGTGAGCCAGATGAATGATGAGGATGCGATAGACTTCGAGGTGGGCGCGCGTCCGGCGGCTCTGGCGGAAATCCTTCAGGCAAAGATCATGAGCGGCGCGCTGACCGTGGGCGATTCCCTGCCGGCCGAACGCGATCTGATGACGCTGTATTCCATCAGCCGGGCCACGGTGCGCGAGGCGCTGCGCATTCTGGGCGCAAAGGGGCTGATCGAAGTCAAGCGCGGCCGCAAGGGTGGATCCTACATCTCGGCGCCGACCGGCGCTGCCATCAGCCAAAGCCTCGATCTGTTCATTCAGGGTCACGACATCCGCTTCGTGGATCTGCTGGCCGTTCGCGAGGCGATCGAGCCGGTCGCGGCGCGACAGGCCGCCCTGCAGCGCCTGCCGGAAGACCTGGCCGATATCGACCGTCTGCTGGTCCGCCAGGATGAACTGGTCGAGGATATCCAGGCCTTCAGCCAGCTGAACGTGGAATGGCATCTGGCCATTGTCCGGGCCAGCCACAACCCGCTGTTTCTTACCTTCATGACGTCGATTTCCTCGGCGCTTTACTCGGCGACGAACCGTGAGGAATTCAACCTCGAAACCCGCAGGATCGTGATGAAGGCGCACCGCAAGATTTCCGAGGCGATCAAGGCTGGCGATGCAGATGCCGCCCTGCGCCGCATGAAGCGGCATGTGACCTCTTATGCCGAGGAACTGGACCTTGGCCGCCCGACGCCACATCTGGGTACTGCCGAGTGACGGCGGACCCGGCTGTCGGGCCAGGCTGTGATCGTATCTTCACATCCTTCCCGCCGCCCTGCGGTCAGGTGACGGCCCGATCCGCGTCATTCTGATGCGCATCCGCGCCGGCCAGGGCATGCTCATGGGCGCAAAGTGCATGATTGCCCAGAGTCTCGATGACACGACAGTCAGAGATGGTGCCGTGACCGCATTGGATCACCATCCGCTCAAGTTCGTCCTGCAATGCCTGAAGCCGCGCAATGCGGCGCTTTACATCCAGTAGCTGGCGCCGAGCGATGTTGTCGGCCGCCGCGCAGGGCAGATCCGGCCGGTCCGACAGGCTGAGCAATTCGCGGATCGCATCCAGCGTGAAGCCCAGATCGCGGGCATGCCGGATGAAAGCAAGCCTTTCGCGGGTCTGCGAACCATAGAGCCGCTGGTTGCCGGCGCTGCGCTCGGCTGCGGGAAGAAGGCCGATCTGCTCGTAATATCGGATGGTTGGAACCTTCACGCCGACCGTCTCGCTCAGCTTTCCGATGCTCTGCATGAAATATTCCTTGAAGCTCTAGTTGCTAGAGGGATTAACACTCCGAATCGATGGAAACAAGCGGCTGGACGAATCCGGGCGGGAGATTTGAGATGAGCAACGCCACAAGACGCGAATGGACCGTCAGCGGCATGGATTGTGCGGCCTGCACGGTGAAAGTAACCCGGGCGGTGGAACACCTGCCGGGGGTCAGCGAAGTGAAGGTCGCCCTGATGAGCGAGCGGCTGTCGCTGACGCTGGCACCGCAGACCACCGATCCCGGCCAGATCGAGGCGATCGTCAAGCGGCTGGGCTTCGACATCGCGCCGCGAACCGGCGGCGGGCCGGCGGCCAGCGCCCGGGCCACGGGGCCTGGTGCGCCGGGCCATGGGCAGAGTCACGGGCCGGGCTGTGCGGACCATGATCATTCCGGCCATTCCGCCGCCTCGGGCACCGCAGCAAGGCAGGATGCCGGGCATGCCAGCCCCGGTCATGTCCATGATGACCCGGCGGATCGTGGCAAGCCCTGGTACCGGACAGCGAAAGGCCGGCTGGTGATCTTCACCGGCCTGCTTCTGGCGTTGGCCTGGGTTTTCAGCGCGCTGGCCTCGGCGACATGGGGTTACTGGGCCTTCACCCTCGCCTGCCTGATCGGTCTTGCTCCCGTCGCGAAACGGGCCTGGGAGGCGCTGCGCCTTGGCCAGCCCTTCACCATCGAAAGCCTGATGACCGTCGCAGCGGTTGGCGCGCTGTTCATCGGCGCGGCGGAAGAGGCGGCGCTGGTCGTCTTCCTCTTTGCGGTGGGCGAGGTGCTGGAAGGTGTTGCCGCAGGCAAGGCGCGCGACGGGATCCGGGCGCTGGCAAAGCTGGTGCCCAAGACAGCGCTGCTGGAAGAGCATGGCAAGATCCGTGAAGTTCCGGCCGAAAGCCTGCAGATCGGTCAGCAGGTGCTGGTCCGCCCCGGCGACCGCATCCCCGCCGACGGCGAGATTGTCGAAGGGACCGGCGGCATCGACGAAAGCCCGGTGACGGGCGAAAGCGTGCCGGTGACGCGCGGCCCCGGCGCGGCGGTCTTTGCCGGTTCGATCAACACCGAGACGGCGCTGCGTATCGTCGTGACGCGGGCTGCATCGGACAATACGATCAGCCGGATCGTCAGGCTGGTCGAAGAGGCCGAAGACGCGCGGGCGCCGACCGAACGCTTCATCGACCGCTTCTCACGCTGGTACATGCCCGTCATTGTTGCGGTGGCGGCGCTGGTGATCCTGGTGCCGCCGCTGGCCATGGGTGCCGACTGGGACACCTGGGTCTATCGCGGCCTTGCGCTGCTGCTGATCGGCTGCCCCTGCGCCCTGGTGATTTCGGTCCCGGCCTCGATCGCCTCGGCATTGTCGTCGGGGGCAAGAAAGGGGCTGCTGATGAAGGGGGGCGCCGTGATCGAGGCGACCGCCCGGGTCAGTCGCATCACCTTTGACAAGACCGGGACGCTGACCCATGGCAAACCGGACGTGACCGATATCGTGACGGTGCCGGGCGTTGCGGAAAGCGAACTTCTGGCGGTGGCGGCCGGGGTGGAAACCGGATCCGGCCACCCGCTGGCCCAGGCTATCCTGCGCTGCGCCGCGCAGGCCGGGATCGAGGCCCTGCCCGCCTCCGACGCCCGCATCCTGGTTGGTCGGGGTGTCGTGGCGGAGGCAGGCGGCGCCAAGGCCTGGGTGTCCTCGCCCCGGCATGCCATGGAGGTGGGGGGGATCGACCCGGATCATATCGCCCGTGCGACCGCATTGGAGGCGCAGGGCAAAACCGTGGTTGCCGTGTTTCGGGCCGGCCGGCCCCTTGGCCTGATTGCCCTGCGGGATGAGCCGCGCGGGGATGCCGCCGATGCGATAAGCCAGATCAAGGCCATGGGCATTTCACCCGTCATGCTGACCGGCGACAATCCTCGCACCGCAGCGGCCATCGCCGGTCAACTCGGCATGGAATACCGCGCCGAGATGATGCCCGAAGACAAGATGGCTGCAATCCGCAACATCGGTGAGCAGGGTGACGTCATGATGGTCGGCGATGGCATCAACGATGCACCGGCACTGAAACAGGCAGCGGTGGGCGTTGCCATGGGTTCGGGCACCGATGTGGCGCTGGAGACCGCGGATGCGGCCATTCTGCGCGACCGGGTGGCCGATGTGCCGGCGCTGATCCGGCTGGCGCGCGCGACAATGCGCAACATCCGCCAGAATGTGACGCTGGCGCTCGGGTTGAAGGCGGTGTTCCTGGTGACGTCGGTTCTGGGCATCACCGGACTTTGGGTCGCCATTCTGGCCGATACCGGCGCAACCGTTCTGGTCACGCTGAATGCGCTGCGCCTGCTGCGCTATGATCCGGCAAGGACGGCCTGATCGGGCACCCGCAGCAAAGGACGGGGCCGCTCCGGCGGCCCATGCGGCAGAACCCGCCCGTTTCCCGCAGGCCTCGCCGCGCGCCGGCCAGCACATGGCGGGAATCGGCCCGTCGCTGCCGGTCACGGCGCGGCATGGGGTCTTGAGATCGCAATCGTCTGAAGTGCTTGATGGAAAGGGCTGTCGTCTCTAAGGTTTCAACCCAAGAACGATCTTAATGATTCGTTCGTTTTGCATTGCAACGAAACTATCAAGTCTCTGATCGTGAGGTGCGCTGTCATGTCGCAGAATCGGGCGCTATGGACGCGCCGTCGTGTTCTTGTCGGGGCGGCTGCGGCGGGCGCCATGACGGTGGCCCTTCCGGTCATTGGCCGGGGGGCGGGTGTCGAAACCACGATGCCTGATGCGCCCGGCTGGACGGACGGTGCCGGCAACATGCGTTATCGTATCGACGCGCATGCCAAAGTTACCGGCGCCAAGGTCTTTCCCCGCGACATCCGCGGGCGCGACATGCCCGGCTGGCCTGCGGAAACGCATCACGCGATGATGTTGTTCGCAACCGACGCCACCCATGTATTCGAAGGGATCGACCTGTCGGCGCTGGGTCAGGATTTTCAGCCCGACCGGATCGTCCTGGCCGAGGATCTCGCCGCCGCGGGGTTGGCGGCCACCGGCTTTTTCGCCAGCAATCTCTTCGCCACCAAGGGCGCTGTGGCGGACTTTCTGGGTCAGCCCGTCGCCATGCTGATCTATGCCGATTTCAACAGGTTCGCGACGGCCCGCTCTGCCCTGACCGCGGAGACCAAGGTTGTGAAATATGGCGCGGAAAGCCCGGCACGGGCCACCAAGCCCTACGGCGCGGGGCGTTATACCCGCGTTGCCGGCGAGAATCCGGCAGGCCCCGACCAGTATTCGGTTATGCTGGCGGGGGGCGTTTCGCCCCAATCCTATGATGCCGCCTTCAATCCGGTCTGGTCTGAACCGGCGGCCGATGGCGATGCGGCGGCGCAAGCCGCCTATCACGGCGCGGCCATCCGTCAGGCCCTGGCCGAAGGCAAGCTGGGCAAGACCTATGCGCAGTCGTTCCAGACCCAGTCGATAGAACCGATGTTCATGGAGCCCGAAAGCGGGCTGGCCTGGTATGACGCCGCCTCGGGCCGGCTGTCGATGGTGATCGGCGTCCAGTCGCCCGACCTGTCGGTGCAGGGCATTGCCGGCATGGTCGGAAAGGCGACGGATGGCTTCAAAGTGACCGAGATCGATGGCCAGTTCCTGTTCATGGGCGGCAGTTTCGGCGCCAAGGACCATACGATCTTCCCGCTCTATGCCGCGCTGGCCGGACTGTTTGGCGGCGGCAAGACGGTGCGCCTGGCTTTCAACCGTTTCGAGCAATTCCAGTTCGGCCTGAAACGCCACGCCTTCCGCGTCGACAGCCAGCTTGGCGTCGACCCCGCAACCGGCGGTTTCACCGCCTTTGTCTGCGATGTTGATGCCAATGGCGGCGGGGTTGCCAACCTGTCAGGCGCGATTGCCGGTGTGGGGGCGGTGGCCTCGAGCGCGATCTACTACATGCCGCAAAGCGATGTGACGACGGTTGCCCGCCAGTCCATCGCCGTCACCGCAGGCTCGATGCGCGGCTTCGGCTCGATCCAGACGATGACGGCCATGGAGGTACTGGTTGACCAGGTGGCCCGCGACCTTGGCATGGACCCTTTCGAAATCCGCCAGACGAATACGCTGCAGACCGGCTGGCTGACCCTGACCGGGAACCCGACCAACGGCGCCAATCGGACGCCGGAGGTGCTGGCGGCGATGGAAAAGGCCGCGCTCTGGGCCGATCGCGCCGCCGACAAGGCCGCCTATGAGGCGGCGAACCCCGGTTTTGCCTATGGCGTGGGTGTGGCCTGCGTGATGAAGAAATATGGTGGCGGCGTCGACAGCAGCCTTGGCACCGTCACGCTGGCGGCGGATGGTGGCATCGCAGCCAATTGCGGCGCTTCGGAAATGGGAACCGGGGTCGCCACGGCCGTTGCCAGGCGGGTGGCTGATCACCTTGGCCATCTGCCCGATCAGGTGCAATTGACCGCCCGCGGCCTTTGGGATGACTTGCAACTGGTCGCGGCGGACAACCCCTGGGGCATCAGCCAGGCCGACCAGGATGCGCAATCGGCCAATCCGCGCTGGACGCTGGTGATTGATGCCGAGACCACGGCCTCGAACGGCGCCTCTGCTTGTACCCAGGCCCCCGACATCGCCGCCTGGGTTGTCCTCAGATGTGGCCTCTGGCCTGCCGCGCGCGCGATCTGGTCGGACGGCGCCTTTGGCGGGCAGTCCTCGGGGCAGTTCGTGACCTTTGCCGACCTGCGCTGGGTCGATGGCCGGCTGACCGCCAAGGGCATGCAGCCGCTGACCCTTGAGCAACTGGCCGAACGGGCGCATCGCGACGGGCTTGTCACTGGCGCGATGGCGCATGGTGCCAACCGCTGGATGTGGTCGACCGCGCAGTTCACCGTGAACGACGACAGTTTCGAGGTGCCGATCGACGCGCTGGCCATCCGCCGTGGCGGCAGCGAGGACTGGGAACTTCTGGATCGCGACAAGGTGACGTTCCCGGCCGCGGTGACTGAACGGATCGGGGCCAGCTACTTCAGCACCTGTGGCGCTGTGGTGGCGATGGGCGTTGACCGCATTTCCGGCGAAACCCGGCTTCTGGCGGTGCATCAGGTGCTGGAATGCGGCCGGGTGCTGGTGCCCGATATCGTGCAGGGCATGACGGAAGGCGGCATTGCCATGGGCGTGGGGCAGGCATTGTACGAGGACCTGCCGCTTTACGAGGATGGGCCGGGCAATGGCACCTGGAACCTGAACAGCTACCGGGTGCCGATGTCGGCCGATCTGCCGCTGGACCGGATCACCGTCGAGGTGCTGCCGCCGCTCAGCGAGACCGATGCGCCGAAGGGCATGGCCGAGCTAGTGATGATCCCGGTCGTTCCGGGCATACTCAATGCAATCTGCGATGCAGTGGGCGCGCGGGTCCTTTCGCTGCCTGCCACGCCACAGAAGATCATGGAAGCGCTCTGAGATGGCCCGTATTTCCATCACCGTGAACGGCACAGCGGCGGAACCTCACGACGTTCCCGATCAACTGCCGATGGTCGACTATCTGCATGACTATCTCGGCCTGACCGGCACGAAGTTCGGCTGCGGCATCGGCGTCTGCCATGCCTGCGTGGTCATCGTCGACAATCCCGACGGTACAAGCGAGACGCGCCGCACCTGTATCAGCGCGGCGTCGACCTTCGACGGGCTGTCGGTGCGCACGGTCGAGGGTCATGCGCCGGACGGCGCCCTGTCGCCGGTGCAGCTGGCCTTCGTCGAGCATTTTGCCTTCCAGTGCGGCTATTGCACGCCGGGGTTCGTCAATGCGGCCACGGTCCTGGTCGAGCGGCTTGCCCGCGAACCCGTCGCCCGCGATGCGGTCGAGAAGGCGGTCCAGGACGGCATCGGCGATCACGTCTGCCGCTGCACCGGCTATGTCCGTTATCATCAGGCGCTGCGCGACTACATCCTGTCGCAGCCGAATCTTGTCCAGGGCTGAGGGGTCATCACCGTGCGCGTTCTGGGAAAGCTTCTCGCTGTCGTCATCCTGCTGGGCGCGGCCTATGCGGTCTTTGCCTGGACCTGGGGCGTGCCGCGTGTCGCGGAACATCCGACCCTGACGGACGAAGAGTCTATCGCGCGCGGTAGATATCTGCTGGTCGCCGGGGATTGCATCAGTTGCCATACGGCACCCGGCGCGGCAACCCTGTCGGGAGGTTTTGAAGTCGCGTCGCCCTTTGGCAATATCGTGGCACCCAATATCACGCCGGCAAAGTCTGGCATCGCCGGCATGACGTCGGCCCAGTTCTACCAGATCATGGCCTATGGCGCGAACAGCATCTGGCATCCGCTCTATCCCGCGATGCCCTATACCTCGTTCCGGCTGGTCACGCGCGAGGACAGCGACGCCCTGCATGGCTATCTGATGAGCCTGCCGCCGGTCGAGAACGATGTTCCGCCGACAAGCCTGATGTTTCCGTTCAACATCCGGCCGGGCGTCTTTGCCTGGAACCTGCTGTTCGCGGATCGCGGAACTTTCGTGCCCGACCCGGCCAAGGACGAGGCCTGGAACCGCGGCGCCTATCTGGTGAACGGGCTGGGCCATTGTGATGCCTGCCATACACCACGCAACATGCTGATGGGCGAGAAGTCGGGCGAGGCGCTGAAGGGCGGGCGGCAGGGGGCGATGATCGCGCCCGACATCACCGCCGACGGGCTGATCGCCCGCGGCTGGACCTTCGATCTGCTGGTCTCCTATTTCACCACCGGCAACGGTCCGCGCGCCTCTTCCTTCGGCGAAATGGCGCAGGTGATCCGCAACACCACGTCGCAGTTGACGCCCGAGGACCGCGCTGCCATGGCCAGCTATCTGTTCGATGGCAAATCTGCGCCGGCGGCCGAACCAGCCACGGACATGACGCTCGACGCGGCGGTCGGTGCGGGGTCGGATGGCAAGTCGCTTTATCTCGGCAACTGCGCGCTATGTCACAAGGCCACTGGCGAGGGCATCGCGAACACCACGCCGCCACTTGCCGGCAACAGCACGGTCCTGCAGGCCGATGGCCGCAATCTGGTGGTCGTCACGGCCGATGGGCTTGCGGCGTCGCAGATGGTGCCCGGAACCGGGGTGGCCGCGCTGGGGCCGATGCCGGCCTTTCGCAGCCGCCTGACCCTGGCCGAAATGACCGCGGTTGCCAATTATGTCCGCACAACCTTTGGCGATGGCACCGTGCCGGAGCTGAGCGAGGAAGAGGTCAAGGCCATTCTCGACGGCAAGTGAACGGCGGTGACGGACGCTTGGGCGCGCGCTTGCGGTTTTCCGCGCTACGCGCGCACCCCGCCATGACCGGCGCCACCGCCCGCCTGCCCCCGGGGGCGGTCAGGCCTCCCCCATGGCCTTGCGCAGCGAAAGCGGGCGCATGTCGACCCAGACCTCGTTGATGTGATCGAGACAGGCCTGCTTGCCGCCGGTGAACCCGGTGGCCGTCCAGCCCGCCGGCAGATCGCGCCCCGCCGGCCAGATGGAATATTGCTCTTCGTGGTTCATCACGACCTGATAGTCGGTGTCGGCGTTCATTCCGGGCTCCTTGCGGTTTGAAATAGGGTGAAGCGGTTTTGCCATTGCCGCCAGAGTGGCGGGCGATGCCGGTCGAAGATGGCCTCGATCCCGATGGCCAGGGCAAGCAGATCGGCCTCGCCCCCGCGACGGCCAATGATCTGCAGCCCGACCGGAAGACCGTCGATCAGATCGACCGGCAGGACAACCACGGGATGGCCCGAAAGCGAGAAGGGCGTGGTGAAGCCAAGGCCGGCCTCCTGGTAGGGCAGGCGATGCGGCCCGGCGGGAATGCGGCGCGTTGCCAACGGATTGCGCGGCGGCGGCAGATGCGCGAACGCCGTCACGGCAGTGACCGGGCAGACCAGCGCATCGAAATGTTCGAGATGGCGGTCGATGCTGGCAATGGTCGCGGCGCGCGCCGCCACCGCGGGGGCGGCCGGTTTGCCCGCAAGGCCGCGCAGCATGGCGCGGCGCAGGGGACGCCCGCGCGCCGCCAGCGCCAGAAGGCGCAGCGCGGGCCGCTGCCAGGCGCGCAGATGCGGCGCCGACGCAGCCATCAGCAGGGTGCCATAGGCCTGCCATGCGGCCGGAAAGTCGAGCGACGCCGCCGCGCTGTGATGACCTGCAGCCGCAAGCCAGTCGAGCGCCCGGCACAACGCCTGCGCGGTGCGGGGACAAAGCGGCAGGTCTGCCCCGGTGATCTGACCCAGATGCAGCCTCGCGGCCTTGGCCGGCGGCACGGCAGCGCCGGTCAGCGCAGCATGGGCGGCGGCAAGATCGGTACAGTCGCGGGCGATGAAACCGCCGGACTGGAAGGGCGGCGGCGGCCCGTCGCCCAGTGGCGGGACATGTCCGGTCATGTCAAAGACTTCGGGCCCGGCCTTCAGCGCGGCCACGCCACAGAAGGCCGCCGGGATCCGCAGCGAACCGGCCAGATCGCTGCCAAGATCAAGCCGCGAAAGACCGGCAACAACGGCCGCGGCCCCGCCGCCGCCGCTGCCGCCCGGGGTGCGGTCGCCGTCCCATGGGTTCAGCGCGGTGCCGAAGACCGGGCTGATCGTCTGGATGTCGCCACAAAGCTGGGCGAGGTTGGTCTTGCCAAGGATCACCGCCCCCGTCCGGCGCAGTTGCGCGACCAGTGCGGCATCGCGGTCGGGCACATGATCCGACAGCGGCGGGTGACTGGCGGTGCTGCGCAGGCCCGCGGTCGCAAAACTGTCCTTCACCGTCACCGGCACCCCGAACAGCGGGCCGTCCGCCCCCGCGGTATCCAGCGGCGCGGCCGTGACCAGTGCTGCAAGCTGCGCAAGCACCACCTGCCGGGCCGCCATGGGGCGGGCATGCAGCAGCCGGTCCCCGGCGGCACGGGCCGATGCGGCGAGCTGCGCAAGACTGTCGCTCATGCGCCCAGCTCCCGCAGTCGGGCGGGAACCGCCAGCCCCGGCTCATGCAGGAAGAAATGCCCGCCGGGGAAAAGATGCATCTCGCCGGGGTGGCTGCTTTCGTCGAACCAGCGCGGCAGGGTCTCCAGCGGCACTTCGAGGTCATCCTGCGACGCGAAGACGTGAAGCGGCACCGGCAGGCGTGGCATGGTGCGGTAGACATACCCGTTCAGCATTGCAAAATCGGCGCGCAGCATGGGGGTCAGCAACCGCATCAACTCGTCATTGCCCATGACCTCGGGCGGGGTGCCGCCCAGATCGTTCAGCCGGCTGCGGAAGGCGCTGTCGTCAAGAAGGTGCAGGTCGTCGCGCTCCAGCGCCCCGGGCCAGCGGCAGCCGGAGACCACCATGAGATCGGGCCGTCGCAGGTGCATCATCGTGCAGATGCGCAACACTTCGAAGGCGAGAACCGCGCCCATCGAATGGCCGAAGAAGGCGAAATCCGCCGCGCCGGCATTGGCGGTGACGGCCGCAGCAATCTGCAGGGCGGCGGGGCGCATCTCGGTCAGCGATGGCTCTTTCAACCGCAGGCCGCGCCCCGGCAGGTTCACCACCGACAGCGCGGTGTCGGGTCCCAGCGCCCGGGACCAGTCGATGAAGGCGGCGGGATTGCCGCCAAGATAGGGGAAGACATAGAGCCTGCGCCGCGCCTGCGGCTTGGGCACCTCCAGCAACCAGGGCGAAGCCATCAGGCGGCCTCCTGTTCCGGCTGCACGATCCTGCCATCGACCAGTTTCACCACCCGGTCGGCGCAGCCGAAATAGGCATCGTCATGGGTGATGACGAAGACCGCCTTGCCGCGTGCCTTCAGCTCGGGCAACAGTTCGGTGTAGAACACCGCCTTGAAGACCGGGTCCTGATCGGCCGCCCATTCGTCGAAAAGATAGACCGGGCGGTCTTCGAGATAGGCCGAGACCAGGGCAAGCCGCTTGCGCTGGCCGGTGGACAGGCTGGTGGTGCTGAGACAGCCATCCCGCACCGTGACCTTGTGCGACATGCGAAAAAGCGCGATGAAATGGCGCGCTTTCGCCTCCATCTCCGGATCGTCGCTGCCCGGAAGCTGTTCGAACAGGTGAAAATCGGAAAATACCGCTGAAAAAATCTGGCGATAGCTGGCCTGCATGGCCTCTGTTACCGGCAAGCCATCGACCTCGATCTTACCGCTTTCGGGGCGGTAAAGCCCGCAAAGCAGCATGGCCAGCGTGGTCTTGCCACTGCCGTTGCCACCCGCGGCGAAGACCACCTCGCCGCGCCGGAGGACGAGGTCGATGGGCCCAAGCGTGAAGACGCCATCCTCGGCCTCGGTCATGTAGCTGTGGGTCACGCCGCACAGGACAATACGGTCCTGCAGCTGCAGCGGTGGCGGCAATGCGGCGGCGGGGTCCAGTTCGGCCTGCAGCTGCTCGATCCGGTCCAGCGCCACGACGGATTGGCGGATGGCCGGCAGGCTGATCATCACCTCACTGACCGGCCGCACGAGATAGAGCATGAGAAGTACCGCCGGCAGCATATCGCGCATCGTCACCCCGGGCATGAGGAACAGCACGACGCCGATGACCAGATAGAACAGGCTGTTGCCGATATTGACGACCCAGATATAGGACGACATCGCCCCGGCGTATTCGCGCGCCACCCGGGCGGCGGCGGGGCCAATCACCCGGTCGATGTAATGCGCGCCGCGCGGGCCGTTGAGCTGCAACTCCTTCGCGCCTTCGATCAGGGCGCGCTGCCGGGTATAGAGTTGGTCGATCTCTTCCCGCAGCCGGAAAATTCGGGCAATTGGCCGACGCTCGGCCAGTTTGAACAGGCCGGCCCCGATCAGCAGACAGGCAAAGACGGCGACGCAGATCTGCCAATCGACCCAGGCGAGATAGGCGAAACAGCCAAAGACCAGCAGCAGATTGCCGATCAGGAGCGGCACCAGTTGAACCGCATTCACGAAAGTATCCATGTCGCGGGTCAGGATGGTCAACAGCGGCTGGCGCCCGATCTGCTGCAGCCGGATCTGGGGCGTGGCCAGCAACCGCCGCGCCAGGGCAAGCCGCATGCCCAGCAGCACCCTTTGCGTCAGCCGGATCAGCCAGACTTCCGAGAATACCCGCAGCGTGAAATGCATCGCGGCGGCAGCGAAAAAGGCCACCGCCAGCACGGCGCTCCGGCTGTCTGCCTCCAGTGCGCGGCTGATCACGATGGCCATGATCGCAGCCCCCGCCCCGCTGGCAAGGCTTGCCAGGACCGACAGCGCGGCCCCGCCGGGCTCGGCCCGGAACAGCGTGACCAGCATGCGGTTCATGCCGGGCCCCGGACGCAAAGGGTGGTGCAGCCCTGCGGCCCCAGATGCCAGAACACCGTCTCCCCCTGCCCTGCCCATGCCAGATGCAGCCGGTCCGGCGCCCAGCCGGCCAGAGTGACCTCGTGAAAGTCGAGCATGCGCCCGGCTTCGGCGGCAATCGCCTTGTAGAAGGCCTCCTTGGCGGAAAAGACCACGGTGAGAAAGTGCCCGAAAGCCATGCCCGCGGGTTGTGCCGCAGCATCGCCGGGCGCAAGAATCTCGCGGGCCAGTGCCGGGGCCTCGGTCTCGGGGATCGGCTGCTCGCAATCGACGCCCAACTGCCGGAAAACCCGCGAGGCTGCGGCCACGGCGCGGCGGTCGTCATGGCTTATCGACCCGGCGATGCCCGGGGGCCAGACCGGCGCGCGGCCCTGCCGGCCGAGCATTTCCGGCGCGACCAGCCGCCGCAACACATGTGCCGCAGCCAGCCGCCCGGCAAGATATTCGCGCCGTCGCTTCGGCACGGCGCCGGCCAGATCATCGGGCAATGCGATGTGAAAGGTGCCCTCCGGCCCGATCGTGCAGGCGGACAGCCCGGTGGGGTTGGACGGCAGCGCGTCAAGCGCCAGCTCTGCCCAGAGCAGGCTGGGCAGCGCGAACGGGCCGGAGGTGGAGATGCCGATGTCGATCATGATGCAAGCAGATACGGGAAGGCCGGGGTCGTAAGCAACTGGCGCAGCCGGGTTATCTCAGCCTCTCCCGGCAACGGGCCAAGATGGGACAATACCTCGGCCATGCTGCGGCTGCCGTCGCAGGCCTGAAACACGGCGCGCACCTGCGGGTCGGCCGGCACTGCCGGCGCCGGCAGGCGGGTTCTGCGCGGGCTGGATGTGTAGCGGTCATCCGCGCCCAGGACATGGATCTGCGTATCGCATTGGGCGGGGCGGAACCGCCGGCCCAGGAAATCGGCATTCACCTCGTCGCGGCTGCGGCGTGCGGGGCCATGGCCAAGATAGAACCACAGCATCGGTGCGCGCTCCTGCATCAGCAGATTGGCCACCTGCCACCGCGCCAGATCGTCAAGCCGCCCGAAGGCGGTGGCAGCGGTGCCGTACAACGGCGGCTCCCATGAAAAATCGCCCGAGATCTTGTCGAACTGATTCAGGCAGGGGTGCAGCAACACCAGACCGGCCCCGCGACATAGCGCGGCAAGGGTTTCAACGGTATAGCTGAATTCCACCGGCTGCAGCAGTGAATCGGCAACGGCGGGTTCGGGCAGACCCCGTTGCCGGGCCAGAAAATCGGCCATGCTGCCCGGCAGGGCAAAATCGGCAACCATTTCCAGCGCCATCGGCAGTTCGGCCTCGACCAGCCCGCCACGGCCGTGCGTGCCGGACAGCAGGCGGATCGCTTTCTGGAACGCGGTGGTCTGAATGCGGTGATAATAGTTGTAGACCATCAGTTCCATCACGCCGCCGGGTTTCAGCGCGCGGGCCAGATGGGCCAGTGGCCGGGCCGGATCGGCATTGTGATGGATGACGCCGGTGCAGATGATGTGATCAAAGGCTGCAACATGATGCGGCGCGTTCAGGCTGGCCTGCTCCAGCCGCAGATTGGTCAGCGCCAGATCACGCGCCGAAGCCTCGGCCACGGCCAGCGAGCGTTCCGAAAGATCGGTCCCCAGCACCCGCGCGCCGGGAAAGCGCAGCGCCGTGATGACAGCCTGATTGGTGCCGCAGCCGGCCACCCAGATATCGCCGTCCGGCGGCACCGCACGGCCGTCGAAATCGCCCGCCTCCTGGCACAGGAAGCGGGGGGCGAAGGCCGGGTCGCGATATTGCGTCAGGCTCGGTGCCCGCCAGGGATAGTTGAAGCGGCCATAGAATTCGGCATTGATCCGGTCGATCTCGGCGGCATCAAGGTTTTCTGCGGCGTTGAAGGAAAGATAATCTGTCACTCGGCGGCGGTCCTGTCGGCCTGGATCATCAGACGCGCGATCCCGGTGGCCAGCGTGGTGGCCTGGGCACCCTGCAGGATGCCGAAGTGATCGGTATCGAGATGATCGGTCACAAGTCCCGGCAGCAAGGCCTCCCATGCCGCATGCCGTTCGGCGAGGCTGCCCTGGTCGCGGGCCAGCCACAGCCTGGCGGGCAGGGCGACGGGGTGTCGGGGCGCATAGCTTGCAAGCGCCCGGCAATTCCGTGCCCAGACCCGGCGCAGCGCCTGCAGATAGGGTTGGCTGGCCGGATCGGTACCATCCGCAAGGCCAAGCGCGCGGCGGCAGGCGATCTCGGCCAGAAAATCCCCCTCGTCCACCGGCGCAGTCTGATGCGGCGCCGGCGGGTCGATCAGGACAAGGCCCAGCACCCGACCGGGAGCCTGGGCCGCCATCTCATAGGCCAGCACCCCGCCATAGGACCAGCCGCCCAGCCAGACCGGCCCCTCGGGCAGCCGCGCCAGAAGGGCCGTGGCCTGCGCCCGCAGACCGGCTTCGGACAGGCCGGCATCCTGCAGCGCCGGATCCTCCAGCGCCAGGATCGCCACGCCGTTGCGCATCTCCTGTGCCAGCCGCCGGTATGATGCCACATCGCCCCCGACCGGATGCAGCAGAACCAGCGGCGGCATGCGGCCCGGTCGCAGGCTGACCGCGCCGCCGTTTGCCGCGGCGGCGGCATGCGGGGCGGCCAGCGCCAGGGCCAGGTCGTTCAGGCTCAGCCGGCCCGACAGCAGCGCTGCGGGCGGTTTCCGGCCCAGCCGCCGCTCCACCTCGTCCAGCAGGTCGAGCGCAAGCAGCGAATCGCCGCCCAGATCGAAGAAGGACGCTTCGGGATCGACGCTCTGTTGTCCCAGGAACCCGGCGAATATCTGCGCCAGATCGGCGGTTGCGGTCGCGGTGGCAAGTGGCAGGTCGGGCAGCGGATCCAGCTGCATTGGCAGGTCGGGCGGCAGGGGCGCGACCACCAGTTGCGGCAGGCCAAGCGCAATGGCGCGGCGCAGGACGCGCATGCCTTCCTCCACCGTGATCGATTGCGCGTCGAGCCGGCGGGCAAGATCAGCCATCCGCCCGCCCGCCGCCCGAACTTCGGCCGCCATGCCGATGCCGCGCCAGGCGGGCCAGGCGACCGAGATCACCCGCGGCCCTTCGCCCTGCGGCAGGCTGTCGGCGAAGGCGTCGAGCCAGGCATTGGCGGCGGCGTAATCCGCCTGTCCCGCCGCGGCCTGATGGGCCGACAGCGAAGAGCAGAGCAGGATGAACCCGTCGGTCAGCGGCGCCAGGTGGCGCAGCAGTGCCAGGGCACCGCTGCGCTTGGGCGCCAGCGTCGCGGCAAAGCCTTCGGGCTGCATCAGGGGCAGCGCCCGTCCGCCCGCGAGGCCGGCCGCATGGATGATACCGGCCAGCCGGGTACCGCTGCCGGCCAGATCGGCGGCCAAAGCCGCCAGAGCGGCGGGGTTGGTGACATCGGCGCGCAGATGGCGGATGCCGGCCCCCCCGATCCCGGCGCCGCGCCGCGACAGCAGCAGGACATTGCGGGCCGGATCGGCGGCGATCGCCTCGGCCATGGCTGCCGCAATCCCGCCACTGCCGCCGGTGATGAGATAGGTTCCGGGCGGCAGATCGGCCTCCGCTCCGGTCCATGTCGGCGCCGGTGCCGGGGCAAGGGTTGCTTCGAACACCCGGCCGGCGCGCAGGGCGACAAGCCGGAAGGGCGCGGCATCGGCGACCGGCAGCTGCCCTGCTGCGGCCGCATCGACGAGGCCGGTCCGCAAGCCCGGCAGTTCTGCCGCCGCCGCGCGCAAGAGGCCCGCCAGCATGGCCCGGTCGGGATCAATGGTGCCTTCCGGACCGAAGGCGCCATTGACCTGTACCCAGAGCATCGCCCCCGCATCGCGCAGCCGCCGGCCGTCCTGCCCCAGCAGAGCAAGCGTTGCAGCAACGGGATCGGCGGTGTCGCGCAGGTCAAGTACCAGCTCGGCGCCTTGCGGCAGGACCCCGGGCAGCGGCGCATGGGCGGCAAGGATTTGCCGGTCCGCCGCAACGGACGGGCTGCCGCAGCGCCGCCAGATCGGTTGCAGGAACCAGTCGTCGAAAGCCTGTCGCGCAGTCTGCACCGCCGGACTGCCCGACAGCAGGGGGTGGATATAATCGCGGCAATCGAAGCTGTAGGGCGGCAGATTCCAGGCCGCACCCGGCTCTGCTTCGGGCAGGGCTGCCACCGCCAGCCCGTCGCACCAGGCGCGGGCCAGATCGGCGGCAGCGCTGGGGGCCGGGCCGGCTTTTCGGCCCTTAGCCCGGGGCGTCGCGAGGTCGAGCGCCGCCACCGCCGCTTCTGCGCTGGCCGCAACCACCGCCGCGCGCCAGGGCAGCGCATCGCGCAAGCCGCGCCGCAAACCGGCCGCCGTTGCGGCAAGATCGCCCCCCGCCGCCAGATGATCGGCCACGGCCATCAGCCGCGCCCGCAGCGCCGGCTCGGAATGGGCGGCGAAAAGCAGCAGGTGGTCGCGTGCGGGATCGCGCCGGGCCTTGCCCTGCCCATGGGTCGGGGCCGGCCCGACAATCACATGGGCATTTGTCCCGCCGATGCCGAAGCTGGAAATACCGGCCAGCGGCCGGTCGGCGGGCCATGGTCGGGCAACCGATGCGACGGTGAAGGGCAGGCGAGCGAAATCCAGCGCCGGATGCGGCACGGCAAAGCCATGGGTCGGTGGCAGGCTGTCCTGCATCCGGCCCAGGACGGTACGGATCAGCCCCGCCACGCCGGCGCCCGATCCCAGATGGCCGATCTGGCTTTTCACCGAGCCGAGCCCGACCGCGCCCGCCGGTTGCCCGTCGAAGATTGCCGCCAGCGCCTCGACTTCAATCGGGTCGCCCAGGGCCGTGGCGGTGCCATGCGCCTCGACATAGCCGATGTCGCCGGGCGCGGCCCCGGCGGCGGCCAGTGCCGACGCGATCACCGCCTGCTGTCCCTGTACCGAGGGCGCGGCGAAGCCGACCTTGCGCCGGCCGTCGTTGTTGACCGCGCTGCCCTCGATGATCCCGAGGATACGGTCGCCCGCCGCTTCGGCCGCCGCCAGCGGTTTCAGCACCACCAGACCCCAGCCACTGGCCGGAACCGTACCGCTGGCCCGGTCGGAAAACGGCGCGCAATGGCCATCGGCGGAATAGATATGCCCGGCCTGATGCGCATAGCCGGACGCGGCTTCGAGATCGACGGCAACGCCACCGGCGATGCAGGCGGCGGCCTCGCCCCGCTGCAGAAGACCACAGGCCTGGTGCACTGCAACCAGCGAGCTGGAACAGGCGGTCTGCACGGTCAGCGCCGGGCCCCGCAGGTCGAGAAGATGGGCAATGCGGGTTGCGAGGAAGTCCTTTTCATGGATCATCGCCAGCGCCTGGTCCGGAATATCGGCATCGGGATGCCGTAGAAGCCCGCGGTAATAGCTGCTTTCGCTGCTGGACAGGACAAGGCCGATCTGCGGGTGCTGCGCGGGATCGATGCCGGCGTGATCCAGCGCCTGGACCGCCCCCATCAGCAGATGGCGTTGCTGGGGGTCCATCAGCAGGGCATCGCGGGCGGTCAGCCCGAAACCGGCCGGATCGAAGGCTGCCGCACCGTCCAGCATGGCGACAGCATTCACATGGCCGTCGTGTCGGGGCGGCGCGATGCGGATGGCCTCGGCCCCCGACTGGATCAGCGACCAGTAGGCGGCAAGGTCGGCAGCGCCCGGCAGGCCGACCGCCATGCCGATGATCGCGATCCGGCCATCTGCCGGGGCTGCCTGGCCGTGGGTGGGGGGGGCCGACGCCGGTTGTGGCACCCTGATCCGGTCGATATGCGCGGCAAGTTCGGCCAGCGTCGGGAAGCGGAAAAGATCGACCATGGTGAGCGTTGGGGCCAGATCGCGCAATTGGCCATGCATCCGCATCAGCGCCAACGATCCCGCGCCCGCATCGAAGAAATGCAGATCCGGCGGGATGTCCTGCCCCAGCACCTCGGCAAAGACCCGGGTCAGATGCGCGATGGTTCCTGCGGCTGCAGCCGGGTGCTGCGGCGGAAGTATCCCCACATCCGGCAGTGCCGCGCGGTCCACCTTGCCCGAGGGCGACAGCGGCAGGCTGGCCTCGGCAAGGATTCGGGCCGGACGCAGATGGGCCGGCAGGGTCGCGGCCAGTTCCGCGGCCAGCGCGGCCCGGTCCACGCTGGTCGGGGTGACGAAGGCCACCAGATGTTCCCCCCGCGCCACAACCGCCGCTGCCGCGACATCGGGCCGCCGCAGAATGGCCGCCTCGACCTCGCCCGGCTCGATCCGGTAGCCCTTCAGCTTGATCTGGTCGTCGGTGCGACCAAGAAAGACCAGATCGCCCGACTCGAGCCGCATCGCCAGATCGCCGGTGTGATAGCTGACCTCGCCCTGTGAATCGGGGCGGAAGCGTTCGGCCGTCAACTCGGGGCGGTGCAGATAGCCGGGGGCCACACCGAAGCCGCCGATCACCACCTCGCCGGCCACGCCGGTGGCAGCCGGGCTGCCATCGGGGCGGCGCACCGACAGACGCATCCCCGCGATGGCGCGGCCGATCGACATGGCGCCACCATGCGCCGGAACATCGCCGCGCCGTGCCCAGGCGGTGGCACAACCCACCACCGTTTCCGTAGGCCCGTATTCATTGACCACCGCGGCCCCCGGCAGCAGATCCAGCAGCCGTGCCACGGTCGGCGCCGGCAGTTGTTCACCCCCCACGACGAACAGGTGCGGTGTCGCCGCCTGCCGCCCGCCGGCATGGGCCAGCAGCGCCGCGACATGCGACGGCGTGATCTTGAAGAGCAGCGGCTCGGCGCCGAAGGCCAGTTCGGCCAGTGCCGGGATCAGCTCGCCTGCGACGACATCGACCCGGCGCCCTGCGGCCAGCGGCCCGAGAAGCGTCGTCACCGTGGCGTCGAAATTCAGCGAGGTGCCGACAATGCCAGCCACGAGCGGCCCGCTGGCGAAATAGGCTGTGGCAACGTGGTCAAGATAGTTGCCCAGCCCGCGATGCGACACAGGCACGCCCTTGGGTCGGCCGGTCGAGCCCGAGGTGAAGATGACATAGGCGATCCGGTCCGGATCATGAGGTGGCAGCGGGGCAGTCCCCTCGCCTTCGGGGGGGTGGCAGGTCACATGCGCGGGCAGTGCGCCGCTGCCATCGCTCATCACATGGGCAATGCCGGTATCGGCGATGGCGATGGCCAGCCGCGCCGCCGGATAATCCGGGTCGAGCGGGACATAGGCCGCCCCGGCCCGCAGGATGCCCAGAACCGCCGCGACCATGGCAATGCCCGGGCGGAGCGAGACCCCGACCGGATCGCCGGGCTGCACCCCCGCCGCCAGCAGCCGCGCGGCAATGCCCTGCACGCGCCGGTCAAGCCCGGCGCGGCTCAGGCTTTCGCTGCCATGCTGCAGCGCAATGGCCTGCGGATCCGCCTGCCGGTCGGCCTCGATCCGCGCCAGCAGATCGAAGGTGGGCTGCAGGTCGGCGACGGTGGCCGCATCTGCCGCCAGGGCCTGCAGCACCTCTGAATAGATCAGCGCCATCCGCCGGACGAAATTGGCGTCGAAGCGGGTCAGATCATGCTCGATCTGGCAGGCAAGGCCATCGTCCTCGGCTGTCACGAACAGCGTCAGCGGAAAGCGCGGCACCACGCGGTCGGGGAAACGGAAACGGGCGTCGAGACCGGGCAGGCGGTAGTCGGTGTTTTCCAGAACGAACATCGTGTCGAACAGGCCGCCCCGCTGCCCGGCCGTGCGCAGATCCTCGACCATATGGTCATAGGCCAGATCATACGCGGCACGCATGGTGCGGATCTCGGCACCGGCACCGGCAAGCCAGTCGTCCAGGCGGGCCGCGGGATCGACCTGAAAGCGGCACAGCTGGGTGTTCACGAACATGCCGACCGTGGTTTCGAAACCCGGTGGGCGCAGGCCGACGGGTAGGCCGATCGACAGGGTCCGCCCCAGCCCCATGCGCCACTGGCACAACGCGAATCCCGCCAGCAACAGCGAGAACAGCGTCTGCCCTCGCCGGGCCGCCGCTGCCTGCAGATGCCGGGCCAGCGCCGGCGGCAGGCGGAAGTGATGCAGCCGCCCGGTCGGCCCGGCGGGGGCATAGAAGGCTTCGGCCTCGGGTTCCGGTGCAGCCAGCAGATCGGCCAGGCGCGATTGCCGTGCCGCGGCATAGCTGGGGCTGGCAAAGCGTTCGGCCTGCAGCGCCGGATAAGCGGAATAATCGCCCGCCAGGCCGGCGGGTGCCTGGCCGCGATACAGCGCGGCCAGATCGGCAAGCAGCAGATTCAGCGCGGCACCGTCCACCACGATGTGATGGAACAGCAGCAGCAGGCTCTGCCCGGTCACGGCGGCCCGCATCAGACAGCCGGAACCCAGATCGAAGGGCACGGCGAAGAAATCGGCCGGGTCCGCGACCTCGGCCAGTGGCAGCGGCCCGGGGGGGGCGATGCGAACCGTCAGCCCCTGTTCCGTCTCGGCAAAGGTCGATCGCAGCGCGGCATGGCGGGCCAGCAGCCGGGCCAGCGCCAATTGCATCGCGGCCCGGTCGATGGTGGCGGCAAAATCGAAGCGCAGCGGGATGGAATAGGCGGTCGAGCCCGGCATCGCCTGTTGCAACAGCCAGAGCCGACGCTGTTCCGCCGCCGCGGGATACTGCGCCCGTGGCGCAGGCGGCGGCACGGTGACGAGCGGTTGTGCCCCGGCCAGAACCTCGTCCAGCGGCTGGTCGGACAGCAGGGCCTCAAGGCTGACCCGCCGCCCCTGGGCCCGCAGTTGCAGCACCAGGCGCGCGGCAGACAGGCTGTCGCCCCCCTGGGCAATGAAGCTCTCTCCCGCGGCGGGCAGCGGCTCCGCCAGCAGCGCGTTGCGGTCGGTCTTGCCATTCTGGGTCAGGGGTATCCGGCTGCGCAGATCAAAACGGGCGGGCAGCATATATGCGGGCAACCGCAAGGCCAAAGCCTGGCGCAGCGTCGACGCCGTGTGGTCTTGGGCCACGACATGCGCCACAAGCTGGCCTTCGCGCAGCAACACCGCCGCCTGATATACGCCGGGCAGCGCCAGAAGCTGGGCCTCGATCTCGGGCAATTCGATGCGCTGGCCGCGCAGCTTGACCTGATCGTCCAACCGTCCGCCGCATTCGACCGATCCGCTCACGATCCGGCCCTGATCGCCGGTACGGAACATCCGCTCGCCCCCCGGCCCGGGCTGGAACCGCGCTGCGGTTTCCGCCGCACGCCCCAGATACCCGGCGGTCAGCCCAGGGCCGCCGAGCCAGATCTCGCCCCATTCGCCATCGGGCACCGCGGCGCCCTTGCGCTGGATCAGCACAGAGGTCGCGCGCAGCGGCCGGCCCACCGGCACCGTGGCCGGATGGTCCGCGCCGGCCCAGAGCAAAGGGTCGATCCGGTGCCAGAGCGCGAAGGTGGTGCATTCGGTCGGCCCGTAGCAATTGGTCAGGCGGCAGCGGGTGCCGGCGTTCGCAGCCAGCAGGCGGTGCAGCAGCGCCGCATTCGCCTGTTCGCCGCCAAACAGCACATCGGTCAGCCCGAGCAGCGCATCCGGACGCTCGCTGGCCATGAGGTTGAAATAGGAGGTGGTCAGGAAGGCGGTCGTCACCCCATCCGCCACCAGGCGGTCCGCGAAACGGTCAAGGTCAAGGACCTCTGCCTCGGCAAAGGGCACCAGAGTGGCCCCGTTCAGCAAGGCACCCCAGATCTCGAAGCTGAGCGCATCGAAGGCCGGGTTGGCCAGATGGGCGATGCGCGACTGCGGGCCGATCTCGCAATATTCCGGATGCAGGGCCATGCGCAGGATGCCCGGCGCGGCGATGGGCATGACCTTGGGTTGCCCGGTGGTGCCCGAGGTGTGGAAAAGACAGGCCGGCTGATCGTCAGCGCCGGAAAAAGGCGGTGACGCCTTGTCCCTGGCAATCTCATCCGCCGCCCCGTCGGTGCAGCCCGCCTCCACCACCCGCCACGGACCTTCGGGCACCGGACCCAGCCCGGCATCCGACAGGATCAGCGCCGCCCCGGCCTGGTGCAGCAGGGCGGACAGTCGCGCGGCCGGCTGTGCCGTTCCCAGCGGAAAGAACACGCCGCCGGCCTTCAGCACCCCCAGAATGGCGGTGATCAACCGGGTCGAGCGCGCCATGCGCAGCGCCACCACCTGGCCGGGCTGCAACCCTGCCGTCCGCAATTGCCGTGCGGCCCGGTCGGACGCGGCATCGAGTGCGGCATAGCTTGGCCCGCCAAGAATGGCGGGATGATCGGGCGCGCGGGCGACAACCGCCTGGAAGCCGGAAATCAGCGCATTCATTTCGCCCCCTCCGGCGGCATCAGCCGCCCATCCAGCACCTGCGTGATGATCCGCCCGATCCGCGCCACATCAGCGCCTTCCAGCAGGGTGGAATGGTCCCCGCCGGTGATCTTGAACAGGAACGGCCCCTGCGCCCGCAACTGCCAGAAGAAGCGCAGCAGCCGCAGCTGCATGCGGTTGCGTCCGGCAATGGCCTGCACCAGCACGATCCGGCCGCGGGTGCTGCGGAACTCCCACCGCCGCGAACACAGCGTGTTGTGATTGTAAAGCGCGTGATACTGCGCAACCTGCGCATCGTCGATGCCGGGATACATGCCGTTATAGGTGATCAGCTTGTGGCGGAATTCGTCGGCATCCGAGGTGCGGTCATCCTGCCGGATCGCCGGATCGTCGCTGCCCATGGCATCGAGAAGCACGGCGGTCACATGGGTGATGCCGCGCCGCTCCAGCCGCCGCACCATCTCGAAGGCGACAAAGCCGCCGAACGATGCGCCGGTCAGCACACAGGGACGATCAAGCAGGTGTTCGACAAGGCCGATGTAATGGTCGGCCATCGCGCCGATGTCGGGCAGAAAGCCGTCGTCGGGGTCAACCCCTACCGATTGCACCCCCCAGACGCCCAGATGTGCCGGCAGCGCGCGCGCCAGCGACAGATAGCCATAGGCCGTTCCTCCGGCCGGATGGATGCAGATGACATGGGCCTTGCCCTTGCCCGGCCGAAAGCAGACCGGATTGACCGATTGGCTGCGCCCGCGGCCCTCGCGGAGCAATGCCGCCAGCGCCTCGATGGTCGGGTTGGCGATGATCTCGGTCGTGGCCAGCGCGGTGCCGAAGGCCGCGTTGATCTGGTGGATCGTCTTGATCGCCGAGAGGGAATTGCCGCCGATATCGAAGAAGCTGTCGCGCAGCCCGATATCGGGATGCAGCAGGACCGAAGACCAGATGTCGTAGAGCCGATGTTCGATCGCATCGCGCGGGCTTGCGGTATTCACCTGCCGCAACCCACCGCTGTCAAGCGCGGCCAGCGCCCGGCGGTCGACCTTGCCACGTTCGGTCAGCGGCAGATCGTCAAGCCAGACAAAGCGGTCGGGCAGCATGTAGCTGGGCAGCACCCGCGCCAGCGCCTTCTGCGCCCGTTCCTGCAGGCTGTGGCGGTCCTGTCCCACCTCGGCCACGGCAAAGGCCACCAGCCGCTTGTCGCTGCGCGTCGCCAGGTCGACAAAGGCCGCGCGGATGCCGGGCTGACGCAACAGTTCCGCCGCCACCTCCTGCGGTTCGATCCGGTAGCCGCGAATCTTTACCTGAAAGTCGTTGCGGCCCAGGCAATCAATCAGCCCATCGGGGCGCCACCGCGCCAGATCGCCGGTGCGGTAGAGCATTTCATGCCCGGGCGTGGCGAAGGGATTGGCGACATAGCGCTCGGCGGTCAGTTCGGGCCGGTTCACATAGCCGGGCCCGACATAGGGACCTGACAGGCACAGCTCGCCCACGATGCCCTCGGGCACCAGATGGCCGCGGGAATCGAGGATATAGCAGTTGGTATTGCTGTTCGGCCGCCCGATCGGTGGCGGTTCGGTATCTGCCGGCCCCAGGACGTGATGCACGGTGAAGACCGATGCCTCGGACGGGCCGTAGATGTTCAGCAGCGGCAGACCGCGGTCGCGCGGCAGGCAATAGCCCTGCAATCGGTCACCGCCGGTGCAAACCCATTCCACCGATGCCGGCAATTGCAGACCGGCCGCGCACATCGCCTCCATCAACCCGGTCGGCAGCCAGAAATGCGTGGGCTGCATCCGGTCCGTTGCGGCCTGCAACAGGTCGCGGTCGCGCAGCACCGCATCCGACTGGAAACCGAGCGTGCCGCCCACCGTCAGCGTCGGCCAGATTTCCCAGATGATCGCGTCAAAGGCCGGGTTGGCCGAGACGGTGTGAACCGAGCGGCTGGTGATGGCGCAAAGCCGGGTCTGGAACAGGCAAAGGTTGTAAAGGCCCAGATGCGTGTTCAGCGCACCCTTCGGCTGGCCGGTGGTGCCGGAGGTGAAGACGATATAGCTGATCTCGCCCGGCGGAAAGTCGGGATCGGCCGGACTTTCATCACGCCAGCCGTCATCCAGGTCGATGGCAATGGCACCGGAAAGCGCCTGCGCCGCCGCTTGCGCCGAGGTGGTCAGAACCACCCGCGCGCCGCAATCCTCCTGCATGCGGCGAATCCGCTCCGGCGGGGTGTCGACCGGCAATTGCGCCGGTGCGGCGCCCGCCTTGTTGGCTGCCAGCAGGGCGATCACCATTTCCGCGCAACGGCCGGTGGCAATGCCCACCGGCGCATCGGCGCAGAGACCCAGCCGATGAAGATGCCGCGCCAGCCGGTTGGCTGCGGCATTGATCTGGCCATAGGTCAGGCGCCGGTCGCCCTCGATCACGGCCAGCGCGTCGGGGGTTTCGCGCGCCCACCGTTCGAACTGGCGGAAAGGTTCCGGCGGGTCGGTCAGCGGGATGATTTCGCCCCGGCCCATCTCCAGCAGGTTTGCCGCCTCGGCCGGCGAAACCACGGGCAGATCGCCAAGCCTGGTGTCTGGTGCGGCCGCCAACCCCTCCAGCAGCGACAGGAAACCCCGGTTCAGCCGCCCCACGCCTTCGGCGGTAAACAGATCGGTCGCATAGGACCAGTCCAGATGGATCGTGTCATCGCCGTCCAGAACCGCCAGCGACAATTCGTATTTCGCCGGGGTCACATCGGTTTCCAGCGTGCGAAACTGCAGCCCGGCGGGCGCGGGCGCGGCCGGTTCGGGCCGGGTGAGCGAGAAGGCCAGTTGCACCAGCGGTGCGCAGGACAGGCTGCGCGGCGGGTTCAGCCGCTCGACGATCAGTTCGAACGGCAGATCCTGATGCGAGAAGGCTTCGGTCACGCCACGGGCGCATTCCTGCAGGAAGGTGCGGAACGACAGGTCCGCCGCGGGCCGGGCGCGCAGCGGCACGGTATTGACCAGAAATCCCACCAGCGATTTCAGTTCGGCCCTCTCGCGCCCGGCGACGGGCGTGCCGACCACCAGGTCTTCCGCCCCGGACCAACGGTGCAGCAGCGCGACATGGGCCGCATGCAGTAATGTAAAGAGACTGACGCCTTCGGCACGCGCCAGGGCGCGCAGGCGGTTGGCCAGGCCCGGATCGAGCCGCGCCGCCAGCCGCGCGCCGGTGCTGCCGATCACCGGCGGACGCGGCCTGTCGGTCGGCAGGTCATGAACATCGGGCACACCGTCCAGCGCGGTGGCCCACCAATCGGCCAGCGCTTTGCCGCGCCGGTCGAGCAGGCGCCGCTGCCACCGGGCATAATCGGCAAACTGCAGCGCCGGAGGCGGAAGTGCCTCGCCAGCATAGAGACGCGCCAGATCGTCAAGCAGGACCGCATTCGACCAGCCGTCTGTGGCGATGTGATGCAGCGTCAGGAACAGCACATGCTCCGTTGCGGCAAGCCGCACCAGGCGCGCCCGCAGCATCGGTTCCGCCGACAGGTCGAAGCGATGCTGCGCCTCTTCCCGGCCAAGATCGACCAGCCGCACGGCGGCTGCGGGATCCTCCGACAGGTCGGTGAAGCGCAGGTCGACCGGGGCGGCAGGCAGCAGGTGCTGCATCGTGCCCTCGGCGGTATCGCGAAACACCGTGCGCAGCGCCTGATGGCGTTCGACCAGCCCCGACACTGCCCGCCCCAGTGCCGCGCCATCGAGCCGGCCCGAAACGGCCAGCGCCATCGGCACGGCATAAAGCCCCGCCGCCGCCTCCATCTGCTCGATCACCCAGAGCCGCGATTGCGAGAAGGCGAGCGGCTCGTTCCCGGCGGGCGGGCCGGGCAGGATGGCGTCGTCCTGCGCCGCCGCATCCTCGGCCAGGCGGGCCAGCCAGTCGATGATCGCCGGCTTCTGCATGCGGATGCGGTCCAGCAGGGCGGGCGGTACGCCGCCACGGGCGGTGACGGCCAGCGCACCGTCCTTCAGCCAAATGCGGATCCCGGCACCGTGAGCTTCGCGCAGGATATCGGCGATGGTCATAGCAGGATGGTCTCCGTCTCGGCGGTTTCGTCTTCGGGCTGGGGGGCCGGCATCGCCATGGCATCGGCGGCGACAGCCAGCGCCGCCACGGTCGGATCGGCCAGGAACAGGCGCAGCGACAGGGTCACACCCATCTCGCGCTGGATCTCGGCCAGCAGGCGCAGCGCCAGGATAGAATGGCCGCCGATGGCGAAGAAGCCATCCGTGACCCCGATCTGCGGCTGACCCAGCAGCCGCGCCCAGATCGCGGCGATGGTGGCCTCTGCCCGGCTGCGCGGTGCGACAAGGGCGCGCGGCGCTGCGGCGGGTGCGGGCAAGGCGCGGCGATCGACCTTGCCGTTGGCGGTGACGGGCAGTGCCGCCACCGGCACGATGACCGCGGGCAGCATATGGGCAGGCAGGCGCCGCGCCAGGGCGTCGCGCAGCGCGTCGGGGTCGTGGATCCCCGCCACCCAGGCCAGCAGCCGCGTGGTATGATCCGGCCCGGTCTCCGCCATGACCACCGCCTGATCCGCGCCTTCAGCCCTGAGCGCGGCCTCCACCTCGCCGGGTTCGACGCGGAAGCCGCGAATCTTCACCTGGTCGTCGGCCCGGCCGAGGTAATCCAGCGCGCCATCGGGCCGGAAGCGCGCAATGTCGCCGGTGCGGTACATCCTTGCGCCGGGCGGGCCGAAGGGATCGGGCAGAAAGGCGGCGGCGGTCAGGCCCGGGCGCCCGACATAGCCCCGCGCCAGGGCAATGCCGCCGATGTAGAGCGCACCGCTGACCCCGGGCGGGACCGGAACCAGCGCGGGATCCAGCACATACATCCGCACATTGGCAATGGCATGGCCGATGGGCACCTGATCGCCGGTGTCGTCGGGCGTGCAGGTCCAGGCCGTGACATCGACTGCCGCCTCGGTCGGACCATAGAGGTTGTGCAACGCCACCCCGGGATGGGCGCGATGGAATGCTGCCTGGGTGGCCCGCGGCAGCGCCTGGCCCGAACAGACAACCATCCGCAGCGAGGACAGCGCCCCGGACCCGGGCGCCCCCCGGTCGAGGAAGGCCTCAAGCATCGGCGGTACGAAATGCAAGGCCGTCACCGCCTCTCGCCGGATCAGCGCTTCCAGATAGGCCGGGTCGCGATGTCCCTCGGGCGCGGCGATGACCATGGTTGCGCCGATCATCAGCGGCAGGATCAGTTCCCAGACCGATACGTCAAAGCCCAGTGGCGTCTTCTGCATCACCCGGTCCGCCGGTCCCAGCCCATAGGCCTCGGCCATCCACAGCAGCCGGTTCACGATGGCCCGATGCGGCACCGCCACGCCCTTCGGCCGCCCGGTCGAGCCCGAGGTGAAGATGACATAGGCGATATCGTCCGGCCGGCCCAGCGGTGCGGGATCGCTGGCGGGAAGATCGGCCGACTCATGATCTAGGCCGATCAGCATGACCTCCACCCCGGGCAGATCGGCCAGATGCGGCTGCGCAAGAACCAGCCGGGGGGCGGCATCCTCCAGGATCATCGCAAGGCGCGCAGGCGGGTAGTCCGGCGGCAGCGGCACCCAGGCGCCACCGGCCTTGAGAATGGCCAGGATCGCCACGATCATGTCGAAGGACCGCTCCACCGCCAGCCCGACCCGGCTGTCCGGCCCTACGCCGCGCTGCCGCAGCGCATGGGCCAGCCGGTTCGCACGTTCGTTCAGCGCGCGAAAGCTCAGGCCTTCGCCGCCGAAGCGCAGTGCCGTGCGGTCGCCCTCGATGGCGATCCGGGTCTCGATGATCTGCGTCAGGGTCAGGCCGCCCGCGGCATATTGCTTTCCGGTGCGGTTCCAATGGTCAAGCTGCGCCAGATCGGCCACAGGGATCGGCAGTGCCGCCTGGTGGCAGGCATCGGGGTCGGCCAGCATGGCCTGCAGGATCGCGCCGTAGCTGTCGGCCATGCGTTCCACCAGATCCGCATCCAGCCGTGCCGGATCAAAGGCAAAATCGACCTGCAACCCCTGCAAGCCCAGGACCGCATTCACCCCGAGCGCAAAATTCGTCGCCTCGAAGGCCGTCATGTCGCGCAGCGCCGGTGCGCCATCGGTGCCCTTGGCGCCCTGCAGCGCGTCATAGACATGGAAGTGGATGAAGTTGAAAATCACGTCAAAGGGCGGCACATGGCCGTTTTCTTCCACGATCTGCGCCAGCGGGTAATGGCGGTGCGCGGCAAGATCCAGTTCGGCGCGGAATGTCGCCCGGGCCAGGTCGCGCCAGCTTTCGCTGCCCAGCCGCAGGCGGATCGGCAGGGTATTGAGGAACAGACCCAGCACCTTCTCGCTGTCGCGCGCCTCGGGGCGGGTGTGGGTGACAAGGCCGGTCGTCACATCCGTGGCCCCGGCCCACAGCGCCAGCATCCGCATATGCGCGGCCAGCAACAGGCTGCGCAGCGGCAGGCCAAGCGCATCGGCCAGGGCCTGAAGCCCGGCCTGCACCCCGGACCCCGGGCGCAACTGCACCCGGCGCGGCGTACCGGCCGGACCGGCAAGCGGTGGCGGCAGGCGCAGCACCTCGGCACCCTCCAGCAGCGCGGCCCAGAAGGTGCGGGCCCTGTCCGATTGCAGCGCGGCCTGTTCGGCGGCGGCAGCCAATGCGGGGGTGCAGGCCAGCGGCGTGGCATCCGGCCGCTGCCCGGCCCGGACCTGACGCCAGGCCTGCATCAGCTCCACCTGCATGGCGGCCACGCTCCAGCCATCCAGGATTGCGTGATGGAACCCCAGGGTGATCTGCAGATCCGCCGGTCCGCGGCGATGCACCATAAGCCGCAGCAGCGGCGGCCGCGCGACGTCGAAGGGGCGGGCCTTTTCGGCCGCGATGGCGGCGGCGATCACCGCTTCGGCCGCAGCTTCGCCGATGGCCGACAGATCCTCGGTTGCCAGCGGGATTTCCGCCCGCGGGTGTATCTTCTGCTGCGGCCCGGTGGCGACCTGCAGATCAAAGCTGCTGCGCAGCACCGGATGCCGCGCAACCAGCGCTGCCAGCGCCGCACGAAAGGACGGCTCGTCCCATTCCAGCGCCAGGCGGAAGCTGAATACGTCATGATAGACCGCGGCAGAGGCGGAAGCCTCGCCATGAAACAGCATGCCCAGTTGCAGCCGCGTCATCGGCCAGCCGGTGTCGGAAGGCATCGGCAGATCGGCGGCGGCCGGCAGCACCGCGACCGGGCCTGC
Organism: Paracoccaceae bacterium; assembly: GCA_014879735.1. GTDB lineage: Bacteria > Pseudomonadota > Alphaproteobacteria > Rhodobacterales > Rhodobacteraceae > Pseudogemmobacter. The sequence goes on from JACSRN010000086.1 coordinate 39,073, forward strand.
CGCGGCCAGCGCGCGGATGGTCTGGTGTCGAAAGATCGCTTCGACCGTGATGGGCAGGCCGATGTCCGCGGCCTGCGCGGCAAGGGTCACGGCGCGCATGGAATCCCCACCGCTGGCAAAGAAGTTGTCGGTGGCTCCGACACGTTCACGACCCAGCACCCCGGCCCAGATTGCCGCCAGCGCGATTTCGACATCCCCCTCGGGCGCCACGAATTCCGGCGATGCCGGGGCGGGATCGGGATCCGGCAGCGCCGCTGCATTTACCTTGCCATTGGTGGTCAGCGGCAGATGCGCAACCGCGACGAAGGCGGCCGGCAGCATGTAATCCGGCAGATTCTGCGCCAGCCCGGCCCGCAGCAGCGCCGGGTCCAGCCCCGAGACATGCCAGGCCACCAGCCGGTCGCCGCGCAGCCGGACGCAGGCGCCAGAAACCCCCGGCAAGGCGGCCAGCGCTGCCTCGATCTCGCCGGTCTCGATGCGGAAGCCGCGCAGCTTTACCTGTGCGTCGGCGCGCCCGACATAGTCGAACCCGCCATCGGCCCGCTGCCGCGCCACATCACCAGACCGATACATCCGCGCGCCCGGCCTCCCCCAGGGGTCGGGCACGAAACGCTCGGCAGTCAGCCCGGGCCGGTTCAGATAGCCGCGCGCCACGCCCGGACCGGCGACGCAGATTTCACCGGGAATGCCCACCGGCACGGGGTGCAAGGCATCGTCCAGCAGCCGCAGCCGCAGGTCGGGCAGCGCAATGCCGATATCGGCCGGCAGCGGGTCCTCGGCGGTCAGCTCCAGATGGGTCACATGCACCGTGGTTTCGGTGATGCCATACATGTTCACCAGCCTTGGCCGGCGGTCGCCATATTGCGCGAACCAGGGGGCCAGGGCCGCACGGTTCAGCGCCTCGCCGCCAAAGATGACATGGCGCAACGCCAGGACGGGCGGCACCGCCTGCCGGGTGCAATGGGTGGCCAGCTGCTGGAAGGCCGAGGGGGTCTGGTTCAGCACCGTCACGCCTTCGCGCACCAGAAGGGCCGCAAATTCCGCCGGATCGCGGGTCACACCGCGCGGCACGATCACCAGCCGCCCGCCATGGATCAGCGCCCCGAAGATTTCCCAGACCGAGAAGTCGAAGGCAAAGGAATGGAACAGCGTCCAGACATCCTCGCTGCCGAAGGCGAACAGCGGCGCCGTGGTGACAAAGAGCCGGGCCACCGCCTCATGGGTTATGGTTACGCCTTTTGGTTTTCCTGTGGAGCCGGAGGTATAGATGACATATGCGGCG
>JACSRN010000072.1 GCA_014879735.1 Paracoccaceae bacterium
TCACCAGCTTGACCAGCAGCATGTTCACCAGAACATGCGCCGCCGTCCGGCTTGCCGTGCCATATTGCGGGGCAAAGAACTCGTGCCGGGCCTCCTCATAGCGCGACAATTGTGCGTCCCAGATGCTGTCATCGGCCAAAATCCTGCCGATCTCGAACCGATCGCCGGGATTGATGTTGAGCACCCAGTCGCGCAGCTTGATATCAAGCGAGTCTGCGCCGGTATGGTGATGTTCGCTTGCCGCACCGACATTCAGCAGAAGCAGCCGCTTTCCCGTGTAAATTGCCCCGAACGGCGAGCCGCCATAATCCGCAAGCACATAATCCGCTACAGAGAACAACTGGACATTGTCGTAATAGCGGTCCGCCAGCAGCGGAATGCCATTCTGCCTGAGAATTTCCATATTGTGCGGCTCGCCATAGGTGCCGGGATGCAGCTTGACCAGCAGGTTGTAATCTTTCTGCAAAGCCGCAATCGCATCGGAATACTCGGTGACCGAGGAAAGGCTCGTCCAGGTCGGCAGCCAGACGACCACGGGCTTGGCCGGATCGCAGCCAAGGCTCTCAAGGATCTTCTGCCTGTCCAGGCTGCCATTGAAGAAGGGGTCGAAGCGCGGATATCCCACCTGGGTCAGCTTGATGTCGGGATAGCGTTCGGCCAGATTGCGGGCATGGTAGGGGCCCCAGCAAAGTGCCGCGTCATAATGCTTGTTCCAGGAGCTGAAATTCCACTCCGACTTGCCAAGCCCATACATCAGCCGGACCTGCGTATCCCCAAGGTCGGAGAGGATGTCGCTGCTGGGCACGACATGGGTGTGATGGCTGACCAGAATATTGAAGCGGACGCCGGTCTCATAGGCCTGGCTGGCCGACATTGTTATGTAGCCATGCGACCGGGCGAACTCTGCCACCGCATTGTTGCCAGACGACGGGTTCCATCCTGTGACGACACAGGTCGACTGGGGCGGCATGTTCAGGATGATGCCCTTGAAGTGATTGAGCATCTCCAGATCCGGCACAATGATCCCCACTCTGGGCATCAGCCTGACACCAGTCCGGGTCGTCTTGGGCGCTGTATTCGGCACAGTCATCTGTCGTCGCTTCCTTCGGTCTGCGGATATGTCCAAAATCCGATCGTCGGCGGATCAACCCGCTGTCTGCCGCACCAACGGTTCGCCCGACCGGATGCGCTCGATGACGATATTCTTCAGGACCGGATGGATGACATAATAGGTCTGGCCTGCGGCGGCATCCTGATCGATGCCCGGCAGCATGCCGCCGCTGTCGGCATAGGCCCCCAGAACCTTGACCAGCAGATCGGCTCTGATCGCCCCGTCATAGACATAGTCGATGTCCATCTCTGGCCCCGGCGGTGCATAATGCTCGCGCGCGATGATCTTGCCGGTGTCGATCTCGGGGTCGAGCAGAATGGACGAGACGCCGCAATCCCCCTTCTCAAGCATGGAGTAATAGCAGGTCGTGCTGCCGCGAAAATCTGGCAGCCAACCGGAATGCTGATGCAGCATCCGCCAGTTCCGGCACAGCCGTGCAGGCACCAGCTCTCCGCCATAGCCGGAATAGATCACCAGTTTCGGCCCAAGCCGGGCAAGATGTTCCTCGATGGCGGGATCGGCGATGCTGACCGCCTCGACCTGCGTCACCGGCGTGGCGAACCGGGCACAGCTTGCCGCAAGCGGTTCGTCCAGATCGGGGGTAAAGATGCCCGGGATGGTCGCATTGTCCAGCCGCCCCCCCGCCTGACCCAACCGCCGCGAGGTTCCGCTGCCGAACAGCAATGTATGACCGGGGCGGAGATCCGCATTCGCCATTGCCTGGGCATAGGCCTGCGACCGGACAGTATGGGCCGCCAGGAACACGATGTCGGAAAGGATCAACTGGGCCACCCCGCACGTTGGTGAATATTGCTACCCGCGTTGGCCGGGCTGGTACGCCAGAACGGATATGGGTTCAATAGCGCAGTTCGGCGGGACACCGCCAGCGGAGCGGAGCGCCGCCACACCCCCGGTCGCCATCGCGGCCGGTCTGCAGGGCTATTCTCCGGCGGCAAGCCAGGCCTCCAGCCGGGCGCGGAAGGCGGCGTCGACCCCCGGTCCCGCAAGGGTCAGCACCGGGCGGGCGGCCGACCCCGACACGCCCAGGCGCACCCCCGGACGCAATTCGCGCGGCGCGGGACGGGCCGGTTTCGCCCCGGTCCGGCCGCGGACGAAACCGGCAAGCCGGTCCAGTTCCTCCTGCGCCGCGGCGGCGGGGGTTTCCCGCAGATCCGCAACCAGCGCCGCCGCTGCCTCGGGCCGCGCCTCGAGTGCCGCAACAAGGGCAAGGCCCAGTCGTTCGGGAATGGCGGCCGGAAAGCCGAGCGCCCCGTCGAGCCTGCGGTAAAGCGTCAGGAAGCTGCCGATCTTCGATCGCCGTGCCCGGCTGGCCGTGGCAAACAGCCGCTGCAGCGCCTGGCGCTCGGTTTCGAAGACGCCAAGATCCGCCGCCCGGGCCGCGATCCGGGCGCGTTCGTAATAGGACAGGCCCTGACGGATCTCGTTTTCCTCGACCATGGCGACATAGGCCGCGCCGGCATCCGCCGGCCGGCGCAACAGCGCCAGCACCGTGGCAAAGCGCGCCGCCCCGGTCTCGTCGGACAGGCGCTGCAGCGCCTGCATCCGCCGCCAGCCCGAGATCAGCCCATAGCGGCCCTGGCCCAGATCCGTCACCTCGACGGGCGTGCGCTGGCCATGTTCGCGGATCGAGGCGACAAGCGGCGCCATCTCCGCCTCGTCGGCTGCGATCCGGTCGCGGACCAGATGGCCGGAATCGACGGCGGCCAGCGGCAGCGCCTGCACAAGCCGCCCCTCGGCGCGGGCACGGGCCCAGGCCTCGCCCAGTTCGGCCAATGCGGCCTCGGCGGCGGCCTCACCCGCCACCCGGGCGATGGGCGGGCCCCCGGGGCGCGGCGCAGGCCCCGGCCCTGCGCCGGCCGGCAAGGCCGCGACCGGATCGGAGCCGGGGACATGGGGCGAGGGGGTCAGGCGCCGGCGCTTGGCCATCCGGGGGTCCTTTCCGGGGTGCCGCGGCAAGCGGCCCCGTTTCGCATGCGAAACATCATTCGGCCGCCGCGCCCGCGGCGGCCAGCTCGTCGCGGCGCCAGATGCCGTAGAGCAGCCGCTTGAACTCGGCCCAGGTGGCATCGAAGGTTTCGCGGCCGCGGATATAGGTCTCGCGGTTGAAGTCGCGGTAATCGGCCTCGTAGATGCCATTCACCTGCTCGCCCGCCTGGCCGATCAGGGCGGTGAATTCCTGCCGCTGCGGCGCCATGGCCCGGCCAAGCCATGTCTGGACGAACGCCGCCAGTTCAGCCTGCTGGGCACCATCGTAGCGCGTCAGGACCGCGCGCACCGCATCCCATTCGAAGGCCAGTTCCGGCCGGCCGAGCGCGCGGGCGGCAATGTTCTCGCCCTCCTCGATCGAGGCAAAGGTGGAATGCAGCATGTCAAAGAAACGCCCGGTGGAATCGAACTCCAGAAACGAGGCGCCGAGCGGGACGAGAAGGATGTCGGCGGCGGCCAGCCCGTTGATCGTCAGATACCCCAGCGCCGGCGGGGTATCGAGGAAGATCAGGTCGTAGCGGTCGAGCAATCCGCTGTCCGCCAGACTGTCCGACAGGGCATCCCAGAGTTTCCAGCCGCGCGCCTGCAGGCGCCAGACCGGGATCTGGAATTCCGCCCAGTAAAGATTCAGCTGGCTGCCGATCAGGTCGATGTTCGGCCAATGCGTCTTTTGCACGATGGCCTCGGGCGAGGCCTTCAGCGCCTCGCCCAGCGTGGCATCCAGCGGATGCGGCGCCTCGCCCCGGTCGGCGCGAGCCCGGTTCTCAGCCTGCAGGTGGCGGGCATAATGCCGCGCCAGAAGCGGAAAGGCGGTCTGCCATTCGTCGGCCACCCGGCCGCCGAAGATCGAGGTCATCGAGCCCTGCGCATCGAGGTCGATCACCAGCACCCGATAGCCGTCGAGGGCGGCCGACATCGCCAGATGCGCGCAGGTTGAGGTCTTGCCGACACCGCCCTTGAAATTCGCCACCGCCACCATCTTCGCCGGCAGGCCCGCCGGGCGATAGGGCAGGTAGTTCTTCTTCTTCGCCCCCTCGGCGGCAAAGAAGGCGCGCAGGCGCAGCACCTCGTCCAGGGCAAACCATTTCGCCCCGCCCTCGGTTTCCGAACGGCCCTGCGGCAGGTCGGGGTTGGCCTTCAGCACGCGGCGGAAATGGCCCTGGGCCACGGGGATCAGATAGCGGCAGATCTCCCAGGTCGAAAACTGGCGCAGCGTCTTGCGCCCCTCTTCGCCAAGGCCGCGACTGGCAAGATCGTCGCGGCCGCGGCCGGCCAGCCCGGCGATCCGGGCAAGTTCCTGCGTGCCCACGGCTGGACCGATGGCGGCCAGGCAGGCATCGGGCGAAAGATTGAAATAGGGGGGCAGGTCGGTTCCTGCCTCACGGCTCGATTCGCGGGCCATGCTGCCTCATGTGCGCTGTTTTCGGCAATATATACGGAAAGAGCGCACATGAAAGGAAATGCGCAACATCAAGGCAGGAAAGTTGTTATTCTCAAGCAAATTCAGCCGGTTGATTATGGAACCGCGGGGCGGATCCCGGCTTGCCCCTGTGGGCCGGACGGCAGCCAGCCCTGTTAATCATATGTTATATGGTTAGTTACGCGGCTTTACTGCTTGAACCAAGATATTGCAGATCAAAGGGAAATTCTGATTGCAGCACGGCGGGGCGACTCTGAAACCCCGATCGGGCGATTCCGGAACCTCGTTGCGGCGACTCTGATCCCCCGATGCCGGCCAACTTCGGGCTTGGCCCGGAAGCGGCCTGTGGATAACCTTGGCGTCAATGAAACCACGAAGCTTCGCAGGCCCCGGCAGGGAGACCGCGGCGGAGACGGGACCGGGCAGGACCCGGAGGCAGGATCGGGAGACGAGGCATGACCGCAGGGGCGGCGGGGCAGGCAGGGGCAGGCACATGGCTTCCCGACCGCCTGCAACAGGCGAGGGGCGGCGACTTCTTTTTCTGCGACATTTTCGATGCGCTGCCGAAGGACGACATGGCCTCGATGGAGCATCCGCTCTTCTCGCTCTCGACCCGGCCCGATCGGCGCATCCTCAGCTACAGCCACAACGGGGTAGAGGTGACGGTGGTGCCCTCGGTCCGCGGGCTGGCCACGCTGTTCGACAAGGATATCCTGATCTACTGCATCAGCCAGCTGATGGCGGCGCTGAATGCGGGGCGCGCGGTGACGCGGCACATCCGGCTGACGGCGCATGACCTGCTTGTCGCCACCAACCGCGAGACCTCGGGCGATGGCTATCATCGCCTGCGCGAGGCCTTCGAGCGGCTGGCCGGCACCCGGATCACCACCAATGTGGTAACGGGCGGGGTCGAGGCCACCACCGGCTTCGGGCTGATCGAAAGCTGGCAGATCCTGCGCGCCACGCAGGGTGGGCGCATGGTGCAGGTGGCTGTCACCCTGTCGGACTGGTTGTTCCGTGCCGTCGTCGCGAAATCGGTGCTGACATTGTCGCGCGACTATTTCCGGCTGCGCAAGCCGCTGGAACGGCGGGTCTACGAACTGGCGCGCAAGCATTGCGGGCGCCAGCCGGAATGGCGCGTCTCGGTCGGGGTTCTGGCGATGAAATCGGGCTCGGCCAGCCCGCTGCGCGTCTTTCGCAAGATGCTGCGCGACATGATCGCGACCGACCATCTGCCCGATTACCACCTGGCCGAGGAGCCGGGCGACATCCTTCTCGTCACCCGCCGCGACCGGGGGGCAATCGCGGGCGAGGGGCCGCAGATCAAACCCGCGACACTGGAGGCCGCCCGGGCCCTGATGCCCGGCTGGGATGTCTATGCGCTCGAGGCCGACTGGCGCGCGATGTGGAACCGCTCGGGCCGGCCAAGGCTGCGCAGCCCCGATGCGGCCTTTCTGGGCTGGCTGAAGAAGCGCGGCTGAAGACCTGCGGCGGCCCCGGGCCCCGCCCGGAAGGGCAGGGGCGGGGACGGGGAGCGGCAGGCGGATCGGGCGGGCCGGCCATACCGTCGCGCGTGGACTTGCGGGGCCGGAGTTGTTATCCAGCGGCTGGATTAAGGCAGGCAGGGACATTTTACATGCAGATCGAGGAAACGGCATTGCCCGGAGTGCTGATCCTGACGCCCCGTCGCTTTGGCGACGACCGCGGCTTCTTCAGCGAGGTCTGGAACCGCGAGATCCTGCGCCGCCATGGCATCGACATCGACTTCGTGCAGGACAACCATTCGCTCAGCCGCAGCGCCGGCACCGTGCGCGGGCTGCATTACCAGTCGCCGCCCCATGCCCAGGACAAGCTGGTGCGCTGCGGGGCGGGCGTGGTCTTCGACGTGACGGTGGATGTGCGCCGCGGCTCTCCGACCTATGGCAAATGGGTGGGGGTGGAACTTTCGGCCGAGAACGGCCGGCAGATCCTGGTTCCCAAGGGGTTCCTGCATGGCTTCGTGACCCGGGCGCCCAATTCGGAACTGCTCTATAAATGTTCGGACATCTATGCCCCGGACTGCGACGGTGCCGTGCGCTTCGACGATCCCGACATCGGCATCGACTGGGGCATCGCCCCCGATGCCGCGATCCTGTCGGACAAGGACCGGGGCGCCCCGTCCTTCGCCGCCTTCTCCTCTCCCTTCGCCTATGAGGTCTGAGCCATGAAAATCCTCGTGACCGGAGGGGCGGGTTTCATCGGCTCAGCCGTGGTGCGCCAGGCGATTCGAGCCGGCCATGCGGTGGTGAACCTCGATGCGCTGACCTATGCCGCCTGCCTCGAGAACGTGGCAGAGGTGGCCGGCAGCCCGGCCTATGCCTTCGAACAGGCCGACATCCGCGACCGCGCCGCACTGGACCGGGTCTTTGCCGACCATCGCCCCGATGCGGTGATGCATCTTGCCGCCGAAAGCCATGTCGACCGGTCCATCGACGGGCCGGGGGATTTCATCCAGACCAATATCGACGGCACCTACAACATGCTGGAGGCCGCGCGCAGCTATTGGCAAGCGCAGGGCAGGCCCGAAGGCTTTCGCTTCCACCACATCTCGACGGATGAGGTCTTCGGCTCGCTGCCCGCCGACAGGTCGGTGAAGTTCACCGAGGACACGCCCTATGATCCGCGCAGCCCCTATTCGGCCTCGAAGGCGGCCTCGGACCATCTGGTGCGGGCCTGGCACGAGACCTACGGCCTGCCGGTGGTGCTGACCAATTGCTCGAACAACTACGGGCCCTATCACTTTCCCGAAAAGCTGATCCCGGTCATCATCCTGAACGCGCTGGCAGGCGCGCCGCTGCCGATCTACGGCGACGGGTCGAACATCCGTGACTGGCTTTATGTCGAGGACCATGCCGGGGCGCTGCTTCTGGTGGTGGAGAAGGGCGAGGTCGGGCGCAGCTACAACATCGGCGGCGAGAACGAACGCACCAATCTGGAACTGGTCCGCACGCTTTGCGCCATCCTCGATACCCAGCGGCCGAAGCCGGCCGGCTCCTATGCCGATCAGATCACCTTCGTGACCGACCGCCCGGGCCATGACGCGCGCTATGCGATCGACCCTTCGCGCATCCGCGCCGAACTCGGCTGGCAGCCCAGCGTGACGGTCGAGGAAGGGCTGGAGAAGACCGTGCAATGGTATCTCGACAACGAGGCCTGGTGGCGCCCGCTGCAGGAACGCCACGGCGTGGGCCGGAGGCTGGGGGTCAAGGCATGAGGCTGCTGGTCTTCGGCCGGACGGGGCAGGTTGCCCGCGAACTGGCCTGCCGCGCGCCCGATGCGGTGTTTCTCGACCGGGCGGCGGCGGATCTCATGGATCCGGCCGCCTGTGCCGCGGCGATCCGTGCCCATGCGCCGCAGCTTGCCGGTGGCGGGGCGGTGATCAATGCCGCGGCCTGGACCGCGGTGGACAAGGCCGAGGCCGAGGAGGCCGCGGCGACAGTGGTCAATGGCGATGCCCCGGGGGCGATGGCCCGGGCCGCGGCCGAGCTGGGCCTGCCCTTCCTGCATGTCTCGACCGACTATGTCTTCGACGGCTCGGGCGAGGCGCCCTGGAAGCCCGGGGATCCGACCGGGCCCCTGGGCGCCTATGGCCGCTCGAAGCTTGCCGGCGAAGAGGCGGTGCGCGCGGCGGGCGGGCTGCATCTGATCCTGCGCACGAGTTGGGTCTTCTCGGCCCATGGCGCGAATTTCGTGAAGACCATGCTGCGCCTCGGGCGCGAGCGCAGTCATCTGCGCGTGGTGGCCGACCAGATCGGCGGCCCGACCCCGGCGGGCGACATCGCCGCGACCCTGCTGGAACTGGCCGCAGCGCTGCGCGACGGCGCCCCGGGGGGCACGCATCATTTCGCCGGCCAGCCGGCGACGAGCTGGGCCGGTTTCGCGCGCGAAACATTCGCGCAGGCGGATCTTGCGGTCACGGTCGAGGACATTCCCACCGCGGCCTATCCCACACCGGCGCAGCGGCCGCTGAACTCCCGGCTGGACTGCAGCGCGCTCGGCGCAGAATTCGGCATCGCCCCACCCGACTGGCGGAAAGGCCTGGCCCAGGTCATAGGCAAACTGAAGGAGAACGGCGCGTGACAGCACGGAAGACAGAGACGGCCTCGGGCCGCAAGGGCATCATCCTCGCCGGCGGCTCGGGCACGCGGCTCTATCCGATCACCCTCGGCGTGTCAAAGCAGCTGATGCCGATCTACGACAAGCCGATGATCTATTATCCGCTGTCGGTGCTGATGCTGGCCGGCATCCGAGAGATCGCCGTCATCACCACGCCGCAGGACCAGGAACAGTTCCGGCGCGTCCTGGGCGACGGCAGCCAATGGGGGCTGAAGCTGTCCTATGTCGTCCAGCCCCATCCCGGCGGGCTGGCCCAGGCCTATACGCTGACCGAGGATTTCCTCGATGGCGCGCCCTCCTGCATGGTGCTTGGCGACAACATCTTCTTCGGCCATGGCCTGCCGGAAATCCTGGCCGATGCCGATGCCCGGGACAGCGGCGGCACGGTCTTCGGCTATCATGTGGCCGACCCCGAACGCTATGGCGTGGTGGCGATGGATGCCTCGGGCCGCGTGACCCAGATCGTCGAGAAGCCGCAGGTCCCGCCCTCGAACTATGCAGTGACCGGGCTGTACTTCCTTGACGGGCGGGCCAGCGAACGGGCGCATCGCGTGCAGCCCTCGGTCCGCGGCGAGGTCGAGATCACCAGCCTTCTCGAGATGTATCTCGAGGAGGGCGCACTCGAGGTGAAGCGGATGGGCCGGGGGTTCGCCTGGCTCGACACCGGCACCCATGGCAGCCTGCTCGATGCCGGCAACTTCGTGCGCACCCTGCAGAAGCGGCAGGGCCTGCAGACCGGCTGCCCCGAGGAAATCGCCTTCAGCCAGGGCTGGATCGGGGCCGCCGACCTGCAGGCCATGGCCGAGCGGCTGGCGAAGAACGATTATGGCCAGCATCTCCTGGCCGTGCTGCACGAGGCGCAGATGCGCGACTGAGCCCAGGCCTTCCCTTCCCCGGCCTTCCCCGCCGCGGCGGGGAAGGGCAGGCGTACGCCCGGTTCAGACATGGTAAAGAAATGGTGACTACCTTCCGTTCCGATCCGAGCGGAGGTTTTCATGTCCGACACGACCGTCCATCTGGCCCTGCCGCTGATGCTGGACTCGCAGGCGCAAAAGCACGTCAGCCATAACGAGGCGCTGCAGATTCTCGACATCCTGGTGCAGGGGGCGGTGCTTGACCGCAACCGCACCGCCCCGCCCGCCGATCCGGCCGAGGGCCAGTGCCATGTGGTCGCCTCGGGTGCGACCGGGGCCTGGGCGGGGCAGGAGGCGCGGGTTGCGGTCTTCCTCAACGGCGGCTGGGTCTTTCTTGCCCCGCGCGCGGGCTGGCGCCTGGCCCTGCCCGCAGACTCCGACGAGATCGTCTTCGACGGCACGCTCTGGCACGCCAGGGCCGAGGCACCGCTGCGGGCGGCGGAACTGGGGGTGAATACCGCCTCCGATGCAACGAACCGGCTGGCCGTCGCCGCGGAGGCCACGCTTTTCACCCATGCGGGGGCAGGCCATCAGGTGAAGGTGAACAAGGCCGCCGCCACCGATACGGCAAGCCTGCTGTTCCAGACCGGCTGGTCGGGCCGGGCCGAGATGGGTACGGCCGGATCGGATGATTTCGCGATCCGCACCAGTGCGGACGGCGGCAGCTTCATCACGGCGCTGCGGGCGGCGGCGGGCAGCGGCAGGGTCACGCTGCCCGCCGGGCTGGATGGGGCGGCGGGAACCGCCGCCGCCCCCGGGATCGCCTTCGACGGCGATTCCGACACCGGCTTTTACCGGATCGGCGCCAACCAGCTTGGGCTGACCGAGGGCGGGGTCGACCGCGGCCGGCCCTATGCGCGCAAGAACATTCTTGGCACGGTCAGCCAGTCGGGTGGCGTTCCGACCGGGGCGCTGATCGAACATGGAACCAATGCCAGCGGGCGCTATGTCCGGTTTCCGGACGGGACGCAGATTTGCACCGGCCTGGTCACGCTGGTCTACAGCGGGGTGGCGGGCATTCTCACGGTGATCTGGACCTATCCCGCCACCTTCTCCGTAGCGCCGGTCACGAGCTTCATTTCCCGGACCAGCGGCGGCGACTACACGAATGTGAACATCCGCGACATGGGTGCCCGCGTCGTCTATCCCGGGACCCTGACCGCCGTTCTCAACCAGTATTCCGCCCCCGGAGCCTCCGGCAC
>JACSRN010000054.1 GCA_014879735.1 Paracoccaceae bacterium
CCGCCCCCAGGCGGGGCCGCGCCCGTGCCGCAATTCCGCACGGGCTTGCGTCGCGCGCGCAGGCGGGCTACGCCGCGCCCGACCCGGCCCGAAAGGCCTGGCCGCAAGAACCCAGCCTGCAGAACCTGGCCCGACCGGCCCGCGGAGACCGCCATGCAACTGATCATCCTTGCCGGAGCCGCCGTCTCGCTTCTGGGCGTTGCCGGGCTGCTCTACTGCGTCTTCCGCGCCTGGAAGGCCCGCCGCTCTGGCCAGTCGGACGATGCAATGCGCGCCGAACTGCGTCGCATCGTGATGCTGAACACCGCGGCACTGGGGGTTTCGGCGCTGGGGCTGATGCTCGTCGTCCTCGGCATCCTGCTCGGCTGAGGCCGGACCGGACGGCGTCGGGCGGCGTCAGACCGCGGCCCGGACCGCCTCGACGATCTCGTCCACCACCTGGCCAAGCAGCGCCTCGTCCTCGCATTCCGCCATCACGCGGATCAGCGGTTCGGTGCCCGACTTGCGGATCAGCAGCCGGCCCTGCCCGGCAAGCCGGTCGCGGTTCGCCTCGATCACCGCCTGCACGGCCGGCGCATCAAGCGGCCGCGCCCCTTCGGCGAAGCGCACATTCTTCAGCAGTTGCGGCACCTTGGCGAACTGGCGCACCAGTTGGCTGGCCGGGGCGCCGGTGCGCACCATCTCGGCCAGAAACTGCAGTGCGGCCAGAAGCCCGTCGCCCGTGGTGGCGTAATCGGTCATGACGATATGGCCCGACTGTTCGCCGCCCAGGTTCCAGCCGCCGCGGCGCATCGCCTCGACCACGTAGCGGTCGCCCACGGCGGTACGTTCCAGCCGCAGGCCGCGGCCCTGAAGAAACCGCTCCAGTCCCAGGTTCGACATCACCGTCGCCACCAGCGTGCTGCCGCGAAGCCGTCCCTCGTCGGCCCATCGCGCCGCGAGAAGCGCCATGATCTGATCGCCGTCGGCCACCTCGCCCCATTCGTCCAGGATCATCACCCGGTCGGCATCGCCGTCCAGCGCGATGCCGACATGGGCCTGATGGGCCACCACCGCCTCGGCCGCGGTCTGGGTATAGGTCGAGCCGCACATCTGGTTGATATTGGTGCCATTCGGCGACACACCGACCGAGATCACCTCGGCGCCAAGCTCCCACAGCACCTCGGGCGCCGCACGATAGGCCGCGCCATTGGCGCAATCGATCACCACCTTCAGCCCGTCCAGCCGCAGGCCGGCCGGAAAGCTGGTCTTGACATATTCCTGATAGCGCCCGCGCCCGTCCTCGATCCGCTTGGCCCGGCCGATGTTCACCGCCTGCGCCAGCTGGATCTCGGCATCGAGCAGCGCCTCGATCTCGGCCTCGGCGGCATCCGACAGCTTGAAGCCGTCAGGACCGAAGAACTTGATGCCGTTGTCCTGGTGGGGGTTGTGGCTGGCCGAGATCATCACCCCCAGATCGGCCCGCATCGAGCGGGTCAGAAATCCCACCGCCGGCGTCGGCACCGGGCCAAGGAGAAACACGCTCATCCCGGTCGAGGTCAGGCCGGCGGTCAGGGCGTTTTCCAGCATGTAGCACGACAACCGGGTGTCCTTGCCGATCACCACCCGATGCGCGCCGCCGCCCACCGGACGAAAGTAGCGCCCCGCCGCAGCGCCAAGCCGCAGCGCGAGTTCCGCCGTCATCGGAAACTTGTTCGCCTGTCCCCGAACGCCATCGGTCCCGAAAAGCCTTCGCGTCATTCCTCAACCCCCTGAACGGCCTGCCACAGCCGCAGCGCTTGCCGCGTCTCGGCCGCGTCGTGAACCCGCAGCATCTGCACCCCCTGCGCCACGCCCGCCAGCGCCACGGCAACCGATCCGGGCATCCGCGCCGCCGCGTCCCCGGCGCCGCCGATGGTGCCGATGAACCGCTTGCGGCTGGCGCCAAGCAGGATCGGCAGGCCAAGGCCATGAAACAGCGACAGGCCCCGGATCAGCGCCAGATTATGCGCCTGGGTCTTGCCGAAACCAATCCCCGGGTCGACGGCGAGGCAGGCACGGGCGATCCCTGCCGCCTCGGCCGCGCGCACCCGGTGGGCCAGCCAGTCGTAGACGTCGAGAAGAACATCGTCATAGCGCGGGTCGTGCTGCATCGTCTCGGGGCTGCCGCGATGATGCATCAGGATCACCGGCACCCGCCGCGCCGCAACAAGCGGGGCCAGCGCCGGATCGAAGGTCAGCGCCGCCACGTCGTTCACGACAGTGGCGCCGGCATCCAGCGCCGCCGCCGCCACCACCGCCTTGCGCGTGTCGATCGAGACCGGCCGTTCAAGCCCGCCGGCCCGCAGCGCGGCGATCAGCGGCGCGGTGCGGGCGATTTCCTCGGCCTCGGGCACCGGCTGGGCGCCGGGCCGCGTGCTTTCACCGCCGATATCAAGGATATCGGCCGCATCCGCCAGGGCCGCGGCCTGCGCCAGCGCCGCCTTGGGTGCCAGAAAGCGCCCGCCGTCGGAAAAGCTGTCCGGGGTGACATTCAGGATCGCCATGATCCGCGGCCGGTCCATCGAAAGTCCGGCAAGATCCGCGCGCCGGGCGGTCAGCGCCTCAAGCGCCGCGCCGGCCTCGGCCGCCGGCAGGATCTCGGGCGGGTGGGCGCGCCGCAGGCGTTCGACATGGGTGAACCACAACGGCCCGCCAGCCAGCGGCAGCGCATCGCGGGGCCGCGCGGGGCCCGATTGCACGAGGGGGCGCAGATATTCCATCGCGGCGGGAATGGCCCAAGCTCCCGGCCTTGGCAAGGGGCCGCGTCAGGCGCGCAGGAAGGGCACGCGGCTTCCTGCCGGGGCTGCAACATCGGCGTGAAGCTCCAGCCGCAGGGCCGCCATCTCCTCGGCCAACCACAGCGCCAGCGCCACGGGATCGCTGCCCTTCGGCCCGTCGACCGCATCGAGCACGATCTTCGAGGGGGCCCAGACGACCGAGCGGCCGCGGCGGATCGCCCAGTCGATCTCGGTCCGGCTGGCGACCACCACGCAGCGCGGATCGCGCGCGGCCAGCGCCCAGGCATTCTGTTCGATGGCCAGAAGGTCGATGCGGCGCTGCGTCGGGCGATGGCCGGTCACGGGGCGCGGCAAATCGGGCAGGCCGACGCAAAAGATCGCCGGCACGCCGCCGGCAAGGATCCGGTCGATGCGCGCCGGCAGATCGGCGGCGGCGATCTCGACATTGCCGAGGAAGGCCACCACCGGATGCACCGCGGCGCCGGTTTCGGCCTGCACCGGCACTTCCGCCCGGCTGCGCACGATTTCCACCCCCAGTGCATAGGGGCCGACATCCAGCTTCTCGATCCGGATGAAGGCGCGCATCGCCTGCGGCTCGGCCAGAATCCGCTCCGCCAGCTTCTCGGCCAGGGTTTCCAGAAGGTTCACCCGCTCTTCGGCCAGAAGATCGGCGATGGTTTCGGTGATGCGGTCATAGGACAGGATGCGGTCGACATCGTCCTCCAGCGGCGCCGGTCCGGCGCGCACCTCGACCACCACGTTGAAGCGAAGGCGCTGCTTGGTGCCGCGCTCCTTCTGGAAGGCGCCGATATCGGCCTCGACCAGATGGTCGCGCAGGGATATCCGGTCGCGCGGATCCGTCCCGGCCGAGGCTTCGGCGCGCTCTTCGGGATGAGCAAAGGCAAGGCTGGTGTCGCTGGTCATGGCGCCCTCTCGGGGTGGGACGTGCCGCGCAGCCTGCCATGCCGCGCGCGCCCTGCCCTTGCCCTATCGCGGCACGCCGCGCAAGGGTTGCGACATCCGCAGCCTCAGGCGCCGGGCTGGCGGTAGAACAGATGCGCCCCGATGGCGGCCGTCCGGGCAAACCGCTTCGACCAGCCCGGCTTGACGCCACGGGTATGGAAATGGGTGGCACCAGCGGTCAGCGCCCGCGGCGCGCCATCCAGCATCAGCCGCGCGATGCGCTGCGCGACCGCCCGGGCACCGGGTTCGCGCATCTTGTCGGAATAGCCGTCGCAGACATAGGAGAACTGGCAGCCGCCGCCGCCCCTCTGCTTCACCACCGAGCAGACGGTCGAGGGATAAAGCCCGCTGTCGCGCCGGTTCAGGATCACCTCTGCCACGGCGAACTGGCCTTTCAGCGTCTCGCCCCGCGCCTCGAAATAGATCGCTTCGGACAGGCACTGCCAGTCGGTATTGCCTGAAGGCGCGGGCAAGGCCATCAGCCAATCGCTGTCATATTCCACCGTTACCGCAAAGTTCGGCATCATCGGCTGCGGATCGGCCTTGGGCATCGCCGCGGGCTTCTTGGCCACTTTCGCCGGCGCCGGCGAAGGTTTCGCTTCCGCCGGACCCGTGGCAATGGTGTCAAGCGCGGCGCCCGACAGCGCCCTGAGCCGCAACTTCTCGTTGCCCAGCAAGGCGATCATCTGGTCGCCGATCGCGACCTTCGGGTCGTTGCTGTCGCTGCGCGTCACATCGGCATGTGCCGCTTGGGTCAAGGCAAAGGCCGCGAGGCTGGCCGCGGCCAAAGTCTTCCCTAGGCGTTTCATGTTCGACTTTCCGGTTGTTGCTCCCAGAACGCGACGAAACTCGCCACGCATCAATGAAAGCCGCCGATAGACGATTGCCGCGGGTTCGGTCCATCGGCGTTGCGGATTTATCACATATTTTCGACCACAATCGGCGGAAAGCTGCCGAAAAAGTTAAACAATTACTTCAAGAGTGATGCACAACCACATGATATAGTGGGTGGAATTCAGTTATCCACACGATCGTTCAGCGCCAGATGCGCCGCCGCCAGCCGCGCCATGGGCACCCGATAGGGGCTGCAGGAGACATAATCGAATCCTGCCTTGCGGCAGAAAGCGATTGATTCGGGGTTGCCGCCATGTTCGCCGCAGATGCTCAAGGTCAGGTCCGGACGGGTGACGCGGCCGCGCTCGGCGCCCATCAGCAACAACTCTCCCACCCCGTCGACATCCAGGATGTGGAACGGATCCTCGGGAAAGACGCCCTGCTGCACATAGGTGTTCATGAACCGCCCGGCATCGTCGCGCGACAGGCCATAGGTCATCTGCGTCAGGTCGTTGGTGCCAAAGGACAGGAAGGCCGCGTGCTGCGCGATCTCGCCGGCGCGCAGGGCCGCGCGCGGGGTTTCCACCATCACGCCCAGCTTGTAGTCGAAATTCGCCTTGGCCCGGTTCCGCACCATCGCCGCCACGGCGTCGATCCGGGCCTTGACCAGTTCCACCTCGCGCCGGGCCGAGACCAGCGGGATCATCACCTCGGGCACCACCGGCGCACCGCGGCGGGCGCTTTCCAGCGCCGCCTCGAAGATCGCCTGCGCCTGCATGTCGTAGATTTCCGGCAAGACCACGCCCAGCCGCACCCCGCGCATGCCGAGCATCGGATTCACCTCGCGCAGCGCCTCGGCCCGGCGCGTGACCTCCGACAGCGGCCGGTCCAGCGCTTCGGCCAGTTCGCGCAGGCCTTCGCGGGTCGAGGGCAGGAATTCGTGCAGCGGCGGATCGAACAGGCGGATGCAGACCGGCAGGCCCTGCATGATTTCAAAAAGCTGCACAAAATCGGCGCGTTGCATCGGAAGCAGCCGCACCAGCGCCGCCGCCCGGTCGCCGGGCGTATCGGCAAAGATCATCTCGCGCATGACGACCAGGCGGTCTTCGTCGAAAAACATGTGTTCGGTGCGGCATAGGCCGATGCCCTGGGCCTCGAACTTGCGTGCGGTCGCGGCATCGGCGGGGGTATCGGCATTGGCGCGCACGCCGATGTCGCGGAACTGGTCGGCCCAGGACAGCAGCAGCCGGAAGCTCTCGTCCAGGGCCGGCGGCAGCATGTCGGCCGCGCCGGCAAGCGCCTCGCCCTTCGAGCCGTCCAGCGTGACGACATCGCCCTCGCGGAAGATCCGGCCGTCAGAGGCCGTCAGCTTGCGATCCCGCGCATCAAGCCGCAGTTCCGAGGCGCCGACCACGGCCGGCAGACCCAGGCCGCGGGCGATCACCGCGGCATGGCTGGTCATGCCGCCGCGTTCGGTCAGCACGGCGGCAGCGGAATGCATGCCGCGGATGTCTTCGGGTGCCGTCTCGCGGCGCACCAGGATGCAGGCCTCGCCCCGCGCGGCACTGGCCTGCGCAGCCTCGGCACTGAAGACCAGCCGCCCGACCGCCGCCCCGGGCGAGGCGGCAATGCCGCGGGCGAAGACATCGCGCGGCAGGCGGGGGTCGACCTGGTGGTGCAGCAGTTCCGACAGCGCCCGCGGCTCCACCCGCAGCACCGCCTCGTCCTTGCCGATGACCCCGTCTTCGGCCAGCGCCACCGCGATGCGCAGCGCGGCGCGGGCCGAGCGCTGCACCCTGACCGCGTCGAGCACCGACAGCCGGCCGTCCTCGACGGTGAATTCGATCTGCATCTCCTCGCGCAGGCGTTCACGGCAGACTGCGCCATGGCGCAGAAGCTCGGTGAAGATCGCCGGGGCCGCCTCCTCGAGCGAGGGGCCGCGCGGGTCCCGGGTGAGATAGAGGGATTCCCGTGCTGCAAGCGCATCACGGCCCTGGCTTTGCGCCAGGTAGCGGCCGGTGATCCTTTGGCCGCCGGTCACGCTGTCGATGAACTGGATGACGCCAGAGCCGGAAATCCCCTGGCCGATGCCCTGCGCCATGGATTGCACCACAAGGCCCAGCGCGGCATCGGCCGGTGCGCCCTTGGCCTGGCGTAGCAGTCGCGCCGAGGTGCCTTCCCAGGCCCGGGCCATGGAGCGCAGGACGCCGGCCAGTTGGCGGGCGGGATCCTCGGGGAAGGGTTCGTCGGTCTCGATCTGGTAGAGCCGCAGGACCTCGGTCAGGGCGCCGCGGCCGGGCTTGACACCTTCGAACAGATCCGGATCAAGCCGCGCGACGTTGATCGCGTATCCTTGCACAAATCGAACATATATGGCATCGGCGGCATCTTCACCATGGGTCTGGCGCAGCCGGGCGTGGCGCGCGGCGTTGAGGCCGATGTTCAGGATCGTCGCCGGCCCGCCCCAGTGCGGCTCGGCCGGCGAGGCGCGCACCGAGACCAGCGGTTCGGGGCCGAAACCTGCCAGGATCGAGCCGGCATCGACCGGGTTTCCGGTCGCGATGGCGCGCACCGTGGCGGTTGGCAGCGCCACCGACTGCGGCACCGGCAGCTCGAGCCGGACCAGGCGCTGGAGGCATTTCGCCTTCCAGCCATGATCGGCCGTGGTGATGGCCGCCGTGGATGTGATCTGGACGAAGTCTGGAATCGGCTCGAATTTCTGCACTGCAGCACCCCCCGCGGCAGGCAGGATAGCCCGGATCCCGCGCAGCGCAAGCGGAAGCGTTGGCACAGGTTTTTCCGCAGGCGGGGGCTGTCCGCCCCCGGTTCCCCGGCCCTGGCGGGCCGGGAAACTCCCCCGAGGGTATTTGGATCAAGAGGAAGGCAGGCCGCCCTCGATCCGGGTCAGGTCGGCCACGCCCGAGCAGGTGGCGCGGATGCGGTGGAGCAGGTTCAGCCGGTTGCGCCGCACGATCGGATTGTCGCTGTTCACCTGAACCGCGGTGAAGAAGGCGTCGATCGGGCCGCGCAGGCCGGCCATGGCCTGCATGGCCGCGGCGAAATCCGCCACCGCCAGGGCCGGCGCGATCTTCGCCTCGGCCGCGTCGAGGGCGGCGAGAAGCCCGCGCTCCTGTGGCATTTCGAAGAATTTCGCATCGGCACCGAAGCTGTATTCGACGCCATCCTTGCCTTCGGCCTGGGTCAGGATGTTGTTGGCGCGCTTGAAGCCCTGGATCAGGTTGGTGCCATCGTCGCTGTCGAGCATGGCTTGCAGCGCAGTGGCGCGGTTCACCAAGAGCACAAGGTCGTCATTGCCCGGCATGGCAAGGCAGGCGTCGATGACATCGTGCCGGATGCCCTTGTCCTTGAGATAGACCTTCAGGCGGTCGTGGAAGAAGGCGAGGAGGTCGGCGGCCTTCGAATCCGCGTCAAGAAGCAGTTGAGATATACGAGCAGCCTCAACCTTAAGCTGAAGTACTTTGTCGCGCAGAGACCCAGTTAGTTGGGTGCGCAGGGACTCAGGCAGTCTAGAGAGTATTCCCGCGCCGACTGCATTGCTCACATCGCCAGCAAAATTGTTAAGCTCGGCAATTGCTGCATTGATCGCACTGGCATCTTCGAACTTGTAGCCAATGTGATCTGAAATTTCGGCTGCCAAATAGGTCCGAACTGAGATCCGCACCCCATTCGCCAGCACCAGCCGGATCACCCCGAGCGCGGCGCGGCGCAAGGCGAAGGGGTCCTTCGAGCCCGTCGGCTTTTCGTCGATCGCCCAGAAGCCGATCAGCGTGTCGATCTTGTCGGCCAGCGCCACGGCCACGGAAACCGGCTCGGTCGGGACCAGATCGCCCTCGCCCTTCGGCCGCCAATGGTCGCGTGCGGCATCGGCCACGGCGGGGCTGAGGCCCGCCTCCAGCGCGTAGTAGCGGCCCATCACGCCCTGCAATTCGGGGAATTCCCCCACCATCGCGGAGCGCAGGTCCAGTTTTGCCACCTTTGCGGCCGCGCGGGCCTCGTCCGGGTCGGCGCCGACCAGCGGCGCGATCTCGCCCGCCAGCGCGGCGATCCGGGCGATACGGTCGGACTGTGACCCCAGCCTGTTGTGGAAGGTGACGGATTTCAGCCCCTCGGCCCAGTCGTCCATGCCGGCGCGGGCGACGCGCAGGTCGTTTTCCCAGAAGAAGCGGGCGTCCGACAGGCGGGCGGCCAGCACCTTCAGATTGCCCTTCAGGATCGTAGCGCCATGGTCCGCCGTCTCGATATTGGCGATGGTCACGAAGCCCTCGATCCGGTCGGTCCTGGGGTTCCGGGCGGAGAAGAACTTCTGGTGTTCCTTCATCGAGGTCTGCAGGACCTCGGGCGGGAGCGCGAGGAAGGCCTCGGGGATGCGGCCCAGAAGCGGCACCGGCCATTCGACGAGACCGGCGATCTCGGCCTGCAGCGCATCATCGCCGACGATCTCCAGCCCGGCGGCAAAGGCGAGGTTGTCGGCGCCCTGCACGACCGCCGCCTCGCGTTCGGCCGGGTCGAGCATGACCTTCGCACGGCGCAGTTTCGCGGCGTAGTCGTCGAAGGAGGCGACGGCGAACCGCCCCTCGCCCATGAAGCGATGGCCTTCGGTGGTATTGCCGGCGACGATGCCGTCGACCGCCAGCGGCACGATCTCGGCCCCCGCCTCGGTGACGAGAAGGCACAGGACGGATTGCAGCGGCCGCACCCAGCGCAGCGACCCCGATCCCCAGCGCATCGACTTTGGCCAGGGAAAGCTGCGGATGGCGGCTTCCAGCACCTCGGCCACGATCTCGGGCGCCCCGCGGCCGGGCTTTTCGATCACGGCGAAGAAGACCTCGCCCTTCTTGTCGGCGCGACGCTCCAGCCGGTCGAGCGTCAGGCCGGTGGAGCGCAGAAAGCCCTCGATGGCGGCGGCGGGGGCTGCGGTATTCGGGCCCTTGCGCTCCTCTCGCAGGGGGCGGCTTTCCGCGGTCAGGCCCTCGACGGCCAGCACCAGGCGGCGAGGGGTCGAGAAGGCGCCGGCCGAGGCATAGGTCAGGCCCGCCGCGACCAGGCCGTCCGTCACCAGCTTTTTCAGCGCCGCGCGCGCCGCAGGCTGCATGCGCGCGGGGATTTCCTCGGAAAAAAGTTCGATCAGCAGGTCGGGCATCGGGTCATTCCGCTTGACG
The DNA here is from genome assembly GCA_014879735.1 of Paracoccaceae bacterium. Lineage (GTDB taxonomy): Bacteria > Pseudomonadota > Alphaproteobacteria > Rhodobacterales > Rhodobacteraceae > Pseudogemmobacter. Next base: position 9,737 of record JACSRN010000054.1, read on the forward strand.
CGCGGGGGCCGGGCTGGCCCCCCGGGGCTTGCGCCCTTCGCATAAAGGAGCGTCCTGCCCCGCGCAAGCCGGGCGGGCGCATTTCCGGCGGGGGGTTTTGCGGGGCGCGGAAAACTGGCAGGGTCGCGCGAAACAGGAGGGCTGGATGGACAGCGCATTCTTCATCAAGGCATTCGGCGGCATCTTTGCGATCATGAACCCGTTTCTCGCCCTGCCGGTGTTCCTGAGCCTGACCGAGGAGCAGGATCCGGCCAGCCGGCGGCGGACGGCGCTGGCGGTGACGGGCTATGCGCTGGCTCTGAGTTTTCTGGTCGCGATCGCCGGGGCGCGGCTGCTGTCGGTCTTCGGTGTCGGCGTGCAGGAGTTCCGCGTGGCCGGCGGCATCGTCGTCATGCTGATCGGATTGCAGATGCTGAACGGGACGAACAGCGCCCATGCCGGAACGCCGGCCGAACAGGCCCAGCCTGTGCAGCGCGACCAGGTGGCCTTCTACCCGATGGCCTTTCCGATGATCGTCGGCCCCGGGACCATCGCCACCATCGTGCTGTTCACCGGGCAGGCAAAGGGGCTGGCCGACCAGGCGGCGCTGGCCGTGGCGCTGGTTCTGGTGCTGGCACTGACCGGCACGCTATTGTGGTTCGCGGGCGATATCGGCCGGGTGATGTCGCAGACGCTGCGGACCATCGTCACCCGGCTGATGGGGATGATCCTGGTCGCGATTGCCGTCACCATGCTGGCGGACGGGTTGAAGACGATCCTGCCCGGACTGGCCTGAGGCAGCCCCCGGGCCTTGGCCGTGGCGGGACCGGCCCACATCCGCGCCTGCCCGCAGGCCGACCGCGCGCCCGGGGCTGCCCCCGGGCATCTCAGGG
>JACSRN010000023.1 GCA_014879735.1 Paracoccaceae bacterium
GCCCGATCCGGCCCCGATCCGGCCCGGCCCGCCAGGGGTCCGGATGCCGGCGGGCGGGGCCGGGCCCCGGCCATCCGTGCTATTCCGCCGCCAGCGCCATGCCGGGGACGCTGCCGCGATAGAATTCCTGCGCTGCGGCCACCCCGCTGCCCAGTTGCACCGGCCAGCCCAGATCGGCCATGCACATCTCGGCCGTGGCCAGGCCCGACAGCACCAGCACCTCGGTCAGCATCCCCAGATGGCCGATGCGGAACACCTTGCCCGCCACCTCGCCCAGGCCCACGCCGAAGGCGACGCCATATTTCCGGGCGGCAAGCGCCACCAGATCGGTGCCATTGCATCCCGGCGGCACCACAACCGCCGTCACCGTGTCGGAACAAAGGTCGGGCGTCGCGGCACAGGGCCGCAGCCCCCAGCCCGCCACCGCACGGCGCACGCCCTCGGCCAGCCGGGCGTGGCGGGCATAGACCGCGGGCAGCCCCTCGTCCTCCAGCATCTCGACCGATCTTGCGAGGCCCGCGATCAGCCCGGCCGCCGGCGTATAGGGATAGCCGCCTGCGGCATAGGCCTTCAGCATGTCGCGGAAATCGAAATAGCAGCGTGGCAGACGGGCGGTTTCCATCGCGGCCAGCGCCTTGTCGGATACCCCGAGGATCGCCAGCCCTGCGGGCAACATGAAGCCCTTCTGGCTGCCGGCCACCGCGATATCGACGCCCCATTCCGCCATCTCGAACGGCATCGAGGCGATGGAGGACACGCCGTCCACGAACAGCAGGGCGCCATGGCCGGCCCGGTCCATCGCCCCGCGGATGCCGGCGATGTCCGACCGGACGCCGGTCGCCGTCTCGTTATGGGTGGCCAGCACCGCCTTGATCCGCCCGCCGGTATCGGCCCGCAGCGCCGCCTCGATCCGGTCGGCCGGCGCGCCCTGGCCCCAGGGGGTTTCCAGAACCTCGACCTGCAACCCGTGGCGCCGGCACAGGTCGATCCAGCGTTGCGAGAACATACCATAGCGCGCGGCCAGCACATGATCGCCGGGCGACAACGTGTTCGTCACCGCGGCCTCCCACCCGCCGGTGCCGGTCGCCGGCAACACGATCACCTCGCCGCCCGCCATGCGCAGAACGCGCCGCACGCCTTCGACCGCCGGCCGGAACAGCCGCGCAAAGGCCGGCGAGCGATGGTCGATCGTCGGAAGATCGCAAGCCTTGCGGATTGCATCGGGCATGTTGGTCGGGCCGGGAATGAAAACCGGGTTCTGAAGGGACATCGGGCTCTCCTGCACGTCTTGGCCAATGATTGACATGGACGGAAGCGGGCGGCAATTTTTTCGAAATAATTTTTCATTTCCCGAAAAAAGCTCTAAAACCCAGGAAATCCAAGCTTCTGGCGTTTTTCAGCGCCACGTCGCCGGCAAGGAGCCTGAACCATGACCGACACGTCCCGCCCGCGCGGCCGTCCCCGCGCCTTCAACGACCGGACCGAGCAGAACACCGTGCAGGCGCTGGATCGGGCGCTGCATCTTCTTGAAACGCTGGCCGATGCGCCCGGGCTGACGCTGAGCGAACTGGCGCAGGCGGCGGATCAGGCCCCGGCCACGGTCTACCGCGCGCTGATCACGCTGCAGGGGCATGGCATGGTGGAGCCAGAGGATCAGGGCCAGACCTGGCATATCGGTGCCGGGGCCTTCCGGATCGGCACCGCCTTCCTGCGGCGGACCAAGGTCGTCGAACGCGCGCGCGGGCCGATGGATGCGCTGATGCGCGACAGCGGCGAGACCGCCAATCTGGGCGTCGAAGTCGGCAGCGAGGTGCTGTTTCTGTCCCAGGTCGAGACGCATGAGGCGATCCGCGCCTTCTTTCCACCGGGAACCATGGCGCCGATGCATGTCTCGGGCATCGGCAAGGCGCTGCTGGCCTGGTATCCGGCGGACCGGGTGGCGGGCATCGTGGCGCAGAAGGGGCTGCCGGGGTTCACCGGCCGCAGCATCGCAACCGAGGCGGCGCTGGCGGCGGATCTGGCGCAGACCCGGGCGCGCGGATTTGCCATCGACGATCAGGAACGCGCCGAAGGCATGCGCTGCATCGCCGCGGCGATCTTCAACGCCCATGGCGAGCCGGTGGCGGGCCTGTCGGTCTCGGGTCCGGCGTTCCGGATGAATCTGGCCCGCGCCGACCGGCTCGGGGCGCTGGTGCGTGCCGCCGCCGACCGGGTTACACTGGCCACCGGCGGCCGCCTGCCCTGAGGGCGGGGCTTGGCGGGAGCTGCCCCGTCCGCCCGGGCCGCCCTTGCCTGCCGGAGCCCCGTTGTGGGGCCTCGGCGAATGAGAAGGGCAAGGGACCTTGCAGCCCCCTGCCCCCGCCTTCACCCCGCGCCGACGCCGGCGCGCCTCAGTCTGCGCACCTCAGTCCGCGACGCTGACCTTGGCCATGGTGTCGGGATCCGAGACCTCGCCATTGCTGCCGGTGCCGCGCTTGATCCCGTCGACCACATCCATGCCCGAGATCACCCGGCCCACGACGGTATACTGGCCGTCGAGAAACTCGCCCGGGGCGAACATGATGAAGAACTGGCTGTTGGCGCTGTCGGGATCGGCCGAGCGCGCCATGCCGACGATGCCGCGCTGAAACGAGATGTCGGAAAATTCGGCCGGCAGGTCCGGCAGGGAGGATCCGCCCATCCCCGCCATCGCGGTATCGCCGCTTGCCTTGCCGTATTGCACATCGCCGGTCTGCGCCATGAAGCCGTCGATGACGCGGTGGAAGACCACATCGTCATAGGCGCCATCCCTGGCCAGGGCGACGATCTGGGCCACATGTTTCGGCGCCACGTCGGGCAGAAGGTCGATCACCACCGTGCCGTTCGCCTCGCCCGCGACCTCGATCACCAGGTTCGGGCCGGCCAGGTCGGGCACCTCCTGGGCGAATGCCGGGGTCGCCAGCAGGAAGGCCGCCGCAATCAGCTTATTGAACATCGGCGGCCACCCGGACGGTGATCATGCGGTCGGGCGAGGCCGGCGGCTCGCCGCGGGTGATCGCGTCGACATGTTCCATGCCTTTGATCACCCGCCCATAGACGGTATATTGCCCGTTCAGGAAGTGGTTGTCCTTGAAGTTGATGAAGAACTGGCTGTTGGCCGAGTTCGGGTTCTGCGACCGGGCTGCACCCAGCGTGCCGCGGTCGTGCGGCAGCTTGGAAAATTCCGCCGGCAGGTCGGCATATTGCGAACCGCCAGTGCCCGAGCGGCGCGGATTGTAGTCTTTCTCCATATTGGCATGTTCCACGTCGCCGGTCTGCGCCATGAAGCCGTCGATAACCCGGTGGAAGGCCACGTTGTCATAGGCCTTGTCGCGGGCAAGCTGCTTCATGCGCTCGGCATGTTTCGGTGCCACGTCGGCAAGAAGTTCGATCCACACCTCGCCATCCTTCAGTGTCAGGATGATCGTGTTCTCCGGGTCCTTGATCTCGGCCATCGTTCGGTCCTTCAGGGTTTATTTGCGGGCGGAAAGTAGCGACGCCTTGCCGCAAGGGGAAGGGCAAATGGGTGTGATCTGTTGACGGAGGGCGGAATGTCACCGAAACAGATCCGTGCATGCAGGAGGGAGACGGACATGGGCTGGAAGACGCTGGACGATCTGGCGATGGCGGGTAAGGTGGTGCTGACGCGGGTCGACATCAACGTGCCGATGGACGGGGGCCGCGTCACCGACACCACGCGGATCGACAAGATCCGGCCCACCGTCGAAGACATCATCGCCCGCGGCGGCAGGCCGGTACTGCTGGCGCATTTCGACCGGCCCAAGGGCAAGGTGGTGCCCGAGATGAGCCTTGCCCATGTCGTCCCCGCGCTTGAGGCCGCGCTTGGCCGCAAGGTGGTCTTCGGGGCCGACAGCGTGGGCGAAGCGGCGGCGGCGGCGATCGCGGCGGCGAACCCGGGCGATGTGGTCCTGCTGGAGAACACCCGCTTTCACCCCGGCGAGGAAAAGAACGACCCCGCGCTGGCCGCCGCGATGGCGGGCCTGGGGGACATCTACGTGAACGATGCCTTTTCCGCCGCACACCGGGCGCATGCCTCGACCGAGGGCCTGGCAAAGCTGCTGCCCAAGGCGGCGGGCCGGCTGATGGAGGCCGAGCTGAAGGCGCTGGAGGCCGCGCTTGGCACCCCGGCGCGCCCGGTGATCGCCGTCGTCGGCGGGGCCAAGGTCTCGACCAAGCTCGACCTGCTGGGCAATCTCGTCGGCAAGGTCGACCACCTGGCCATCGGCGGCGGCATGGCGAACACCTTTCTTGTCGCCAGGGGGATCGAGGTCGGCAAGTCGCTTGCCGAGCGCGACATGGCCGGGACCGCAGCGGCGATCATGGAAAAGGCCCGGGCCTCGGGTTGCACCATCCACCTGCCGGTGGATGTGGTCGTGGCGCGCGAGTTCAAGGCGAATGCCGCACATGAGACGGTGCCGGCCGATGCCTGCCCCGCAGATGCGATGATCCTCGATGCCGGGCCGCAGACCGTGGCGGCGCTGAAGGCGGTGATGGCCGAATGCCGGACGCTGCTCTGGAACGGGCCGCTTGGTGCCTTCGAACTGGTGCCGTTCGATGCCGCAACCATGGCCGCGGCGAAAGAGGCGGCGCGGCTGACGCGGGAGGGCCGGCTCGTCTCGGTCGCCGGCGGCGGCGATACGGTCGCGGCACTGAACCAGGCCGGTGCGGCGCAAGATTTCACTTTCATTTCCACTGCGGGGGGTGCTTTCCTTGAATGGATGGAAGGCAAGGAACTGCCGGGCGTCGCCGCGCTGAACGCCTGATCCCGGACGGGGCGGGGATGCCCCGCCCACAGCCGCCGTGATCGGGCCGCCGGCCGCGCGCCACGGGGAAAGGCGACAGCGATGGGCTGGGTTCTGATCACCGGGGCATCCGAAGGGCTGGGCCGCGAATTCGCGCAGCTTGCGGCGGCCGATGGCCATATGCTGATCCTCTCTGCCCGCCGGACCGAGCTGCTGGAGGCGGTGGCGGCTGATCTTTCGGGGCGTTTCGGCGTCGAGGCCCTGGTGCTGCCGGCCGATCTTTCGGTGGAGGGCGAGGCCGAGAAGCTCTGGGCGCGCGCCGTGGCGGGCGGGCGCGAGATATCGATCCTGGTCAACAACGCCGGCCTTGCGGCGGGCGGCGGGTTCGCGGATCCCGCACTCTGGGCACGCGAATATGCCTCGGTGATGGTCAACGTATTGTCGGCCACCGTGCTGATGAAGGCCGCAGCCGTCGAAATGGCGCAGCGCGGCCAGGGACGCATCCTGAACGTCGCCTCGGCCGCAGCTTTCATGCCCGGCCCGGGCATGGCGGTCTATCATGCGACCAAGGCCTACCTGCTGTCGCTGTCCGAAGCTGCGGCTGCCGAACTGGCACCTGCCGGCGTCACGGTCACGGCGCTTTGCCCCGGCGCGACCCGCACCGACTTTTTCCGCGCAGGCGGCTTCGCGGACGAGACGCTGATCCAGCGGCTGCCGATGCCCACGGCGCAAAGCGTGGCGGCGGCGGGCTGGACGGCGATGAAGCGCGGCCGCCGCATCACCGTGACCGGGATCGACAACCGGATCTTCGCCTTCCTGCCGCGCCTGGTGCCGCGCCGCCTTGTCACCTTCGTCGCAGGGCAATTTCTGCGCCGCCGCTAGCATCATCACGATTGCGGGGCTTGCGCGCGCGCGCTATGCCCGGCCGGAAAGGCCCGCTCGGGCCGCAAGTCAGGGAAGGAACAGCATGACCAAGGCGGAAATGACGGCGCAGATCGCCGGCGGCAAGGGATTCATCGCGGCGCTGGACCAGTCGGGCGGCTCGACGCCCAAGGCGCTGAAGCAATACGGCATCCCGGACGGAAGCTGGAAGGACGAGTCCGAGATGTTCGACCTGATCCATGCCATGCGCACGCGGATCATCAAGTCGCCCGCCTTCACCGGCGACCGGGTGGTGGGCGCGATCCTGTTCGAACAGACGATGGACCGCGAGATCGACGGCATCCCGACCGCCACCTATCTGTGGCAGAACCGCCATGTCGTGCCGTTCCTGAAGATCGACAAGGGGCTTGAGGACGAGGTGGACGGCTGCCAGGTGCTCAAGGCGATGCCCTATCTCGACACGCTGCTTGCCCGGGCGGCAAAGGCCGGGATCTACGGCTCCAAGGAGCGCTCGGTCATCTCGGCCGCGAATGCGAAGGGTATTCAGGCGGTGGTGGACCAGCAGTTCGCGGTGGGCGCCCAGGTCGCCTCGCACGGGCTGATGCCGATCCTCGAACCCGAGGTGACGATTTCCATCGCCGACAAGGCCGAAGCCGAGGCGATCCTGCGCGATGCGATCCTGAAGGGCCTGGATGCGCTGCCCGCGGGCGAGCAGATCATGCTGAAACTGTCGCTGCCGAGCGTGGACAATTTCTATGCGCCGCTCGTCGACCATCCCAAGGTGCTGAAGGTGGTGGCGCTGTCGGGCGGCTACAAGCGTGCCGAGGCGAATGCGATCCTTGCCCGCAACCGGGGCATGATCGCCAGCTTCAGCCGCGCCCTGACCGAGGGGCTGAGCGCCCAGCAGAGCGATGCGGAATTCGACGCGATGCTGGACGAAACGATCGCCTCGATCTACGCGGCCTCGGTCGCCGGCTAAGGAACTCCGCACTTCCCACCCTTCGGGCGGGATGACAGGATGGGGCGCCCCCGAGGGCGCCCTTTTTCACGATGGAGCCACGATGCCGCTGTCCTGTCGCGCAATGCTGCTTGCCCTGGCGCTGCTGCCCGCTGCCGCCGCAACCGCCCAAGAGCCGCAGGCGATCTCTCCCGATCCGCCCGAAGGCTATCCCTGGGTTCTGGGCGAAGCCAGCATCAGCCTCGATGGCGCGCCGCGCAGCTATACCACCTTCGACTTCTCCATCGGGGCATTCGACGCCTCGGTCCAGTTCCGCGACCATTACGACTGCTCCGGCGACGGCTCCTGCAAGGCCACCGGCCGGTTCCTGCTGTCGCTCGGCGCCTATCCCGACGGCAATCCCGATGCCGAGGCCGATATCGTCGTGGTTCAGGGCATTTTCGACAAGCTGCCCGACGGCCCGAAAAGAACCCGCAACGTCACGGTCGAGATCCGCAATCTCGGCGGCCAAAGCGACAGATCGCTGATGGCGAAAGGTCCCGCGAAGCTGACGCTGACGTCGGTGAAACGCGGCAAGGACGGGTCGGACAGCTATGGCAGGCTGAGCGCCACGGTCACGGCCAGGGTCTGCGAAGCCCGCGACGAGGCGCTGATCCCGGGCGGGGCCTGCCACGATTTCAAGGCGATATACGAAACCGACGTCCAGTACGATTCGGTCTGAAGGCGACCGGGCCGGATGCTGGCCCCGGGCGCGGCCGCCCGCTGCCGCCCCCCGCCCTGTCCGCCGATTTTCAGGATTCCCTTCCCGAATCGGCTGTGGCATGATTCGGCACGCCCCGGTCTGGGGGCGCGCGACGGGACCTGCAGATGAGCCATATGGCGGCGCGGCGAAACTTGGGCGGGCTGATCTATTTCGGCCTCGTTTTCAGTCTGGGCGGATATTTCACCTTTGCCGCAGTGCAGGGCGATTTCGGCGTGTTCCGCCGGGTCGAGATCAATGCCGAGGCCGACAGCCTGCGGACCGAGCGCGACCGGCTGAAGGCAGAGCTGGACCAGGTGCAGAACCTGACGCGCCGGCTGTCTGACGCCTATCTCGACCTCGACCTTCTCGATCAGCAGGCCCGCGACGTGCTGGGCTACATGCGCCCCGACGAAATCACGCTGCGCTGACCGCCATTGCCTGCGGCCTGCCCCCGGCCAGGCGCGCCGGCGCCGCCTTGCAAAAACCGCCCGCATCGGTTGCATGCCGCGCAATGCTTTTTGCTTTGCCCCGCAAAGGCCGATAGGCTAGTGATGGTTTAACGCTAAACCATTTGCCCGGAGGAGAGCGATGGCACGCAAGCCCGAGGAGGCTCGTCCCAACGTCCGGAAGGACGAGTTGCTGCAATATTACCGCGACATGCTGTTGATCCGCCGGTTCGAGGAAAAGGCGGGCCAGCTTTACGGCATGGGCCTGATCGGCGGTTTCTGCCACCTCTACATCGGGCAGGAAGCGGTGGTCGTCGGTCTGGAGGCCGCGACGAAAGAGGGCGACAAGCGCATCACCAGCTATCGCGACCACGGTCACATGCTGGCCTGCGGCATGGACCCGAGGGGCGTGATGGCCGAGTTGACCGGGCGCATCGGCGGCTATTCCAAGGGCAAGGGCGGGAGCATGCACATGTTCTCGAAGGAGCGGCACTTCTACGGCGGCCACGGCATCGTCGGCGCGCAGGTGCCGCTGGGCGCCGGCCTGGCCTTCGCCGACAAATACCTTGGCAACGACAACGTGACCTTCACCTATTTCGGCGATGGCGCGGCCAATCAGGGCCAGGTCTACGAAACCTACAACATGGCCGAACTCTGGGAATTGCCGGTGATCTTCGTCATCGAGAACAACCAATACGCCATGGGCACCTCGGTCAAGCGCTCCACCAAGTCGAAGACCCTGTTCGAGCGCGGCGTGGCCTATGGCATCCCGGGCGAGCAGGTCGACGGCATGGATGTGCTGGCGGTCAAGGCTGCGGGCGAGAAGGCGGTGGCACACTGCCGCGCCGGCAAGGGCCCCTATATTCTTGAGATGATGACCTATCGCTACCGCGGGCATTCGATGTCCGACCCCGCGAAATACCGTACCCGCGAGGAGGTCGAGAAGGTCAAGACCGAGAAGGACTGCATCGAACATGTGCGCGATCTGCTGACGCAGGGCGGGCTGGCCTCGGACGAGGAGCTGAAGGCCATCGACAAGGAGATCAAGGCGCTGGTGAACGAGGCGGCCGAGTTCTCGAAGGAAAGCCCCGAGCCGCCGCAGGGCGAACTCTGGACCGACATCACCGCCTGAGGGAGGAGAAATCATGGCAACGCAAGTTCTGATGCCCGCGCTGTCTCCGACCATGGAGGAGGGGACGCTGGCGAAATGGCTGGTGAAAGAGGGCGATACGGTCAAATCCGGCCAGATCATCGCCGAGATCGAGACCGACAAGGCCACGATGGAATTCGAGGCGGTGGATGAAGGCATCGTCGGGAAACTGCTGGTCCCCGAGGGCGCGGCGGGCGTGAAGGTGAACGCGCCGATCGCCGTGCTGGTGGAAGAGGGCGAAAGCGTTTCGGACGCGGCCCCTGCCCCTGCCGCCGCCGTTGAGGCTGCTGCCCCCGCGGCGCCGGCCGTGGCCGCCGTGCCGGCGGCCCCCGCCGCCGCCCCGGTGCAGGCCGCGAAAGGCTGGCCCCATACCGACCTGCCCGAAGGCGTGGCCACCAAGACCATGACCGTGCGCGAGGCCCTGCGCGAGGCCATGGCCGAAGAGATGCGCGCCGACCCGAGCATCGTTCTGATGGGCGAGGAGGTCGGCGAATACCAGGGCGCCTACAAGATCAGCCAGGGCCTGCTGGATGAATTCGGTGCCCGCCGCGTGGTCGACACCCCGATCACCGAGATGGGTTTTGCCGGGATCGGCGTCGGCGCCTCCTGGGCCGGCCTGAAACCCATCGTCGAGTTCATGACCTTCAACTTCGCCATGCAGGCGATGGACCATATCGTCAATTCCGCCGCCAAGACGCTGTATATGTCGGGTGGCCAGATGGGCAGCCCGATCGTCTTCCGCGGCCCCAATGGCGCCGCGGCCCGGGTCGGGGCGCAGCACAGCCACGACTATGCCGCCTGGTACGCAGCGCTTCCCGGGCTGAAGGTCTGCATGCCCTATTCGGCGGCCGATGCGAAAGGCCTGCTGAAATCGGCGATCCGCGATCCCAATCCGGTGGTCTTCCTGGAAAACGAAATCCTCTACGGCCGGTCGTTCGAGGTGCCTCTGGGCGAGGATTTCATCGTGCCTTTCGGCAAGGCCTCGATCTGGCGCGAAGGCAGCGATGTGACCATCGTCTCCTTCGGCATCGGGATGGGCCATGCGCTCGCCGCCGCCGAGGACCTGGCGAAAGAGGGGATCAGCGCCGAGGTGATCGACCTGCGCACGCTGCGGCCCATCGACTATGACACGGTGATTGCCAGCGTGATGAAGACGAACCGCTGCGTCACGGTGGAAGAGGGCTTCCCGGTGGGGTCTATCGGCGACCACCTTGCCTCGACCATCATGCAGCGCGCCTTCGACCATCTCGACGCGCCGGTCGTCACCTGCACCGGCAAGGATGTGCCGATGCCCTATGCGGCCAATCTGGAAAAACTGGCACTGATCACCCCGGCCGAAGTCGTCGCCGCGGTGAAATCGGTCTGCTATCGCTGAGGGAGGGGAACATGGCCACGCAAATTCTGATGCCCGCGCTGTCTCCGACCATGGAGGAAGGCACGCTGGCCAAATGGCTGGTCAAGGAAGGCGACACGGTCAAGTCCGGGCAGATCCTGGCCGAGATCGAGACCGACAAGGCCACCATGGAA
>JACSRN010000141.1 GCA_014879735.1 Paracoccaceae bacterium
GCGCCGGCGCCTGAAGGCGCGGCCCCGGCGGCACCCGGAGCCGATGGCACGGACAGCGGCGCAGGCGGCGGCAGCGGCCTGGGCGGCGGGCTGCCGCCGGGCCTCGCACCGGCCGAACCCGCCCCCTGACCCCAGCGCCGGGCCACGACATGGCAGGACGGGCGGCGCCGCGGCGTCGCCCGTCGTCTTTTGCGGCAACCTCCTTTGCGGCAGGCCCGCGCGGCCACGCCGCCGATCCGACCCCCGCCGCGCAAAGGAAAACCCCGGCACCTTGCGGCGCCGGGGTCCTGGCCTTGCGATCTGCGGCCGGCCGGATCAGAGCTTGATCAGAGCTTGCCGGCGTTCTGCTGGATCATCATGAAGGTGTCGTAGTTGTATTCGGCGACCTGCGCCCAGGTGTAATATTCGCTGCGGAAGGCCTTGATCGACTCCCACATCTTCTTGAAGGGCGCATTCACCGCTTCCATCTCGGCATAGGTGGCATTCGCCGCATCGAAGCAGGCTTCGAGGATTTCCTTGCTCAGCGGCTTCAGCTGCGCGCCCTGCCCGACCAGCGACTTGATCGCCGCCGGGTTCTTGTAGTCGTACATCTGCAGCATGTTCGCATCCGCAGCCTGGGCCGCGGTGCGCAGCAGCGAGGCATAGACCGGCGGCAGGCTTTCATAGGCCGCCTTGTTGAACATGAAGTGGACGGTCGGGCCGCCTTCCCACCAGCCGGGATAGTAGTAGTAGGGCGCGACCTTGAAGAAGCCGAGCTTCTCGTCGTCATAGGGGCCGACCCATTCGGCGGCGTCGATGGTGCCCTTCTCCAGCGCCGGATAGATATCGCCGCCGGCAATCTGCTGCGGCACGACGCCCAGGCGTTCCAGCACCTTGCCGGCAAAGCCGCCGACGCGGAACTTCAGGCCCTTCAGATCCTCGACCGTGTTGATTTCCTTGCGGAACCAGCCGCCCATCTGCACGCCGGTATTGCCGCCGGGCAGTGCGAAGAGATTGTAGCTGCTCAGGAACTCATTGTAGAGGTCGATGCCGCCGCCATGGTAGTGCCAGGCATTGATGCCGCGCGCCGACAGCGAGAACGGCACTGCCGCCGCAATGGCAAACGCCGGATCCTTGCCGAAGTAATAGTAGCCGACCGTATGGCAGGCCTCGACCGTTCCCTCGCTGACGGCATCGGCCGCCTGCAGGCCGGGAACGATCTCGCCCGCGGCAAAGGGCTGGATCTGGAAGTTGCCGTCGGTGGCTTCCGACACCATCTTCGACAGCACATCCGCGCCGCCGTAGATCGTATCCAGCGATTTGGGGAAGGACGAGGTCAGACGCCAGGTCACTTTCGGCGCGCTCTGCGCGAGGGCCGGTGCAGCCAGTGCGGCGGCTCCGGCCGCACCGATGCCACCTATGGTGCCCTTGGTCAGGAAAGAACGACGATCCATCTGGTCTCCTCCGAGTGGAGGCCCGCGCTTCACCGCGGGCCGCTTGTTTCGGATGAAAGCCTAGCCGGCTGCCGGGCCGATGCAATCCGTTTTTGTCCACCGGCGCGCAGGACGGGCGAGTTATCGCGATGCGGCGCAAGGTGACGTTACGGAATGCCGCAAGCCGGGCAGGACTGCCCGTTTTCGCAGCACGTCGGACGCGGCCCCCGGGCCGCAGCCCGTCACCCGGCGCTTCGCGCCCGCGCACGCTGGACCGAAGGCCGCTCCCCCACGCGGGCGCGATGGGCAAGGATCGCGGGAAAGGCCGACAGGTCGTGCCCCAACCCCTGCGACCAGCCGGTCACGGTATAGAGATAGGCGTCCTGCGGGCCGAATCCTTCGCCGGTCAGGTAGGACCGTCCGTCGGCCAGCCAGCCCTCGACCACCGCAAGCCGCGCATCAAGCACCGCGATCTGCGCCGCGCGCAGATCCTCGGCCATGGGGCGGAACAGCGGCGAATAGGATTTGTGCACCTCCGAGCCGATATAGCTCAGCGCCTCCAGCACCCGCGCGCGGGCCACCGTGCCGCCGGCCGGCAGATAGCCCGGCGCCAGGCTGTCGCAGACATATTGCATGATCGCCGTGTTTTCGGTCAGCACCTCGCCATTGTCCATCAGCAGCGCCGGCACCGCGCCGCGCGGGTTGATCCGGCGATAATCCTCGCCGGTCTCGGTAAGCTTCTTCGCCAGATCCACCCGTTCCGTCTGGTAGACGGCCGAAATCTCCTCCAGCACGATCAGCGTCGCCAGCGAGCAGGTGCCCGGCGCGAAATATACCTTCATGACGCCTCCTTTGCGCAATGGCGCCCCTGTGACGGGCGCTGACCGCATCAGACGCCGGGCGGGGTCCGCTGGCAAGAGCGGATCGCGACTCGGACGCCCTGCCCCATCCGCCGCATCCGACCTTTACGGAAATTGCCGGTTTTCGCCGGATACAGCAACAATCGTTCAATTTTGATCCCCCACACGACATTTTTCATGTGTTTTTGCCATTGACGGCCGTTTTGCGGCACCCTAAGGTCCCGGCCGACGATGAAACGGAGGGCGAAGATGAGCCTTATTCTTGTAAGCGGGGGCTTTTGGCGCATGGGCCGGTGACGGCAGACCATGATGGTTTCCATGCGCCCCCGGATCGCCCCCGGGGGTTTTTCATTGTCGAACGCGGGACGCGAGTGGAGAAAGAGCGATGACACGTCAGATGACCGGCGCACGGATGGTGGTTCAGGCCCTGAAGGATCAGGGGGTCGATGTCGTTTTCGGCTACCCGGGCGGCGCCGTCCTTCCGATCTATGACGAAATCTTCCAGCAGAACGACATCCGCCACATCCTTGTCCGCCACGAACAGGGCGCGGTGCACATGGCCGAAGGCTATGCGCGCTCCACCGGCAAGGTGGGCGTGGCGCTGGTGACATCCGGCCCGGGGGCAACCAATGCCGTGACCGGGCTGACCGATGCGCTGATGGATTCGATCCCGATCGTCGTGCTGACCGGCCAGGTGCCGACCTTCATGATCGGCACCGACGGCTTTCAGGAGGCCGATACCGTGGGCATCACCCGGCCCTGCACCAAGATGAACTGGCTGGTGAAGGACACGGCGAAACTGTCGGAAACCATCCATCAGGCCTTTCATGTGGCCAAGGCGGGCCGCCCCGGCCCGGTGCTGGTCGACATCCCCAAGGACGTGCAGTTCGCAAATGCCGAATATACCCGGCCCGAGAAGGCCAGGACCGATCACTACGCGCCGCGGGTGAAGGGCGATATCGACCGGATCACCCGACTGGTCGAATTGATGGAAACCGCCGAACGGCCGATCCTCTACACCGGCGGCGGCGTGATCAACTCGGGGCGCGGCGCCAGCCAGCTGCTGCGCGAACTGGCCGATGCGACCGACTTTCCCGTCACCTCCACGCTGATGGGCCTGGGCGCCTATCCGGCCTCGGGCAAGAACTGGCTCGGCATGCTGGGCATGCACGGCCTCTATGAGGCCAACCTCGCCATGCATGGCTGCGACCTGATGATCAACATCGGCGCCCGGTTCGACGACCGGATCACCGGCCGGGTGAAGGATTTCAGCCCGCGCTCGAAGAAGGCGCATATCGACATCGACCCCTCGTCGATCAACAAGGTGATCCATGTCGACATCCCGATCCTCGGCGATGTGGGCCATGTGCTGGAGGATCTGCTGAAGATCTGGAAGGCGCGCGGTCGCAAGGTGAACCGCGAGGCGCTGTCGAAATGGTGGGCGCAGATCGGCGAATGGAAGAAGGTGAACTGCCTGGCCTATGCGCCGTCGGACAAGACGATCAAGCCGCAATATGCGCTGCAGCGGCTGGAGGCCCTGACCAGGGGCCGCAACCGCTATATCACCACCGAGGTGGGCCAGCACCAGATGTGGGCGGCGCAGTATCTGGGCTTTGACGAACCGAACCGCTGGATGACCAGCGGCGGCCTCGGCACCATGGGCTACGGCCTGCCAGCCAGCATCGGTGTGCAGGTGGCGCATCCCGATGCATTGGTGATCAATGTCGCCGGCGAGGCGTCCTGGCTGATGAACATGCAGGAGATGGGCACGGCCATGCAGTTCCGCGCCCCGGTCAAGCAGTTCATCCTGAACAACGAACGCCTCGGCATGGTGCGCCAGTGGCAGGAATTGCTGCATGGCGAGCGCTATTCCTCTTCCTGGTCCGAATCGCTGCCCGATTTCGTGAAACTGGCCGAGGCTTTCGGCTGCAAGGGCATCCAGTGCACCGATCCAAAGGATCTGGACGAGGCGATCCAGGAGATGCTGGCCTATGACGGTCCGGTGATCTTCGACTGCCGGGTGGAGAAGCACGAGAACTGCTTCCCGATGATCCCCAGCGGCAAGCCCCATAACGAGATGCTGCTGTCCGCCGATGCCGAGGCCTTCAAGTCCGGCGCTGTGCTGGTCTGAGATCTCGGGCCGGGGGCCGGCCCCCCGGCCCATCGGTTTCCCGAACCGATGGCGCAACCAATGGACTATCCCAGGAATATTTTGGACAGATGAAAGGGCAGAAGACATGTCTGCGCTGAATATCAAGAAGGGCTCGACCAGCCATTCGGCCTATGACCTGCGCGACAGCCACAGCGAGGTCGAGGAAAGCCACACGCTTGCGGTGATCGTGGAAAACGAGCCGGGCGTCCTGGCCCGGGTCATCGGCCTGTTCTCGGGACGCGGCTACAATATCGACAGCCTGACCGTGGCAGAGGTGGACCATACCGGCCACCGCTCGCGCATCACCATCGTCACCCGCGGCACGCCTGCCGTCGTCGACCAGATCGAAGCCCAGCTCTCGCGCATGGTGCCGGTCTACGAAGTCCACGACCTGACGGCCGAGGGTCCCTGCGTGCAGCGGGAACTGGCGCTGATCAAGGTTTCGGGCCGGGGCGAACCCCGGATCGAGGCGCTGCGGCTGGCCGAGATCTTTCGCGCCAGCGTGGTCGATTCGACGCTGGACAGCTTCGTCTTCGAAATGACCGGGACACCGGCCAAGATCGATGCCTTTGCCGAGTTGATGCGCCCGCTGGGCCTGAAGGAAATCGCCCGGACGGGCGTGGCCGCCATGTCGCGCGGGGCCTGACCGGCCCCGACCTCTGCCTCCGCCCCGCGCCTGCCCGGCCCGGCCCGGCCGCGGCCCGTCAGTGGCGGCGGACCAGCCGCTCCTCCACCCGGCCCTTGACCAGCCAGGCCAGCGCGAAGGCCCAGACCGCGATGGCTTCGAACCACAGCACCAGAAGGCCGCCGTTCACCACCGCCTGCGGCGCCTCGGGGCCCATGATCTTGAACCAGCTGGCGACGATGACCGCCAGGGTCATCGCGACGATGGTCCAGCCGCAGGCCCGGTAGATGCGGCGGCGCAGCGGTCGCGCCGTGCGGGCGAACTTGCGCAGGCACATGGCGGCCAGCGCGGACAGAAAGACGATGGCCGAGAAGTAATGCGCGCCCGCGGCCAGCTTGTAGCCCAGCATCTGCTGGGTGATCGAGCCAAGCAGATTGGCATTCGTCCTGACCTCGTTCGGGAAATAGGCAACGCCGAAGGCGGCGACCCCGGCCAGCGTGGTGATCATGTCATCCGACAGATGCTCGCCCGGCCGGCGGGAATGGCCGGGATAAGTAATCAGGAACAGCCCGATCGCCGTCAGCACGCCCACAAAGGCATCGCGCATCAGCGTGTGATAGTAATCCGAGATCGACGGCTCCACCGCCCCCTTCGACAGCCACCCGCCAAGGATCAGCATCAGCGGCAGCGCCAGCCCCAGCCAGCCAAGCATCCGCCGGATGCGGTAATAGGCGCGGACGACATCGTCGCGGTCGGGCTCCATCGCAGCCTCCTTCGCTGTCGCGCCATCTGCCCGGACCGCGGGCGAAAGCACAAGCCCCTTCCTCTTGATCCAAATACCCCCCGGCCGGAGGCCCCGCCGCGCACCCCGGGCACGGCGGACGGAGGCCGATCGGCTCAGCTGCCGGTGAAGCGCGGGCTGCGTTTCTCCAGAAACGCCATCACGCCCTCGCGGAAATCGGCCGAACGGCCGCATTCGCCCTGCAGCCGCGCCTCCAGCGCCAGCGCGCCGGCAAGATCGGTGTCGAAACTGCCACGCAGCGCCCGTTTCAGCGCGCGATAGGCCAGGGTCGGGCCATTCGCCAGGTGCCGGGCGCGGGCTGCGACCACGGCCGCGAATTCGGCATCGGGCACCGCCTCCCAGATCATGCCCCAGTCGGCGGCCTGCCGCGCCGGGATCCGGTCGGCGAACAGCGCCGCCCCCATGGCGCGGGCAAGGCCGACCTGCCGCGGCAGCCAGTGGGTGCCACCGGCATCGGGGATCAGGCCAATCCGGGTGAAGGCCTGGATGAAGGCCGCGCTCTCGGTCGCGATCACCACGTCGCAGGCCAGCGCCAGATTGGCGCCCGCCCCGGCCGCGGCGCCGTTCACCGCGGCGATGACCGGCATCGGCGCCTCGGTGATCCGGGTCAGAAGCGGCACGTATTCCTCGTTCAGGATGCGCTCGAAATCCACCGCCTCGATGGATTGCGCATCCTGCAGGTCCTGACCCGAACAGAAGGCGCGGCCCGTCGCGGTCAGAACGATGACCCGGGCGTCGCGGGCGGCATCGAAGGCCGCGATCAGTTCGCGCCGCATCTGCGAGGACAGCGCGTTCATCACCTCGGGACGGTTCATGGCAATGGTGGTCACGCCGTCTTCGGCAGTGACGCGGATGGTGGTATCGGTCATCGGGGCCTCCCTTTCGGGCAGCCTAGCAAAGGCCGGCGCCGCCTGCCCGCGAAACGTCACGTCGAAACGTCAGGTCAACGCCGCGTCAAGATCAGATCAAGGTCAGATCAAGGTCAGATCAAGGTCGGGTCTGGGCCAAGGTGCCGGTTGCCGGGCCGTCGACGGCCCGGCACAGGCGGGCGGCAGGACCGCCGCCGCCGCGCCGGCGCTGGCATCACTCCCGCATCAGCTCGGCCAGCCGCGCCTGCTCTTCGGGCGACAGCGCCGGTTCGGGCGCCGATTTGCGCCGCAGGGCCAGCACCGCCACGCCGCCGGCGGCAACCAGCATCACCGGGCCGGCCAGCCAGAGGATCCAGTTCGCGCCGGTCGCCCGCGGCTTGAACAGGATGAACTCGCCGTAGCGGTCGACAAGATAGTCGATCACCTCGTCGTTGGTGTCGCCGGCCACCAGCCGCTCGCGCAGGATGATGCGCAGGTCGCGGCTGATCGGCGCATTGCTGTCGTCGATCGATTCGCCCTGGCAGACCGGGCAGCGGATCTCGCGGCCGATCTCGCGCGCCCGCGCCTCGAGCGCGGGGTCGGCCAGGATTTCATCGGGCTGGACGGCCGGCGCGGCACCGGCGGCAAGGATCAGCACCAGCGCCAGCGCCAGCCGCTTCGCTCCGCGCCGGCTCATTCCGCGGGCACTCCCTGCGGCACGGCGCGGCGGGCGCCGGCGGCCACGCGATAGCGCCGGTCCGACAGGCTGAGAATTCCGCCCAGCGCCATCAGCGCCGCGCCGGCCCAGAGCCAGTTCGCCATCGGCTCGACATAGCCGCGCACCGCCCAGCCGCCGCCGGCCTGCGGATCGCCGATCACCAGATAGACATCGGCGAAGGGGCCATAGCCGATCGCCGCCTCGGTCGTGGGCATGGCCTGCACCGGATAGACCCGCTTCTCGGGGTAAAGCGTGGCGAAGTCCGCACCGCCCTTCGTGACCACCATCTCGGCCGTGGTCGAGACGTAATTCGGCCCCGCGACCTGTTTCACCTCCTTCAGCAGCACGTCATAGGCGCCGAGGCTGAAGCTGCCGCCGGTGTCGACCACGGTCACGACCTCGATCTTCCAGGCATGCAGTGCGGCCACGGCCAGGATCACGACCCCCAGGCCGGAATGGGCGGTGGCCTTGCCCCAGTCCGCCCGCGGCAGGCGCGACAGGCGCGACAGGCGGTTGCCCGACCGGCCGGTCCGCAGCCAGAGATCGGTCACGGCGCCGAAGATCACCCAGGTGCCGAGAAAGAGCCCGATCGGCCCCAGCGCCGACCGTCCGGTCTGCAGCGCAAAGGCCAGCGCGGCAAACGCCCCGGCCAGCAGCAGCGCCGGCACCAGCTGGCGCAGCGCGCGCGGCAGATCCCCCCGCTTCCAGGCCAGCATGGCGCCCGCCGGCAGGATCACCGCCAGCGCCACGAAGAATGGCGTGAAGGTCGCGTTGAAGAACGGCTCGCCCACCGAAACGGTGCGCCCGATCAGCAGCTCGGCCGCAAGCGGCCAGATCGTGCCGATGAAGACGACCATCGCCGAGACGGCAAGAAGGATGTTGTTCGCCACCAGCGCGCTTTCGCGGCTGATGAGCGCGAAGACACCCTTGCCCTCCATCGAGCCGGCACGCAGCGCAAACAGCGTCAGCGCCCCGCCGGTGAAAAAGGCCAGCAGGCCAAGGATGAAGACGCCGCGCGTCGGATCGCTGGCGAAGGAATGCACCGAGGTGATGACGCCCGACCGGACCAGGAAGGTGCCCAGCAGCGAGAAGCCGAAAGCCAGGATGGCAAGAAGGATCGTCCAGCTTTTCAGGCTTTCGCGCTTTTCGACCACGATGGCGGAATGCAGCAGCGCCGCCGCAAAGAGCCAGGGCATGAACGAGGCATTCTCGACCGGATCCCAGAACCAGAAGCCGCCCCAGCCCAGCTCGTAATAGGCCCACCACGACCCGAGCGCGATGCCGATGGTCAGGAAGACCCAGGCGGTCAGCGTCCAGGGCCGCACCCAGCGCGCCCAGGCGGCATCGACCCGGCCCTCGATCAAAGCGGCAACGGCAAAGGAAAACGCCATGCTGAGACCGACATAGCCGAGATAGAGGAAGGGGGGATGGAAGGCGAGGCCGGGATCCTGCAGCAACGGGTTCATGTCGGCCCCGTCCAGCGGCGGCGTCACCAGCCGCCAGAACGGGTTCGAGGTGAAGACGAGGAAGGCCAGAAACGCCGCGCCGATCGAGCCCTGCACCGCCAGCACCCGCGCCCGCAGCCGCGCCGGCAACGAGGTGCCGAAGATCGCCGCCACGGCGCCGAACAGCGCCAGGATCAGCACCCAGAGCAACAGCGAACCCTCGTGATTGCCCCAGACGCCCGTGACCTTGTAGAGCATCGGCTTCAGCGTATGCGAATTGTTGGCCACGACCGCCAGCGAGAAATCCGACACGACGAATGCCCAGGTCAGCACCCCGAAGGCCAGCGCCACCAGCGCGAATTGTGCCACCGCGGCCGGTGCCGCCACCGCCATCAGCGCCGGATTGTCGCGTTGCGCCCCCCAGAGCGGCAGCACCGTCTGCACCACAGCCACCGTCAGCGCCAGAATCAGCGCGAAATGTCCCAGCTCGACGATCATCAGGCTCTCCTTGCGGTCTGGCGCCAGAATAGCCGGCCAGAGCGCGCGTTCCAATGCCCCTGTGCGGATGCGCCGCGTTCCGTGATGGCGCGGGCTTGGCCCCGGGGCGCGATCCGCGCTATCTCTTGCGGCGCAAACCGCAAGGAGAGAGCCATGGCCCGTACCATCCTGATCGGCGCGCCCGTCGATTCCGGCCAGCGCCGCCCCGGCTGCCTGATGGGCCCCGCCGCCTATCGCGTGGCCGGCATCGCCCGCGAGATCGCCTCGGAACTGCATGAGGTCGAGGACTGGGGCGATGTCGATCCCGGACCACCGGCCGATATCGCCTGCGCCAATCCCGTCGTCGACCAGTTGCCCGAGACCGTCGCCTGGACCCGCGCGCTGATGGACCGTGTCGATGACGCGCTCTCGGCCGGCGGCCTGCCCGTGGTGATGGGCGGGGACCATTCGCTCGCGCTTGGCAGTGCCGCGGGGGCCGCGGCCTTTGCCCGGCGCAGCGGCCGGCCGCTGTTCCTGCTGTGGCTCGATGCGCATTCCGATTTCCATACGCCGCTGACCACCTCGACCGGGAACCTGCACGGCACGCCGCTGGCCTATATCAACGGCCGCGACGGGTTCGACGCCTTTCCGGCCTTTCCCGCCCCGGTCCCGGCAGAGCGGATCTGCATGTTCGGCATCCGCTCGGTCGATCCGGCGGAACAGGCGGCGATGCAGGAACGCGACATCCAGATCAACGACATGCGGGTGATCGACGAACGCGGCATCGTGGCACCGCTGCGCGAATTCCTGGCCGCGGTGCGCGAGGCCGGCGGCATGCTGCATGTCTCGCTCGACGTCGATTTCCTCGACCCTTCGATCGCGCCGGCGGTGGGCACCACCGTTCCCGGGGGAACCACCTTCCGCGAGGCGCATCTGGTGATGGAATTGTTGCATGAATCGGGTCTTGTCACCTCGCTCGATCTCGTGGAGCTGAACCCGTTTCTCGATGACCGCGGCACTGTCTCTTATACACATCTGACGCTGCCGACGACGGA